>CAMVIN010000014.1 GCA_947167565.1 uncultured Clostridia bacterium | reverse complement strand
AAACTGTCACCCAAAACGGCGACCGTCCTTGCTGGGAATGCAGAAAAAACAGTGCCTGTTGAGCAGGTGAAAATAGGCGATATTTTTGTTGTTCGTCCCGGTGAAAATATTCCGGTTGACGGAGTTGTGGTTGAGGGCAATAGTGCGGTCAATGAATCGGCGCTGACAGGTGAGAGTATACCTGTTGATAAAGGGATAGGGGATTCAGTTTCGGCAGCTACGACAAATCAGTCCGGGTTTATCAAATGTGAGGCGACAAGAGTAGGGGAAGATACGACATTGTCGCAGATTATTCAAATGGTCAGTGATGCGGCTGCCACGAAGGCCCCGATCGCCAAAATAGCAGACAAGGTTTCCGGTATTTTTGTGCCGGCCGTAATAGGAATTGCGCTGCTCACGTTTGCTGTCTGGATGTTGACCGGTTCGACTGTCGGTGCTGCGTTGACGCGCGCAGTAGCGGTTCTCGTTATCAGTTGCCCGTGTGCTCTCGGTCTTGCAACTCCGGTCGCGATTATGGTCGGCAATGGAATCGGTGCAAAAAACGGCATCTTATTCAAAAATGCCGGTTCATTAGAAGAGACGGGAAAGGCAGAGATTGTGGTACTGGATAAGACAGGAACCATTACGGCGGGAGAGCCGGAGGTCACAGATCTCTTTCCGGCGGAAGGGGTCAGGGAAGATGAGCTTCTTTGTGCCGCCTGCTCTTTGGAAAAAAAGAGTGAACATCCGTTGGCGAAGGCGATTCTGAAAAGAGCAGATGAGAAGAAAATTAAAGCTGACGAGGTGGAAAAATTCCGGGCTCTTCCGGGCAATGGTTTGACGGCAGTGCAGAATGGCGCGGTGTTGTCGGGGGGGAGTTATCAATTTATTAGCAGTAAAATTTCTGTGTCAGAAGAGATGAGAAGTCAGGTGGAAAAACTTTCCGGGGAAGGAAAGACGCCGCTTCTTTTTGCAAAAGATGATGTGCTGATGGGTATGATCGCTGTCGCAGATGTTATAAAAGAGGATAGTCCGCAGGCAATAAAAGACTTAAAGCAGCTTGGTCTTCATGTGGTTATGCTGACGGGAGATAATGAGCGGACGGCCGGTGCAGTAGGAAAAACGGCGGGAGTGGATGAGGTTATAGCCGGAGTTCTTCCGGGCGGGAAAGAGAGTACGATTCGCCGGCTGAAAGAAAAGGGGAAGGTTGTCATGGTTGGCGATGGTATCAATGACGCCCCGGCACTGACGAGAGCAGATGTCGGCATTGCGATTGGAGCAGGGGCGGATGTAGCGGTGGATGCGGCAGATGTTGTTTTGATGAAAAACCGACTGAGTGATGTGCCGGCGGCAATTCGGCTGAGCCGGGCAACGCTTCGCAATATTCACCAGAATCTGTTCTGGGCATTTTTCTATAATGTGATTGGAATTCCGCTTGCAGCCGGTGTGTTTATTCCCATGCTGGGGTGGCAGTTGAATCCGATGTTTGGGGCGGCAGCTATGAGTCTGTCAAGTTTTTGTGTTGTGACCAATGCATTGCGGCTAAATTTTTTTCAATTAAAAAAAATATGACACAATCTCATGATACACTCTTGAATTGGGATATTAAAGATTATTAGGAAAGAAGTGGTAATATTGTCTAAAAATGTTATTCAGAAGTATCTTATTGTTCTGACTTTTGCATTGGTGTTTGTTTTCTCGAACAACAGTGTGACTGCTCATGCGGAAGGAGAGAGAGTGCTGACCGGGATTGAAGCAGTCAGTGAAGTGAAAGAGGTTGCCTATGGCAGCACGTTTGATAAATCAGAGATTCAGGTGACGGCTTTGTATTCGGATGAGACGAAAGAGAACGTGACGCCGGAATCGGTTTCAGATTTGGATACGACAAAAGTAGGTGTACAGACTGTGACGGTGACTTATCAGGGATTTGAGGCAACGGTTGAGATTACGGTTTTGCCGAAGCCGGTGACGGGGATTGAAGCGGTCAGTGATGTGAAAGAAGTCGTTTATGGCAGCACCTTTGATTCGTCAGGGATTCGGGTGACAGCTACCTATGTGGACGACACGAAAGAACAGGTGACGCCGGAGTCGATTTCTGTTGTGGACACATCCAAAGTGGGTGTACAGACCGTGACGGTGACTTATCAGGGATTTGAGGCAACGGTTGAGATTACGGTTTTGCCGCGAAAAGTCGCAGGTATTGTGTTCGCGGGCAGCACCAAGTCTTCGATGAAGATTAGCTGGACGGCACTTGAAGAGGCTGAGAGTTACGTGATTTATACGAGCAGTTCGGTCAGCAAAGGATTTAAAGAATATGATACGGCGACAAGGGCAGAGTACACGTTTACCGGGTTGAAGCAGGGCGAAGTTATATATGCAAAGATTCGTGCGGCATCGGGTGAGTGGCTCGGTGAATATTCGGATGCGGCACCAATTGCGGCAAAGCCGGATCAGGTGACCGGAGTGACGGCGACGAGAAATGTCAAGACGAAGATTACTCTGCAGTGGAATGCGGCAACAGGGGCAACGGGATATGCAGTTTATTACAGACTTTCTACGGATACGACCTATCAGTTGGCAGGATATAGCACAAAGACGAGTTATAAGGTGACGGGGCTGAAAGCAGGAAAAGATTATTATTTTATTGTCTATGCCTATGCCGCTTTAGAGGAGAATGTAGGTGACGGTTCGGACGCTGTTCTGTATGGGACGGCACCGGCGCTTCCGGTGATTTCCAAGTTAAAAGGTGGAGACAAGCGCTTGAAAGTTTACTGGACAAAAGGAACCGGCGCAACTTCATTTTTGATTTATGTATCTACTCAGTCCACCGCGGGATTTACACTTAAGGGGACGATTACAGGGAGAAGTTATAACATTGCGACAGCAGATGGACTGAAAAACAATGTGAAATATTATATCAAAGTCGTTGCCGTCCGCACTGTTTCGGGAATTACGATGGAATCAGAATCCGTTGTTTCTTCTGCGACAACAAAGAAGGCAAAGGCAACGAGTACAAAGGCGAAGCATTATAAGACAAAGAAGAAATTCAAGAAATCGCCTGCGTACAAGAATTATAAGGCATTTCGCAAAAAACTTGTCTATAAGAAGTCTTATGTGGTACCGGGGCAGATTACGACAAATGTAGCAGGCTTTAATTCAGCCAAGATGGTTCCACAGGGGATTACATTTGCGGGAAAATATCTGCTGATTTCGGCCTATGACTACTCAAAGACACAAGAATCTGTGATTTATGTGATGGACAAGTCTACCGGAAAGTATCGCACGACGATTGTTATGCCGCACATGGGCCATATGGGTGGAATTGCTTATGATGGAACCAATTTGTGGATTGCTTACGGCAAGAATTTGCAGTGCCTTCCATATAAGGTGATTAAGGATGCTGTTTCCTCAGGGGCGGCTTATACAGAAATATATGAATTTAAGGCGGTTGTTGCGATGCCGGATCAAGCGTCTTACCTGACCTATTATAAGAATAGAATCTGGGTTGGAACATATAGTGAGACGGCTTCCAAATATATGTATGGATTCACGATTCAAAACAAGACAGGGACACCGACGCTGACGAAGACCAACCGTATTCTCATGCCGAATCGTACGCAGGGGGTAGTATTTACTTCGTCCGGCAAAATGATAGTTTCGCGTTCTTGTCAATCAAACAAGACGAAGTCCGGCTTTATTTCCAGACTGGAGACTTACAAGCCGACTTGGAATTTTTCAAAACTGACTATTAAGAAAAATAAAAAGAAAAAAGTGGTTAAACTTCCGCCGATGAATGAGGGGGTTGCCATCAATGGTTCCTATACCTATGTTCTCTATGAGTCTGCTTTCTTCCCTGATTGCGAGGCTCCGCTTGACCGCATTACTGCGTTCAAGACGTCAAAAATATCGTAAACAGGTGGTAATAAAGTATCATGTACAATGTGTTAAAAACAGATGGAAATGCGAGGCGGGGAATCTTAAGGACTCCCCACGGCGAGATTCAAACGCCGGTCTTTATGAATGTGGGAACGGCGGCTGCTATCAAAGGAGCTGTATCGACTGTTGATTTAGAGGAAATCGGAACACAGGTTGAATTGTCAAATACCTACCATCTTCATGTCAGGCCGGGAGATCAGGTTGTCCGGCAGTTAGGAGGACTTCATAAGTTCATGAACTGGAAGAAGCCGATTTTGACTGACTCCGGTGGATTTCAGGTGTTTTCACTTGCCGGGCTTCGTAAAATAAAAGAGGAGGGTGTATATTTTCACTCTCATGTAGACGGCAAAAAGATATTTATGGGGCCGGAGGAGAGTATGCAGATTCAGTCGAATCTTGGCTCAACGATTGCGATGGCATTTGATGAGTGCGCCCCGCATCCGGCAACCCGGGAATATATGCAGAATTCAGTTGACCGCACGACGCGCTGGCTGGATCGGTGCAAGGTTGAGATGGACCGATTGAATTCCCTGCCTGACACGATCAATCCTGACCAGATGCTCTTTGGTATCAATCAGGGGGGAACCTACGATGATATCCGGATTGAGCATGCCAAAAGAATTCGGGAAATGAATCTTGACGGTTATGCGATTGGTGGTCTTGCCGTTGGTGAGAGCCATGAGGAAATGTATCATGTGCTTGATGTGACGGTGCCGTATCTGCCGGAGGATAAGCCAAGATATCTTATGGGGGTAGGAACACCGGCGAATATTTTAGAGGCTGTGGAGCGGGGGATTGACTTTTTTGACTGCGTATATCCTTCGCGAAATGGGCGGCATGGTCATGCGTATACAAATCTTGGTAAAATGAACCTTGCAAATGCCCGGTATGAATTAGACGATAAACCGATTGAAGAGGGATGCCGGTGTCCGGCATGCCGTCACTACAGCAGGGCGTATATAAGACATCTTCTGAAAGCAAAAGAAATGTTAGGACTTCGATTATTAGTCTTGCATAATTTATATTTTTATAATACAATGATGAGTGAGATTCGCTCGGCGATTGAGCAGGGGAATTTCAAAGAATATAAAAGGAATAAGCTGGAGCGTATGGCATCCGGCGAGTTCTAAGAGTGATTTTGGAGGTGTGGTATGCCAAGTAGTGCATCCGGATGGTCGATTATTCTGATATATGTAGTGATTATAGCGGCCTTTTATTTTATTGCGATTCGTCCACAGCGAAAGAAAGAAAGAGAACATCGGGAACTGGTTAGTGCTGTATCAATTGGTGACAGTGTTCTGACATCAAGCGGTTTTTATGGTGTTGTCATTGATATTCCGAATGATGAAGTTGTCATTGTGGAATTCGGAAGCAATAAGAACTGTCGTATTCCTATGCAGAAGGGTGCGATTGTTGAGGTGGATAAAGCGGAATAAGAACTGAAAAGGGCGAGAGTTAATTTCGTCCTTTTTACTTTTTTCAAGAATGAAAAATACCTTGCGGGTATGGAGGATTTATATGGAGAAGCAGGAATTACTTGATAAATTTAAAGACGTTTTCGGAGATAACGACGGGGCACAAGTGTATTTTTCTCCGGGGCGTGTGAATTTGATTGGCGAACATACGGATTATAATGGGGGACATGTTTTTCCGTGTGCGCTTACCATTGGTACCTATGGAGTGGCGCGGAAGAGAGAAGATAATAAACTCCGCTTTTACTCATTGAATTTTGAGGAAAAAGGTATTATAGAATCTTCAATAGAAGATTTGGTCTGTACAAAAGAGGCAGACTGGACGAATTATCCGAAAGGTGTCATGTGGGCGTTCGGGGAGCGCGGAATGAAGATGACATCGGGGTTGGATTTGATGCTTTACGGAACGATTCCAAATGGTTCCGGATTGTCTTCTTCTGCTTCTGTAGAGGTGCTGACCGGATTTGTGTTGAGAGAATTTTATGGATTTGATGTTTCAAATGAAGACCTTGCCAAGATTGGACAGTACTCTGAGAACCACTTTAACGGTGTCAACTGTGGTATCATGGATCAGTTTGCGATTGCAATGGGAAAGAAAAATCACGCGATTTTTCTGGATACAGCAACACTTAAGTATGAATATATTCCGATTCGGCTTGAGGGAGCCAAGTTGGTGATTACTTGCAGCAACAAAAAGCGCGGGCTGGCAGATTCCAAATACAACGAGAGGCGTTCGGAGTGTGAGACAGCTCTGGCGCAGTTGCAGCAAGTGATAGGAATCGAAACTCTCGGGGATTTGACTGAGGAAATGTTTGATACGTACCAGTCAGCGATTACAGATGAGGTGAACAGAAAAAGGGCAAAGCATGCCGTCAGCGAGAATCAAAGAACGATTCGGGCAACGAGAGCGCTACAGGAAAATAATCTGGAACTGTTCGGTCAGTTGATGAATGAGTCCCACAGGTCGTTGTCAGAGGATTATGAGGTGACGGGCGAGGAGATGGACATTCTCGTAGAAGCATCATGGAAGCAGGAGGGCGTAATAGGCTCGCGAATTACCGGTGCCGGTTTTGGGGGATGCACGGTGAGCCTTGTAAAAGATGATTTTGTGGAATCCTTTATGCAGCGGGTGGGCAGAGAGTACCGCGAAAAAACCGGACTTACGGCGGATTTTTATGCAGTAGAAATCGGCGGTGGACCGGAAAAATTATAAAACCAAAAAGGAAAGAAGGTATTTTTATGCGAAGAGCAAAAAAAGTAATGTGTGCTGTGCTGTCATTTGCCATGGTGGCAACGACTGCGGTTACACTGTCGCCGGCAAAGCAGATTAATGCGGTGACAATCAATCACGGGACGGACCGGACGAAGGTGGTGACGGAGGAAGAACTCAACACCACATTGCCGAGCGCGAAAGAGTACACGGTTGATGACAAGATTTACGGAGAGGCCAAAGACGGCACATACACGGATTATTTTCTGAAAGATAAAATTCAGACGGTTAAGATTGACATTGATGAAAATAATCTGAATTATTTGTTTCAGCATGCAATAGATAAACCGACGGTCATGACAAACAGTGTCACAATCGGAGACGAGACGCTGGGGTACGCCGGGCTTAAGACAAAGGGAAATTATACTTTGAGTGCGGCTAACGAGAGTACCAGTGACCGGTTTTCGCTCACGGTCAACTTTGGAAAATATATCAAGAAAAAGACTTATGGTAAGACACAGAACTATCATGGTTGTTCCAAAATCTGTTTTAATAACTTTTTCTTTGATAAAACCATGATGAAAGAATACAATGCTCTGCGTCTTATGACCGAGATGGGGGTACCTACTCCGGCATACGGACTTGCCAAATTGTACATTAACGGCAAATATTATGGTGTCTACTCAATGATTGAGTCCATGGATAATTCCATTTTGAAACGCTATACCGGAAGCGACAAAGTGAGCGACTACTTAGTCAAACCGGAGAAAAACGAAGATGATGTGGCGACGTCTGAGAAGATTGTTTCCTATAAGTCTTCCAGTGATGCGTATAAAGATGATACGGGTGCGTTTACTCTGGATTCTTTGAAGAAAAAAGGCGCGTTGACCGATGAGAGCGGTGATTATGTAGCTAGCGATGATTTTAAGGTAAACAGTGCATTGTGGGAAAATGACGATGACACCCTTCAAGATGTGGCAGAAATGCTTCCAACGGTTTTGACGTGGGAAGAAAAACTTACACTGCTTAGTCAGGGCAAGGATTTCGAGGGGAATAGCATTGATGTCAATAGTCAGGAGTATTTGAATTTGTTGGAACAGGTTGTGGATGTGGATGAATCCATTCGTTATTTTGCCACACACAGCTTTATTATGCAGATGGATAATCTTTTTGTAAATCAGCAGAACTATGCTCTTTATGTCAGTGAAGAAGGAAAATCTATGATGCTCCCGTGGGATTACGATCTCGGCTGGGGCTGCTTTGGCGCTCCGTGCGACTCGGAGGCAGTGGCGAACTTTGGTCTGGATATCATGTATAACGACCTTCAGGGTGGTGCAGAACTCAAAAATTTGACTACTGAACAGGTTTACGCAAAATATCCTCTTTTCAATGTCATTTATCAGAATAAGGCATTGATGGAAAAGTATCATAATTATATGGAAGACTGTTCCAAAATTGCCACTCTCGGTGGAACTACATCCGATGGAAAAACATATGAGCCGGGACGTTTTGCGGCTTCTATTGATGGCCTTTATAGTGATTTGAGCAAGGCGGCTGAGGAGACTACTGCATCAAATGCAGGTTATCTTAACAATATTACTCAGCCGGCAGGGGTGATTGGTGGAATACCAAATCTCAAAAAGGTAATTGCTCTGCGTTCGCTGGGTGTATGGATGAAGATGCATAATATGACAACAACTGTTACCGGCTATGGCTGCAATATGGAAACGCTTGGAAATGCAATAACCGGAAGAACTTCGACGGGCGGTACGCTGATTGCGGTAAATGCAGAAACCGGAATTTTTGCTGAGGCAACTTATGAGGGAAGTACCAGTGGCCGAGGTGGTTTCGGTGGCTTTGGCGGTGGAGGTGTTGGACCATCCATCAATGTATCAACAGCAGACAGTTCGGACAGCGATTACACGGATGCAAAAGCCAAAATCACAGGTGAATTTGTGATGTACAAGATGACAAACACAAAGACTCCGACGACAGATTATACGTTGTATGTACCTGTGTCAACGAAGTGGAGTGGAGCAAAGATATATTCTTATTCAGATGGGGCGCTTACAGAGCTCTCTGCGACGAAAGAAGGAAATATTTATAAGGTGACAACACCGAGCATTGCCAATATTGTTGTGGCAGAGGGCAAGGCTGTTGTGCAGACAGGGACAGGTACAGCAACAGTAAGTGATACGAACGAGAATAATTCCGGGACAACCGTTTCCGGCAACAATAATTCCGGGACTGCTGCTTCCAGTGGCACAACTGCGGTAACAAGTCCGAAGGCAACCAAAATTAAATCACTGAAAAATACCGGCAAGAAGAAAATGACAGTGAAGTGGAAGAAGGTTTCAGGAGCTACCGGTTATATTCTTCAGTATTCGACGAGCAAGAAATTTAAAGAGTCCAAGACAAAGAAAATTACGATTAAGAAAAAAACAACGGTTAAGAAAGTGATTAAAAAACTGAAAAAGGGCAAACGTTACTATGTGCGCATTCGCACATACAAAAAGGCGTCCGGTACTACGAAATACTCCAAGTGGAGCAAGAAAAAATCCGTAAAAATAAAAAAGTGATGGCTATTACGTCAAAAACATGGTAGAATAAAGGGAGCGGTAAAATTTGCCGTTCCCTTTACTTATATATGGAGGTTGAATATGAAGATTTTAGTGACAGGAGGAACCGGCTATATAGGTTCCCATACTTGTGTAGAACTGTTGCAGAATGGTTATGAAGTAGTAGTTTTTGACAATCTTTACAACTCTAAGATTGAAGTGGTAGACAAGATTGAGGAGATTACCGGAAAGAAAATCGCATTTTACAAGGCAGATATGCTGGACAAAGAGAGTATGCGCCCGGTTTTTGAGGAGCACAACTTTGATGCCGTGATTCATTTCGCCGGTCTCAAAGCTGTGGGTGAGTCCGTGGCAAAACCGCATTTTTATTATCAGAACAATATCACGGGGACATTGAATCTGTGTGAATTGATGAATGAATACGGCTGCAAGAGGATGATTTTTAGTTCTTCGGCTACGGTATACGGAGATCCGACACAGATACCGATTACGGAGGAGTGCCCGAAGGGGCAGTGTACGAATCCGTATGGTTGGACAAAGTCGATGCTCGAGCAGATTTTGACGGACATTCAGAAGGCAGACGAGGAGTGGAGCGTTGTACTCCTCCGCTATTTCAATCCAATCGGTGCTCATGAGAGCGGACTGCTCGGAGAGAGTCCGAACGGAATTCCCAATAACCTTATGCCGTATATCATGCAGGTTGCCGTTGGCAAACTTCCGGAACTTGGAGTATTCGGTGATGATTATGACACGCCGGACGGAACGGGGGTCAGAGATTACATTCACGTTGTGGATTTGGCAAGAGGTCATGTCAATGCTGTTGAGAAAGTTACTTCGACCAATGCCACGAATATTTATAATCTTGGTACCGGCAATGGCTATAGTGTGTTAGATATTGTGAAGGCGTTCGAAGAGGCCAACGGTGTCAAGATACCGTATTCCATTAAGCCTCGCCGCGCAGGAGATATTGCAACCTGTTATGCGGATCCGAAGAAGGCGAAGGAGGAACTTGGCTGGGAGGCGCAGTATGACTTGAGAAGAATGTGTCAGGATTCTTGGCATTTCGCAAAACAAAATTTTTAATTATATTTTAGGAGGTTTTTTACTATGAGTGACGCAAAGAGTGTAATTGAGAGTGGAAAAGCTGTTTTAGGAATTGAGTTTGGTTCCACGCGTATTAAGGCCGTTTTGGTTGATGATGCCAACAAGCCAATCGCTTCCGGAAGCCATGAGTGGGAAAATCAGCTCGTGGATGGCATCTGGACATACAGCATTGATATGATTTGGAATGGGCTTCAGGATGCCTACAAAGAGATGACAGCAGATGTGGAGAAACAGTATGGTGTCAAAGTTACTTCTCTTGGTGCGATTGGTTTTAGTGCAATGATGCACGGCTATATGCCATTTGGTGCCGATGATGAAATTCTTGTTCCTTTCCGTACCTGGAGAAACTCAATCACGGAAGAGGCTTCTGAAAAATTGACAGAGCTCTTTAATTTTAATATTCCGCAGCGTTGGAGCATTGCTCATTTGTATCAGGCTATTTTGAACGGGGAAGAACATGTAAAAGATATTAAGTTCCAGACAACACTGGCAGGATATATTCACTGGAAACTCAGTGGCAAGAAAGTGCTTGGTGTCGGAGAGGCATCCGGTATGTTCCCAATTGACAGTTCGACAGGTAAGTTCAATGCCGATATGGTAGATAAATTTGATGCAGCTATTGCAGATAAGGGATTTTCGTGGAAACTTCTCGACATTTTCCCTGAAGTACTGAGTGCCGGAGAGGCAGCGGGAGAACTCACGGCAGAGGGTGCTAAGCTCCTTGATCCGACAGGAACGCTTCAGGCAGGTGCTCCGATGTGTCCGCCAGAAGGTGATGCCGGAACCGGTATGGTCGCTACGAACAGTGTTGACGTGAGAACCGGTAATGTATCAGCCGGAACCAGTGTGTTCTCGATGGTTGTTTTGGAGAAGGATCTTACAAAAGTATATCCGGAATTAGACCTTGTTACAACTCCGACCGGTGAGGCAGTTGCCATGGTTCACTGCAACAACTGTACATCCGATCTCAATGCATGGGTAAATATCTTCAAAGAATTCACAGATGCACTTGGCGTTGATGTTGATATGAATAAGTTATTTGGAACCCTGTATAATAAGGCGATGGAGGGAGACGCAGATGGCGGCAATCTCATTGCATACAATTATATTTCCGGTGAGAACATTACTGGAATGGAAGAGGGACGTCCGATGTTTGTCCGCACTCCAAACAGCAAATTTAATCTGGCGAACTTCATGAGAGTAAACCTTTACTCGGCGTTGGCAACTCTGAAAATCGGAAATGACATTCTTCTGAAAGAAGAGGGCGTTAAAGTGGATAAGCTGCTTGGTCATGGTGGATTGTTCAAGACAAAAGGCGTCGGACAGCAGATTCTGGCAGATGCCATGGACTCTCCGATTACCGTTATGGAGACAGCCGGTGAGGGTGGCGCATGGGGAATTGCCGTTCTCGCTTCTTACATGATTCAGAAAGAGAGCGGTGAGACGCTGGGTGCTTACTTGAATAATAAAGTATTTGCCGGACAGGAAGGTTCCTCGTTGAATCCAAATCCGGAAGGTGTTAAAGGCTTTGATGAATTTATTAAGATTTACAAGGCAGGTCTGCCGATTGAGCGTGCTGCCATTGATTCTATGGCACTGTAAGAATCAGTAAGAAATACAAGCTGCATAGAACGATAAGTTAGAAAGAGTGAAAAAAATGAAAAGAGCGTTAAACCAGTTGAAGAGGGGATTTTTAAATCTCTATCGATATACCAATCAATTTCAGGTTTTGAAGGCAATTCGGGAGAGTTTACTCAGAATTGTTCCGGTGATTATGATTGGGGCAGGAGCTTTGGTTTTGCGCTCTTTTCCTGTTAAACCGTATCTCGACTTTGTACAAAATTTTGCCGGTGGAGTGATTGACCGGTTTATGGCATATGTGTACAATGCGACATTCGGCGTTTTGTCAATTTATATGGTAATCAGCCTGTCGGTCAGCTATGTGGATAAAGTGCGAAATATGGCAGGGCACTATATAGGACCGGTTTTTTCTTCCTTACTCGTTTTTGTGATATCGAGCGGAGCGTTTGAGGAGGGGGCGGATTTGTCTTCTACGTTTGGGACGAGAGGGCTGTTTACCGCCATTCTATGCGCTTTGTTTGGCTCGTGCTTTTACTGCAGTATGCAGAAGCGAAGTCGGATGGAGATTCGCTTTTATACCAACGGCGCAGATGATGCATACAATAATATGTTAAAGTATCTTGTGCCGATTTTGCTTGCAGGGTTAATCGCAGCTCTGTTCAATCTGCTGCTTTTTCTGACGTTTCATGTGTCAAGTCTTCAAGAGGCGTATACAAGTGTGACTGACGCATTATTTTTGCGGATGAATCGCGGTGCCGGTTCGGCAGTGTTCTATATTTTTATGGTGCATTTTTTGTGGTTTTTTGGAATACACGGAGGCAATGTTTTCGAAACTGTCGGTCAGAATGTATTTGAGCCTGCCCTCCTGATTAATCAAAAGGCGATAGAATTAGGTCAGATGCCGACACAGATTTTTAGTAAGACATTTTTTGATGTTTTTGTTATTATGGGAGGCTGTGGAAGTACATTCTGCCTTCTTTTGACAATCTTGTTTTTTGAAAAAAAGAGAAGTATTCGTAAATTAGCTAAAATTGCGGCGCTTCCCAGTATTTTTAATATCAATGAACTGATGGTTTTTGGTATTCCGATCGTGTACAATCCAATTATGTTCATTCCTTTTTTTCTCACGCCTATGATGAATCTTCTAATTAGTGCATTGGCCATGAGACTGGGGCTTGTTCCGGTTGTGTCGAACCCGGTGGAGTGGACCACACCAATATTGCTGGGCGGATATTATGCTACCGGCTCGATAAGCGGAGCGATTCTTCAATTGGTTAATCTTTGCCTTGGTGTTGGTATTTATTATCCGTTTATAAAGATTTTGGATAGACAGAGTGAGGAAGACAGCAGAGAAAAAATTAATAAACTTGTAAAAATATATCAGAAGAGTGAAGAGACACGAAATCCTATTGTGCTCTTGGAAATTCGCGGCGAGATGGGGAACCTTGCAAAAACACTTTGTGACGGTCTGGAAGCCGTTGTAGGAAAGAAGACTCCGAATATGTTTTATCAGCCACAATACAATTATCAGAATCAATGTGTTGGGGCTGAGGCACTTCTGCGTTGGAAACATCCTGTTTATGGGATGATTTACCCGCCTCTTGTCATTAAACTTTTGGAAGAAATGGACATATTGACAAGGGCGGAAGAGGTTATTCTCGAGAGTGTTTTGGTGGACATGAACAGCATAAAGGCGGTGTATGGAGAGGATATAAAGATTTCTGTCAATGTCACGGGAACTACAATTCAATTGGATCACTATGAATATTTTCTTGCAGAGATGGCAGAAAAATATCCGCAGCACGTCAAAAATATGATGTTGGAAATCACAGAGCAGGCAAGTTTGCAGATTGACAAAGACTTTATTCTTCGGCTTAATCGTATTAAGGCTATGGGATATCGGCTGGCTATCGATGATTTTTCCATGGGAAATACATCGATAAAATATTTGCAGAATAATGTCTTCTCTATGGTAAAACTGGATGGTGCGCTCATCAGAGATATTTTGGCTAATGAGAGAAGTCGCAGCATCGTGCAGACAATGACACATCTGACAGAAGAATTTGATATCGATATTCTGGCTGAGTATGTGGAGACTGAGCGGCAGAGAGATTTGCTGAATGAACTGGGCTGTCATTTGTATCAGGGGTATCTGTACTGCAAGGCTGTTCCGATTGACGAGTTCTTGAAAAGGGGTTACTGATGGAATAAGTTCCTTTCGGCGTAAGAGCTCCGGTAGTCTGACGGACTCTGTCCGGTTGCTTTCTTGAAAGCATTGGAAAAGTTGTGATTGTCTGAAAAACCGATATCATATCCGATTTGGGCAATCGGCATATTGCTATCAGCAAGCATTGCTTTGGCAAGGTCCATTTTCCTTTCTGTAATATAGCTTTTGAGAGAAGTGCCGGATATTTTCTTGAAAAACGTTGTGATATATTTTTCATTGTAACCAAAATAAGCGGCAATTTCGCTGACCGGAAGGCGTTCACGAATACGCCAGTTGATATAATCAACGATATCCGTGTACAGTTGGAGTTTGCCGTTTTTTGTAATTGTCTGGCGGTTGGACACATATAACTGGCTGTATAATTCACATAAAATTGTCGTCATTGTAAAATTATTCAAATTCATATTTCTGTATTTTATATCACTGTTTTGTAATTGTTTTAAGAGTACGATTAATCGGTCCGGGCGGGGAATCGTGTCCTGAACCGGCAGAAGAATTCTTGTGTCATCAGCGGCTACCGGTCCCGGATTTACACTGTGGTGTTTTGGGTTGTTTTCCAGATTATTATATGTAAAATGAGCCCAGTAGAAGGAACAACGGGAGGCGCGGTAACCGTATTGATGGCAAGGCGGACACATCAGAAGATATTCTCCCGGGTGCACGACATATTTTTGCTCATCTGATGCAATATATAATTCTCCCTCAGTCATGACGATAAATTCGAAATCCATTAATTCTCTTGTCATGTGAATCCAGTTCTCGTCAGGAGCTTCAAATTTTCCTGACCAATTGTAGGAAAAGGGTTCTTTTACATTAAAATCAATAATATCCATATGACTTTTTTAAACCTCCTGTTGTTGTTTATGTGCACATTTTATAAAATAATAGTCCATTTTTACTAAGTATACAATATATTTTCGATGTGAACAAGATAAATTTACACCTAATATAACAAAACCACAAAACAATTTAATAACAAAGAAAACATATTGGTATGGAGTATTTTTGGGGGCGGTGGTAAAATGGGTTTAACAATCAAGTTCTTATATTTTTTTGTGGAAAGGATGAAGGGTATGAGGAAAAAAATTGTAAGAGTAGGAAAGCGGGTTACCGCAGTTGCTCTCGCAGCAGTTATGACTGTCTCCGGTGTTCAGTATGTGAACAGCACGACGGCAGAGGCGGCGGGGACACCGGCAGCGAGAACAGATGATTCGATTATTTACGCAGTTGACTGCGGAGATGTTGATCCGAGCACGGCACCGAGTGATGGGCCTCTGGGTACACACAATTCTGTGACTGATCAGGTATATCAGGCAGACCCGCAGACCGGGTATAAGTGGGGGATTGATGATACGGTATCCAGTCCTTTGGCGAATGGCTCGTCTTCTGCATTGGCAAATGCAGTATTTACGGATCACACATGGCCGTTTGAGTCGGTTACAACGGATCAGAGCAGCAAGGAGTCAACAAACCGTTATACAAAAAATCAATATGAAAAAAAGGGTGGATGGACATCTGATTCGAGAAATCTGAATTATAAGTTTGAAATTGAAAATGGAAGCTACATGGTTGAGATTGGATTTGCTGATCCATGGGGCTGTTCTAAAACTCCTACGGTATATGTCAATAAGGGAAAAGCAGATGAGACGCTGTTGGAGAAGGATTACTCGGCATCCAATGGTGCACTGATTAAAAATGTAGATATTACGACTGGAGAACTGGCGATTAACTTAGAGTCCGACCGGTCTGATACACTGGCTATCAATGCGACCTATATTACAATCAGTCAGAAGGATGACAAAAAAATAGTAGAGAAAGATATGGCGGCACTGAGTGTGGATTCTGAGGTGACATCAGATATTTCTCTTCCTACCAAAGGAACGATTGGCGGAAGCACAATCAAATGGGAGTCCTCCAATGAGTCCGTCATTAGCACAAAGGGCGAGGTGAAGAGACCGGAAAAGGGCGGAGATGATGTGACAGTTACTTTGAAAGCGACGGTATCTTATGGCTCTGCCGCTGTTTCCAAGGAATTTACTGTGACGGTTCTCGCACAGAGTGAACTCTCCAACCTGAAGAGTTTTGAACTGGATGAAGTAAATGTCCTGGATGATTATTACAACAATGTAACAGAAAAAGATGTAGCATTTTTGAATACCTTTGATCCGGATCGTCTGCTTTACAATTTCCGAAGAACAGCAGGATATACGACAGACGAAGTGAAAAAGATGGATTTCCACGGAACCGGAACCGGTGCATCTAAGGCTTATTCCGGATGGGAGAGCAGACAGATCGGCGGTCATACGCTCGGGCACTATCTTGCGGCGGCAGCACAGGGTGTGAAAAACGGCTATGGCGATTCTAAGGGTTCTGACGGCAAGACGCTTGCTGAGAGACTGGATTATTTGATATCCGCTTTGAAGGATTGTCAGGAAAAGGATGGAACCGGTTATATTTTTGGAGCGTCAGATACGGTTAATTCCTATAAGCAGTTCGATGCGTTAGAGGGAAAAGCTACTTATAGTAACTGGGTGCCGTGGTACACCATGCACAAGATTGTCAATGGTTTGGTAGAGACATACAAATTTACAGATAATAAAGATGCATTGACAGTGGCAGAAGGACTTGCAGAGTGGATTTATAACAGAACAAGTCAGTGGAGTCCGTCCATACAGGCTGGTGTTCTGAATGTTGAGTACGGTGGTATGAACGATTGTCTGTATGAATTATATACATGCGCAAAGAAGACTGGTTACGACGATACAAAACTCTCTCATATTGCTACGGCAGCACATATGTTTGACGAGGATTCCCTGTTTAAGCAGGTACTTGCCGGCAATTCCAATGTGTTAAATGGCCGTCATGCGAACTGTACGATTCCGAAATTTATCGGCGCATTGAATCGCTACCGCACATTAAAGGATGAGGGTGTTTCCGGTATTGACAAATATCTGGAATACGCAAAGGCATTCTGGAGCCTGGTTGTAAATCATCATACCTATATTACCGGTGGTAATAGTGAGTGCGAGTTCTTTGGTGCGGACGATGTATTGGATAAAGAGCGAAGCAACTGTAACTGTGAGACGTGTAATACGCACAATATGCTGAAACTCTCCAAGTGGCTCTACGAACTCACAGGTGACAAATTATATGCAGACTACTATGAGACAACATTTATCAATGCGATTATGGCATCCATCAATGAAGAGACGGGTATGACGACATATTTCCAACCGATGGCAACCGGTCTTTGGAAGGTATATTGCAACAGTGATGTTGAGAAGAACTACTTCTGGTGCTGTACCGGAACCGGACTTGAGAACTTTACAAAACTCGGCGAGGGATTCTATTATAGTCAGGGAGATGACTTGGTAGTCAATCAGTATATCAGTTCTGATGTGACATTTGGTAATGTAAAATTGACACAGAATTCGAAGATTCCGGATTCAGATACAACCAAACTTACGGTCAATCTTTTGAATGGTAAGAGCAGTGCGGATATGAAGATTTATCTGCGAGTACCTGACTGGGTTGCCGGTAGTCCGGTAATTAAAGTAAACGGAACAAAGATTGATTACAAGAAGAGCAGTGGATATATTGCAATTGACCGCACTTGGAAAAACGGTGACACGGTTGATGTGCAGTTGCCGATGGAAATTCGTGCTTATTCACTTCCGGATAATGAGGGAAAAGTATTTGGATTTAAGTATGGCCCGATCGTTCTTGCTGCACAGCTTACAACCGGAGATGACAGCAAGATGACAACACACCAGATTGGTGTACAGTGTGACGTGGCAGACTACAAGATTGTTAATGGTAAGGAGATGAAACTTCCGGGTTCTTATGGCGGAACATCCAATCTTGCCACACTCTCGACAGAGACATTGAATGTATTGAATTCCTCTGTCTCGGAGTATATTGGAAATATTAATAAATATCTTGTAAAAGACGCAAATTCACTTAAGTTTACATTAAAGGGAACCGATTATGACGGAACTCTGAATTTCGTTCCATATTATCGAATCCACAGCGGACGATATGGTATCTACTGGCTGTTCTCCGAGGATGCTTCGGCAGATGCTTCTAAGCAGATTCTTTCAGAGAAAGAAGCAGGACGTGACAACAGAGTTTATCTCAGCGGTGTTGGTGTAGGATACACAATTCAGACAGAAGGTAGCAAGGCAGATAGTTTGTATCCGGAAATGGATGAGACGAATTCCGAGCAGAATGAAGGAAAGACCGGACGTTACGCAAAAGCGGGAGGAAGTTTCTCTTATCTGTTTAAGGTGGATAAGAATAACAAGACATATCTCGTATGTAAATTTGCAAAAGAAGACAATGGCAAACCGATTACCATTAAGGCAGCAGGCGTTACAATTGCAGAAGTGGCTGCGTTGAACTACAGTGGTGATGATGAATTCTACACCGTAGAGTATGAGATTCCGTCAAGTGCGCTTGCAAAAGCAGAGAGTTATACCTATAAGGACTCCGATGGGAATTATATCGATACCAGGGATGTACTTCGCATTGAGTTTTCGGGAACGGCAAGTAAGGCTTCCGCAACAGTTTATTCTGAGGCATATACCAAAGTGGCTTACAGTACAAATGCGGATATTTCAGAATTGTCTTACAAGGCAGGAAGCACAAGCGGTAAGGCAACAAAGAGTGGAAGCAATTTCACAATCACAGTGCCGAAAGCAACAACATCAATTGACTTTACGGCGAAACTTGCAGATGCTTTCGGACTGCTGTATGTGGATGAAAAACTGGTTGATGATTCAAAGGAACAGACGGTTAAACTCAGCGGTGATAAGACAACTGTAAAACTTGTTGCATATGCAGAAGACCATGAGACGGCAAAAGAATTTACATTGACAGTGGCAAAAGAGACGGATGCAACAAATACGAATACAAACACGAATGCAAATACAACGACAGAGGATAAGACAGATAATACAGTAGCGGCTACCGGTGTTACCGTGAAGATTAAAAACTATCCGATGCTTGGCAGCAAGATTGTACTTAAGAAGGGCAAGAAGATTACATTAAAGGCAGCAGTTACACCGAGCACAGCAAGCCAGAAAGTAACGTACAAGAGCAGCAAGACAAAGGTGGCTGCAGTCAGTGCCAAGGGAGTTGTTACGGCAAAGAAAGCCGGAACTGCTAAGATTACAATCAAAGCAGATAACGGCAAGAAAAAGGTCGTTACCATTAAGGTTGTCAAGAAAAACAAAGTAAATAAAAAACTGACCTTGAAGAAGACAAAAGTAACGGTTAAAAAAGGAAAGACCTATTCGATTGCCATTAAGAAAATGACTGCCAATGCTACAAGTAAGATTACTTACAAATCCAAGAAAGCATCCGTTGCAAAGGTGGATGGTTATGGCTTGATTACCGGCAAGAAGAAAGGCACAACGAAGATTACAGTCAAGTGTGGAAAAGCGAAGAAAACAATTACAGTTAAAGTAAAATAAAGCGCTGATAAACCTTGACGAAGACTTACAGAGTAAAGTAAAATAGAGTTAAACTCTTAAAAAACGAAGGGGTCGTCCGCTTTGGTAAAACTGGAGTGGGCGGCCTTTTTGTAAAATAATGATTGTGTGTGGAGGAATGTATGAGGAAAATTGACTTTTTTGATAAGAAAGATGTGGAGATTACAGATATTTATTTTGATGAGGCACTGGCATTAGATGCGGCCAACCTTCTAAAACTGGATGCGGACCGGCTTTTGGCGGGATTTCGGGAGACTGCGGGAGTCATTGGGGGACTGAGAGGGGAAGAACTCGAACGATTTATGAAGGGAAAGAAGCGCTACGGCGGTCAGTGGGAGGATTCGCTGATAGGCGGTCACACGCTCGGGCATTATATGTCGGCAGTGGCGCAGGGGGTGATTAATCCGGGATTGTCTGATGAGGAGCAGGCGCGCCTCCGTGAACGGCTGGAAGAAATTGTGGATGCCTTGGAAGAGTGCCAGAAGATGACAGAGGGGACAGAATACGAGGGATACTTGTTTGGTGCGGAATTAAATGAAAACTATGACAATGTGGATTTTCAGTTTGACAATGTAGAAAAAAATCTTGCTAATATTATGACACAGGCATGGGTTCCGTGGTACACGATGCATAAGATTCTGGCAGGACTTGTGGATGCCTATGAGTTGACGGCGAATGAAAAAGCGCTGCAAGTGGCAAATAAACTGGCAACTTGGACGGCAAAGCGGGCAAATGCGTGGGACGATGATACTCACGCCACGGTTCTTGGTATTGAATACGGAGGGATGAATGATGCTCTTTATGAATTATATAAGGTGACGGATGCGCCCAATAAAGATGAGATTTTAAAAGCGGCACATCAATTTGATGAGGTGGCTCTTTTTGAGCATGTCAAGAAGGGGGAGCGCAATTGCCTTCAGGGAATTCACGCGAACACGACAATCCCTAAATTTCTCGGCGCACTCTGTCGATATGAGGTTCTTCCGGAGGAGACAGAGTATCTTGAATACGCAAAAGTGTTCTGGGATTTTGTTATACAGAGGCAGAGTTATGTGACCGGAGGAAACAGTGAAGATGAACATTTTCGCGGGGATTATGCACAAAATGTAAACCGCGATAACGTGAACAATGAGACTTGCAACACCTATAATATGCTCAAACTCAGCCGACGGCTTTTTGTTATTACGGGCGAAAAAAAATATGCGGATTATTATGAGAATACTTTGATTAATGCGATTATGGCATCTCAGAATCACGACAACGGCTTAACAATGTATTTCCAGCCGATGGCATCCGGGTATCACAAGGTGTTTAGTTCTCTTGACAACAGTTTTTGGTGCTGTACGGGTTCCGGAATGGAGAATTTTACGAAACTGCAGGACAGTATTTATTTTCGTGAGACAAAATCGGAGAGTGTTATTGTCAATCTTTATCTCGCGTCCGTTTTGCGTGGAGATGGATTCATTTTGGAGCAGCAGGGTGACTTGAGTGTTTCCGATGTGATGAGCTTTGAAGTCACAAAAGAGGATGACAGACCGCTTTCGATTCGTCTGCGCATTCCGGACTGGGTGTCAGATTCCGGAGTAAGTATAAAATTTGGTGATGAGTCGTATTCGTATGAACAAGAGGGGGGATATGCCATCATCCCTTCGAAAAAAATTTGCGGCAAGACAATATTTGCGGTACAACTTCCGATGGAAGTGCGCGCGTACAATCTTCCGGACAGTGAGCATACCTATGCATTTAAATATGGTCCGTATGTGCTGAGTGCCAAACTCGGAACGGATAAGCAGGCATTGACCGGACACGGGGTAGGGCTCAATGTGCCGAGCAGGAAAGCTGTGCCAAATGACAATATCAGAATTAAGAGCGGAGCCGCTTCTGTGGAGGAATACATAGGTAATATAGGAAAGTGTCTCATAAAAGAAGAAGGCACAATGAACTTTTCGCTTACCAATACGGATTTTGATTATATATTTACCACACATTATAACCAGTACAAAGAGAGTTACGGAATTTATTGGACATTCAGTATGGATGAAGATGGAATTAGTTCCGAGGCAGTGATTTCGCAGAAAAATCAGGAGCGGATGGAGCGGGTTCAGATTGACCATGTGGCTCAGATTGCCAGAGGACAGTACGAGGCAGGGTATGTCGATGAGGGGGATTCTGTGGCAAATACGACGGAACTAACCCGTCAGGCAAATCCGGGTGGGACATTTTCTTATACGATGAAGGTGGATGCGGATACAGATAATTTTTTGCTTGTCACCCGTCTTCTTGGAGAGCGCGAGTTACCTCTTGTTATCACTGCGGGGGAGAACGAAACCGTTCTTGAATTCAACGAAAAGAATATTACGCTGACTGCGGATGAGGAAGAAAAATATTATCAGGTGTTGTACCGGATTCCGCAAAATCTTATCGAGAAGAAAGAAAAAATCACATTTACCTTTGCCGGTTCACAGACAGAATCCTCAGCAAAAATCTGTCAGACACTTTTTGTGATGCGACCATTTTGCGCAGAAAACGACATAAAAAGTGTTCAAAACGGAAAAGAAAATGAAAAAAATATCTTTGAGTTGACAGTTCCGTATCATGCACAGCCGATTGTGAAATTTGAGCTCGAGGATACAAGAGGTTATTTGACCGTAAACGGCAACGCAATTGATGAGAAAGAAGAGAAAAAACTGAATTCTGATGACGATGTGACAGTTGGTGTATATGCAGAGAATTTTGAGTTGGTGAAAGAATATACGATCCGAATACAGAGGGATTTTACCGGGTTTGATGAGGATTTTAAAAACCATTTAGTAAAGCAGTTTAACTTTGATGGCACACTGGGAGAAGCAGTTACCGTTGTGAAAGCAGAGCGACCGGTGGAGGCACAAGTGACGTGTGAATTTGTGGAAGATGTGCCGGGTGGCGGCAAAGGACAATCGCTTTCTATGGATGGAACTTTTGGCATTCGTCTCATGGACGGAACAAAAGAACTCGGCGACTCTTACACCATTCTGTTTCTTATGAAACCGGAGGTTCTGGGTGGACCGTATGATCCGACTGTCATGGCGGGATATCTCGGAGAAGATGCGCCTCGTTGGATGAATCTCACTTTTGAGGGAAAACTATGGTCGTGTAATCGCGGCTGGGTGACTGCAGAGCCGACGGGATGTTTCCGGGCCGGGGAGTGGCAGATGGCAGCGGTTGTAGTTGACGGTGAAAAGCCGGGGACGACAGAGGGAACGGTAAGTGGAAAACTTTACTGGAATGGTGAACTGATGTCGGACGGCAATGTGGCTGAGAAAATCATGTCACAGGATAATGCGGATTTGTACTTTGGTGTGAATCCATGGGATAATTATTATAAGGGACTTTTAGGACCGATAACTCTTCTAAACCGTGCACTGACGGGAGTTGAAGTAAAAAAAATCCAGAGTGATATTTTGAAGTGATGCAAAAAGAATAGTTGTAATATAGAGCCATTTTACAGTTGACAATTCCCTGTTTTTCTACTATGATAAAAGAGATTCAGAGAGGTAGGCAACGAGGCTCACGTCCTTATGTTTGGATGGGAGTTTCTTTTGTGTTTTTAACAAAAGGTGTATAGATGCGATAAAAATGGAGGTAAGAGGATGTACAAGAAAGTATCAACAAACATGGATTTTGTCGGCCGCGAGCAGGAAGTAGAGAAGTTCTGGAAGGACAACAAAATTTTTGAAAAAAGTATAGAACTTCGCGAGGGCTGCCCGACATATATGTTTTACGATGGACCGCCAACGGCAAATGGAAAGCCGCACATCGGTCATGTGCTGACTCGTGTTATCAAGGATATGATTCCAAGATACCGCACCATGAAAGGATATAAAGTGCCGAGAAAAGCGGGATGGGATACGCATGGTCTTCCGGTTGAGCTTGAGGTGGAAAAACTGCTTGGGCTGAACGGCAAGGAGCAGATTGAAGAGTACGGCATGGAGCCGTTTATCAATAAGTGTAAAGAATCTGTTTGGAAATATAAGGGAATGTGGGAGGATTTTTCAGGAGATGTTGGCTTCTGGGCTGACATGGATGATCCGTATATTACCTATGATGATAATTTTATTGAGTCCGAGTGGTGGGCGCTGAATGAGATTTGGAAGAAAGGTCTGCTCTACAAGGGATTTAAGATTGTTCCGTACTGCCCTCGATGTGGAACGCCGCTCTCGACAGCAGAGGTGTCACAGGGATACAAGACAGTGAAGGAACGTTCTGCGATTGTTCGCTTTAAGGTGGCGGATGAGGATGCATATCTCCTTGCATGGACCACGACACCGTGGACACTGCCGAGTAATGTGGGACTCTGTGTGAATCCGAGCGATACTTATGTGAAAGTCAAAGCGGCAGATGGCTATACTTATTATATGGCAGAGGCGCTTTTGGACTCTGTTCTCGGTCGTCTTGCTGATGAAGAGAAAGAGATGAAAGCATACGAGATACTTGAGACATTCAAGGGGACAGATTTAGAGAAAAAAGAATATGAGCCACTGTTTGCCTGTGCAAAAGAAGTGGCAGATAAGCAGAATAAAAAAGGTTTTTATGTGACCTGTGATGATTATGTAACGATGTCAGATGGTACCGGTATCGTTCATATCGCTCCTGCATTCGGTGAGGATGACGCAAATGTCGGGCGCAAATACGACCTTCCATTTGTACAGTTCGTGGACAGCAAGGGTGAGATGACAGAGGAGACTCCGTATGCCGGTGTATTTGTAAAAAAGGCTGATCCGCTCGTGCTGACAGACTTGGACAAAGAAGGAAAATTATTCGCTGCACCGAAGTTTGAGCATGAATACCCACACTGCTGGCGCTGTGACACACCACTGATCTACTATGCGAGAGAGTCCTGGTATATCAAGGAGACAGCAGTAAAAGACAATCTGATTAAAAATAATAATACCGTGAACTGGATTCCGGAGTCCATCGGAAAAGGACGTTTCGGCAACTGGCTGGAAAACATTCAGGACTGGGCGATTTCTCGTAACCGCTACTGGGGAACTCCGCTCAACATTTGGGAGTGTGAGGGATGCGGACATCAGGAATCCATTGGAAGCCGCGCCGAACTGGCAGAGAAATCCGGCAATCCGGAAGATGCTAAAGTAGAACTTCATCGTCCATACATTGATGCGGTGACATTTACCTGCCCGGACTGCGGCAAGGTTATGAAACGTGTGCCGGAGGTGATTGACTGCTGGTTTGACTCTGGTGCGATGCCATTTGCACAGCACCACTATCCGTTTGAAAATAAAGAACTGTTTGAAGAGCAGTTCCCGGCTCAATTCATTTCTGAGGCGGTAGACCAGACTCGTGGCTGGTTCCACTCGCTGATGGCAGAGTCCACGCTTCTCTTTGACAAGGCACCGTATGAGAATGTTATTGTGCTCGGTCATGTACAGGATGAAAATGGACAGAAGATGAGTAAGAGCAAGGGAAATGCGGTTGATCCGTTTGCTGCGCTTGAGGAGTACGGTGCAGATGCGATTCGCTGGTATTTCTACATCAACAGCGCTCCGTGGCTGCCGAATCGATTCCACGGAAAGGCAGTGACTGAGGGACAGCGCAAGTTCATGGGCACTCTGTGGAATACCTATGCATTTTTCGTTCTCTATGCGAATATAGATGAGTTTGATGCAACAAAATATGAATTGGAATATGAGAAACTTCCGGTGATGGATAAATGGCTTTTGTCCAAACTCAATTCCACAGTCAAAGCAGTAGATGAGAATCTGGACAAATACCGCATACCTGAAACAGCGAAAGAATTACAGCAGTTCGTTGATGACATGAGTAACTGGTATGTCCGTCGCTGCAGAGACCGTTTTTGGGCGAAGGGAATGGAACAGGATAAGATTAATGCCTACATGACTTTGTATACGGCACTTGTGACAATCAGTAAGGCGGCAGCGCCGATGATTCCGTTTATGACAGAGAGCATTTATCAGAACCTCGTATGCGGCTTGGACCGCAGTGCTCCGGAGAGTATTCATCTCTGCGATTTTCCAGAGGTCAATGAAAAATACATTGATAAAGAACTTGAGAAGAAAATGGATGAGGTGCTCAACATCGTTGTTCTGGGACGTGCCTGCCGCAATACAGCCAATATCAAAAATCGCCAGCCGGTCGGGAAGATGTTTATCAAGATGGAGGGGGATTTGACAGATTACTACCGCGAGATCGTGGAAGATGAACTGAATGTGAAAGAAGCCGTTGTCACAGATAGTTTAGAAGAATTTACAGACTACGCCTTTAAGCCGCAATTCCGCACATTAGGAAAGAGATTTGGCAAAAATATAAATGCAGTCAAAGATGTTCTTGCTGCCCTGGATGGCGCATCAGCGATGGCTCAGTTGGCAGATAAGGGTGAGATTACAATTACTCTGGATGGTCAGGAGGAAAGCATTGCCAAAGCTGACCTTGTGATTGAGACAGCACAGAAAGAGGGATTTGTCAGTGAGACAGACCGGGGCGTGACCGTTGTATTGGATACCCATCTGACAAAGGCGCTGATTGAAGAGGGATTTGTGCGTGAGATTATCAGTAAGGTACAGAACATGCGCAAAGATGCGAAGTTTGAGGTGACAGACCACATTCGTCTGTATCAGGACGCCAATACCAGAATTCGCCAGATTATTATGGATAATGCAGAGCAGATTAAGAAAGAAATACTTGCCGATGAAATTTTCCTCGGAGAGATGAAAGGGCATGCTGCAGATTGGGTGATTAATGGAGAACCGGTTACGCTTGGCGTTACCAAAGTGTGTATATAGAGTGCCGTCATCGGTTGCAATATCCCGATGGATTTGGTATGATATAGAGAATAATTAGAAAGAGAGGTTTAATATGGCTATTTTAACAGAAAAAGAAAAAAAAGCTGAATTAAAAGAATCAATTGAGAATTATATGAAACTTTTATTTCGTAAAAATGTAAAAGAAGCTAGTTCGCAGCAGATGTTTCAGGCGGTTTCTTATGCGGTAAAAGATTTGGTTGTAGATGACTGGATGGATACACATAGGGCATATGAGGAAAAGGATGCCAAGACAGTGTACTATCTTTCTATGGAATTTTTGATGGGACGTGCGCTCGGCAACATCCTTATCAATTTAAAGCAGGACAAAGTTGTCCGTGAGGTATTGGACGAACTGAATTTCAATCTTGACGAACTCGAAGATCAGGAGCCGGATGCAGCGCTTGGTAATGGCGGTCTTGGAAGACTCGCCGCTTGCTTCCTTGATTCCCTGTCAACGTTGGGATATCCGGCATACGGCTGCGGGATTCGTTACAAATATGGTATGTTCAAGCAGAAAATCAAAGACGGTTTTCAGATAGAAGCGCCGGACGACTGGTTAAAGGACGGTAATCCGTTTGAAATGAAGCGTCCGGAGTATGCAGTAGAAGTTCGTTTTGGCGGCTATGTGGCAGTTCGCAAGGACGAGAAGACCGGTCGAGACAAGTTTGTACAGGAAGATTATCAGGCTGTTATGGCGGTTCCGTATGACCTTCCGGTTGTCGGCTACGGTAATCGAATTGTCAACACACTTCGTATCTGGTATGCGGAAGCGATTGATACCTTTAACCTCGACTCCTTTGATAAGGGCGATTATCAGAAGGCGGTTGAGCAGGAGAATCTGGCTAGAACAATCTGTGAAGTTCTTTATCCGAACGACAATCACTATGCCGGTAAAGAGCTTCGTCTCAAGCAGCAGTATTTCTTCGTTTCAGCGAGTGTTCAGCGCGCAATTGCCAAGTACATGGAGAATCACGATGATATTCACGGTCTTCCGGATAAGGTGTGCTTCCAGTTAAATGACACTCATCCGACAGTTACCATTCCGGAGTTGATGAGAATTCTCCTCGATGAGTATCAGTTAGAGTGGGATGATGCATGGGATATTACCACAAAGACATGTGCGTATACGAATCACACGATTATGTCCGAGGCTTTGGAAAAATGGCCTCTTGAGTTGTACTCCCGTCTGCTTCCGAGAATTTATCAGATTACCGAGGAGATTAACAGACGTTTCCAGGAAGAGATTCAGAAGAAATATCCGGGAAATATCGATAAAATCAAGAAAATGGCAATCATTTATGACGGTCAGGTAAAAATGGCTCATATGGCTATTGTTGCCGGATTCTCCGTCAATGGTGTGGCGAGACTTCACACAGAGATTCTGAAGAATCAGGAATTGAAAGATTTCTATGAGATGATGCCGGAAAAATTCAATAACAAGACGAACGGTATTACACAGCGTCGTTTCCTGCTTCACGGCAATCCAAAACTGGCTGCCTGGGTGACAGAGAAGATTGGCGATGAGTGGATTACTGATTTGTCAAAGATTGATAAATTATCCGTTTATATCAATGATAAGAAGAGCCAGCAGGAATTCATGAGTATTAAATTCCAGAACAAGGTGCGTCTGGCTCAGTATATCAAAGAGCACAATGGCATCGAAGTAGATCCTCATTCGATTTTTGATGTACAGGTAAAGCGACTGCATGAATATAAGCGTCAGCTTCTCAATATTTTGCATGTCATTCATCTGTACAATCAGCTCAAGAAGAATCCGACGATGGAGATGTATCCTCGTACCTTCATTTTTGGTGCGAAAGCTTCTGCCGGTTACCGTCGTGCCAAGGCGATTATCAAATTGATTAACTGTGTGGCAGACGTAGTAAATAATGATGCATCCATCCGCGGTAAGATTAAGGTTGTGTTTATCGAGAACTACCGTGTATCTAATGCGGAGATGATTTTCGCCGCAGCAGATGTGTCCGAGCAGATTTCTACCGCTTCGAAAGAGGCATCCGGAACCGGTAATATGAAATTTATGCTCAACGGTGCTCCGACTCTCGGGACGATGGACGGTGCCAATGTAGAGATTGTAGAAGAGGTTGGAAAAGAAAATGCATTTATCTTTGGACTTTCTTCACAGGAAGTCATTGACTTTGAGCAGAATGGGCAGTACAATCCGCGTGATATTTACAACTTGGATTCTGATATCCGCACAGTGCTTACACAGTTGGTGGATGGTACGTTTTCGCCGGACAACACAGAGCAGTTCCGCGAATTGTATAATTCACTTCTTGAGCGCAATGGAGGTGAGCGCGCTGACCAGTATTTCATATTGAAAGACTTCCGTTCTTATGAGGCAGCTCAGAAAGAAGTTGAGAAAGCATATCAGGATGAAGAGCGCTGGGCAAAGATGGCGATGACTCAGACAGCAAAATGTGGCAAGTTCTCCTCTGACCGCACAATTGAAGAGTACGCGAAAGAGATTTGGAAACTTAGCAAAATTGAGTTATAATCATCCGATTTTTACAGATTTCGTATAAAAAGAATAGAAATGTCAATACTATCACTAAAACAAAGTTGAGGTGATAGTATTGTTTTATAAGGAAAAAGGATTTTATATTTCACTGGCATGTGGTATTGTAGCGGTCATTGCGCTGGCGGTCATCTGTTATAGTCTGATGGGCGGAACCGGAGATGGAGATGGAGACGGGGATGTGGATATGGTGACAGAGGCGACAGCGTCACCTTCTGAAGTCCCGACAAAGGAGCCGGCATCAACAGCAACCGTTTCGCAGGCGGTCGAGAAAAAACCAAAAAAGACAGCAAAACCAAAGGCGACAAAGGAGCCGGAAGAGAAGACAGTAGAGACAGATGCAAACCCGATTAATAATCTTCATTTTGATCAGGAGATGGGGCTGCTCTGGCCAATCAAAGGTGATATATTGATGGAGTACAGTGCCGATCAGGTCGTTTATTTTAAGACATTGGCACAATACCGAACTAATCCGGCGATTCTGATTGCGGCCAAAGAGGGACAGGAAGTGAAGGCAAGCGCTGATGGCGTTGTATCCGATATCATTTCCTCCGAGGAGACCGGGCGCACTCTGGTAGTGGATATCGGCAATGATTTTTCCGTCAGTTATGGTCAGCTGATGGGAATTACTGTGCAGAAGGGTGATACCGTGACAGAGGGACAAGTAATTGGCAAGGTGGCGAAGCCAACCAGTTATTACTCCGAAGAGGGAACGAATCTCTATTTTCAGGTAAAAGAAAAAGATGCTGCGGTGAACCCGATGTTGCTGCTGAGGTAGTTGTTGAGGTGACTTATACAAGTTGCACAAAAAGGCAGGAGAAATTTTGTTGAAAGATTCAGGTTAAGTTTCTTGAATTTTGAGCGAGGTTGCGTTATAATTGTAATGAGACATATTATGGATATTTAGTGACGCCGAAAGGCGTGCCATGGAGGGCGTGATATTATGATTGAGGCTTATAATTTTTATCTTGGCGGATATCTACCTAAGGTATCACCCAAGACCAACGTTCACGACAAACGTGAGCTCAAAACTAAATATAAAAATATTGTCAGTCTGAACAACGCAACTCCGCTTGCTATTGTGAAATTGTCCAATAACACACAGGCATATGCCTTGAATGTCAAGGAGATGTCTATGGAGCTTGGAGAGACTGCGGGAAATGTCCTGAAAGACAAGCCGGAGGAGGCAGCAGAGAATCTGAACAAGATGACGGATATCTTCAACAAGCTGTTAAAGCGAAGCGATGAGTATGGATTGGAGAACAACAAGCCGTCCCGGCCGGGAGGCGAATTGCGAGCTCTGGTGAGACGCAACAAAGAGGAGTTGGAAGACTCAGGTTTTTCCATTGATGAAGAGGGTTTCTTGTCCATCTCAGACAAAGAAGATGTGAAGGTTCCGGAACAGTTTACGGCTCAGCTCATGGAGAAGAGCGAGGATATGAGCATGAATCCGATGGAGTTTGTTGAGCAGAAAGTATACAGTTATGCTCACCTGTATCGACATGACATTGGAAATTCCTATGAGTCGTCGATGTATACGGGGATGTTGTTCAATTCGTACTGTTAACGTGTTGGGAAGAGATTGCAGGTGCATTCAGGGGTCGTAAGGCTCAGGGGTGCACCTGTTTTTAGTTAGGAAATAGAGGATAACTGTTCGGTTGTCATCACTTTGGCAGTCTCCGGATGCAGAGACCGGAAAGTACACCGATGAGACAACCGGCAATCAGTCCGGCAAAATAAAGTAATGGAGCATAGTGTAAAATCGCATCAAATCCCACGAGAGCAGCGGCGACAGCAAATTGTCCCAGATTGTGGAGGATTCCGCCGATAGAACTGATGCTGATCCAGGTCAACTTTGGACTTTTGATTGTTCTGAGTCCGGCCATAACAAAGAGGCTGAGGATACTTCCGGCAAGACTGTAGAACAGTCCGAACAGACTTCCGAAAGTAAGCGCATTTAATAGATTTCTTACCATAGAAACGCCGAAAGCCGCTGCCAGCCCTTCCCGGTGCAGGACAATAAGGATAACCAGATTGGCCAGTCCCAGCTTGATCCCCGGAAAAGGAATCGGGAGCGGAATAAGACTCTCTATATAACTGAATATAAATGCCACTGCCGTGAAGACGGCAAGCTGGGCAATTTTTGCAGTTCTCGTATTCATTATACCATTCTCCTGTGTGGCTAAAAGTTATTGTACCACGGCATCAACATCATCGCCAGAGGACGTGCCGTCGCCGGAAATAATTTTCAAGACGAGCCGGTGAGGAAGACATACAATAGTCTCGCCGGTCCGGGATATTTTTCCGGTGCGGATACATGTGCTGTCGTGACAATTTGCCTCCTGCATGGAGACCACGCCGTTCTCTATCGAAAAAGAGTTGATGGCGCCGTCATTTCCCTCTACCGTTTTTGTCACGTTTTTGTTCATAGGAAGTGTCATAAGTACGGTGCCATCCTGCCGGACTTCCAGCAACTGCTCTTTGCTATTTGCTGATGTCGGGCGATAAATAAAGAAAGTCAGGACAACACCGAGCACAACCAAAAAAGCCAGTACAAAGAAATCCTGGCGTGAAAATTTGTCATAAAC
>CAMVIN010000013.1 GCA_947167565.1 uncultured Clostridia bacterium | reverse complement strand
AACAACATTTAAGAAGGGTGCGTATCGCTATAAAATAACAACGGTGGCGAATCAATCCGGTAAAAACGGAGCGGTCGCAGTTACAGGCGCCGTGAAAAAGACAGGGAAAAGTGTGACAATTGCGGCATCCGTCAAGTATGACGGTGTGGTTTACAAAATTACATCGGTTAGTGCAAAAGCATTTAAAAAATACAAAAAACTAAAAAAAGTGACAATAGGAAAAAATATTACCTCAATTGGCAAGCAGGCATTTTACGGTGACAAAAAGTTAAAGAAAATCACTGTAAAATCCTCAAAAATAAAGAAAATTGCAGCTAAGGCATTTAAAGGGATTTATAAAAAGGCAACGATAAAAGTGCCGAAGAAAAAGAAGAAAAAATATAAAAAGCTGCTGAAAAAGGCGGGAGCAACATGGCGAAAATTGATTTAGTAACCGGGTTTCTGGGCTCGGGTAAAACGACATTTATCAAAAAATATGTGCGGTATCTTCTGGACAAGGGTGAGCGCGTGGGGATTATTGAGAACGACTACGGCGCAATCAGCGTAGACCTGATGCTCTTAGATGAAGAATTGGGACAGGACTGCGGACTTGAGATGGTTGTGGCGGGGGATATGGACTGCTATCGGAGACGCTTTAAGACGAAGTTGATTTCCATGGGTATGCTCGGGTATGACAGGGTAATTGTGGAGCCGTCCGGTATTTTTGATGTGGATGAGTTTTTTGATATTTTGTATGAGGAGCCGTTGGACCGATGGTATCAGATGGGAAATGTAATTGCCATTGTGGATGAGGCGTTGGAGGAAAATATGTCAGAGGAGTCCGAGTATCTTCTTGTTTCCCAGATTGCTGATGCGGGTACGATTTTGTTGAGCAAGGTGACAGAAAACGGAGAACAGGTGCAGGAGAGAACGGTTGCTCATATGAACCGGGCGCTGGAGAAGTTTACGTGTGACAGAAGATATGTATTCCCCGGCTCAGATATTCTGGCAAAGCCGTGGGGACATCTGACAGGCGGCGATTTTGAGAAAATCGAGAACTGTGGCTATGTTGCAGCGAGTCATAGTAAGAGGCATGTGTCGGAGGAAAATGAGTATCAATCCCTCTTCTTTTATCATGTGGTGATGGCAGAGAGTGAACTTCTTGAGATGAAAAAAGAGCTGTTTGAAGATGCTTCCTATGGCCGTGTCTATCGGGTGAAGGGATTTGTCAAGACACCGAAAGGGGATTGGCTTCAGTTGAATGCGACGGCGGCAGAGACAGACCTTAAAGTTGTCGAACAGGGACAGGAGGTTCTGATTGTCATCGGGGAAGCGTTAGAAGATGAAAAAATTCGCTCTCTTGTGACCGGTTTAAGCCATGAAAAGGACATTACAACCGGTCAGACCGCACATGGTTGTCATCATAACAATTAAAAACTAATGCTTTAAATCTAAGGACAAGTTTGGTATAATAAGTATAAAGTTTTAGCGGAGGATATTTGAAATGAAAAAAATGTATTATATGCTGTTTTTGTGTGTGATGGGAATTCTTTTTTCGGGAACTGTTTCCGCAAAAGCTGTCACGACGAAGGCCGTTTCTCTTTGGAATAAGGATGCTAAGATGATAAAGGCAGATATTACAAGGGACGGAAAAAAAGACAAGATTGGATTTACACAGAAGAAAGAATCCGAATATGGCTATATAAGCAAATTTGTTGTGAAAATTAATGGCAAAAAAGCACTTACTATTAAAAAGAGTGAAGCACTTTATTTTGGCATTAAGTATATGAAAATGTCAAAGTCGAGAGAATTCCTGCATTTGTATGCTGTTGCGGAAAATGACTATGAGACAATAAACAGAATATATAAGTACGACAAGAAAAGTAAAAAATTGAAAAAGGTTGTGGACTTGAAAAAATTTCCATGCAGATCAGCGTCAATTAAGAAGGTAAAGAAGAACCAATTCAGTGTGCTGTGTTTTGCGCAGTATGCGGAGACCGGAAGTTTGACATGGGAGTATGATTATTCCGTGACAAACAATAAAGTAACCATTAAGTCTAAAACATCGACAAAGGTAAACAGTAGTCTTGGTGATGTGAGCTATCCACAGGATGGTTTGGAAAAATTATTTGCTAAGAATCAGTTTAAAGTTGCCAATGCGTTTTCTCTGTATACAGATACGTCCTGTCAGAAAGAGGCATTTGTGACGGAGAAAGATTCTGTGTTGAAACTTACCAAACTGGCTGTAAAAGATAAGACGCCATACTTGATGTTTGAGGCAGATGGCAAGAGCGGGTGGCTGAAGATTAAAGATGACACCAGTATCTACAATTATGATTCAGAAAATCCGGGGGATACCGGATTGTTCTATGGTGTTCTTGGCAGACTGGCCGGCTGAGTATCAGCAGGAAACGGTTCATAGGAGAGCGGGGTATGTATTGTTTTTGAGGGAAAGGGGGCCTTTCTATGAAAGCACTAGTGGTTGATGATAATATTGTGTCAGCGAAAGATCTGACAAGAAAACTGGAATACTGCGGTGTGGAAGTCACTACATTTTTTAGTGGTGAGGATGGTTTGAGTTCTTACCAGACGTCAGCAGAAGGGGAATACGATATTATTTTTCTTGACATCATGATGCCTGAAAAGAAAGGAACTGAAATATCTGCCAGTATTCGTGCGCTTCAACGGGAAGACGCAAAGAAGATACCGATTATCGCAGTGACTGGAATTAATTATGATGCGGTAAACCGGGCGATGGATGTCTCCGGGTTTGATGCCCTCCTGCAAAAACCGATTAATGTTGATGTGCTGGGACATCTTGTGGACTCTGTGAAGGAGAAGAAGTAGGGGCAGTTAGGAGTTTATCTATGTATGCTCTATGACTTCAATGATATCCGACAAGGAGTGCAGTTCATTTTCCTGAAAACACTGATAAATGAGACTATCAGGAAGATAATCATAATTTAATAGTGCCATATTACAGGCAGAGAGTGTTGAATTGGCTATTTGAACGAAATAGGTTAATGCATCCTCTCTGCTGTATTTTTCCATATTCCCCGAAATTTGTTTTATGTAATCCCTTTCCACCATATAATAAATCATAGGAAGAAGGTCGCTCCGCTGAATTAAAAGGCAGCGGTGTTTTTGGCTTTTTAAAAACTTTTCCGATACGGAGATTGCCTCTCTGACAGAAAAATTTTTTGAGTCATAGTTGTAAATACCGAGTTTGTGAAGCTGCTTTTTTAAAACATCCGGACATTTATTAGAAACTTTTAAGTCCTTTAATTTTTGAGCAATTATTTTAGCCTGAAGGAGTCGTTCTCTCTGTAAGCCGGCTGACAGCAAATCGGACATTCTCTTTTCTGTCATTGCAGGATATTTTTTCTGCTCGGATGACGGATTCATTGCATTGGTAATACTGCCGGAAAATAATTCCCGTATTAAATGTATGTTGGAAGTCTCCGTATAGTATGCTAATTTTGTGAGGTACAGCAGTTGATCCCGGTGTTCCGGATCCTGTTTCATGTGTTTGTACAAAAAATTTTTAATGGCATCGCTCTCTGAATTTTTTAAAAAATGGTATTTCCGCCAGGTGGGATATTCCGTTTCTGCCAATTCTCTTTTTAAAATGGATAGAGCATCTTCTCTGGCAGATTGAATAATTAAATCTTGATATTTCGTCATGTAGTTGAGAGCGGTGTGGCTGTATCCCTTAAAATAGGATGCGTTTTCCAACATCCAATTGAAAAATTCGTCATAGGGCAGATGCTTGTTGTGCTGGTATTGAGTCATTAATTCTTGTGTTGAATGAGTCTGGCTGAGGTGGATATCTCCTTCAAGACTTGCCTCAAAATCCTCCATCATCATTTGGCATTGCTCAAAGGGAAGTTGGTTCTCAAGCCCATAGAGATAAACTGTTTCCTGATAATCATTAATCTGAAAGGCCGGTTGCCAGAGCCCCCGCGTCAGATAGATTTCACATTCCGAAGGAGACAACTTCAGGGAAAAGGCAAGTATAAAAATTTGCTCACGGGATGGCATAGCATGTCCATCAATACCAAACCATCTTTTCATAGTGGGAATGGAAGCCGGCTGGATTGTTTTGTCAAGAGTTTGATAAAATTTTTGATAGGCGCTGACACGATCTGAGCAATTCATTTGCTGTATGATAAACTCATCAAATGTCTGAAAGGAGATTTTATTTTTTTTCATTGCATATCACCCCGTATAAAATTTAGTGGTAACTGTTCAGTGAATCATTCCATCAAGGTCAGGAGCTGACTTAGTTGAAGTTGGTTTCTTGTTGTTTTTACCGGATATTTTTGGTGTAATTGCTGTTGGCGTTGGTTTTAATCCCCGGCTTACAGTAAGTGTAATTTTGCTCCCAGGCGTCAATGATGTGCCGGCTTTTGGCTTCTGTGAAAGTATTGTGTCAGATGGTTTGTTGCTGTAAGTATAGGTTATTTTAACCTTAAAACAGTAAGGGCTGCTTTTTAACTGTTTTTTGGCTTTGGATATTTTTTTCCCTTTCACATTAGGCAGTTTATAGGTTTTGACAGGTATCGGTGTTATCGGTGTGGCAGATACAGCAGGTTTGGATACCGCCCCCAATGGGCTGGTTGTCGCATTTTCTGTGCCGGCAGTAGTGGCGATATTCTGTCTGGAATTGTTTTTTGTTTTCTGATAATTTGTCCTGCTTTGAAATGCGATAAATGCTACAAGTAAAATTGTCAGTCCTAATAGAAGGTATTTCTTTGGCAAAGGCTGATTTTTTCCCCAAAGAGCCTGTTTCAGAGACTCAATATTCTGGTAGCGAAGTTCTGCGCGCACAGAAATTCCTTTCATAATAACTCTCTTTTGTCTTGCGGAAAGTTTTATCTCCGGCATATCCGTGAGAGGCACAATATTGTCAGAAAAAATTCGCTCAAGTGCTTCATCCGGAACGATTGCTGTCAGACAAAAATACATGGTTGCACAGAGTGCGTAAACATCGGAATAAATACCCTGTTTTCCTTTATTGCGGTATTGCTCTTCGGGAGAAAATCCCCGCTTAAAAACAATGGTCAAAGTCTTTCCGGTTTCATAATTGGCCTCGCGGACGGAACCAAAATCAATAAGCACCAGAGAATTATTCTTTGACAAAAGAATATTGTCCGGTGAAATGTCGCGGTGAATCAATCCGGCGTGGTGAATTTCGGTCAGAGCGTCAAGAACAGGATGAAAAAGATTAAGCATTTCTTCGCCGGAAAGGGCTCCGTTTTTCTTTACATAATCTTTTAGGCTGATACCATCAATGTATTCCATTACAATATAAGCAGTATTATTTTCATAAAAAAAATCCTGAACTGTGACAACACTATCTATCATTTTAAATTGAGATAGGAGACGGGCTTCATTTAAAAATTTGTCCAACATGTTTTTGAACTCGTTGCCATCCTCGTCATCATATAAGATAACATTGTTGCCGGTATTGTCGAAAGTATTTCTGTGTACATGGCGTTTTGGAAAATATTCCTTGATGGCAACTGTACACTCCAACAGTGTGTCAAAACCCTGATAGGTAATGCCAAAACTGCCTTGTCCTAAGAGACCGGTTATTTGATATCTGTCATTGAGTAAAGTGCCATTAGCCAGATATTTTGTTTGCGAAACTTCTTTTTTCATGTTGTATCTCCATCGTGTATTCATATACGGAAAGTCTTAGAATATTTGCTATATTGTGTTTTCTTTCCTTTTTTTCTATATGTGCGGACGCGGATATAAATTTTCTTTTTTTTGTTTTGATACCCAATGCGGAAAATGCCTTTATTTTTCTTGATTCTTGCATTCTTCAATTTTATCTTTTTGAATTTTTTTTTGTTTTTCTTGTAATATATTTCAATGTGTGTGCCGTAATATTTTTTTAGTTTTATTGTAATTACAGATAAAGAATTGCTCTGTTTTTTGAGAGTTACTTTAATTTTCGGACGAGGGAGCTTTGTGTTTTTTTTGACTGACGCAGTGGCCGGCGTAGTTGTTGGTGCCGGTTTTGTGGTCTCGGCCGAAGGTTTCGTTGTATTTGGTACGTCTTCTGCTGCAGGAGTGGATGGAGATGGAGATGCAGAAACTGTCGGTGCCGGAGTTGGAGTATTTGCCGGAGTCGGACTCGGAGATGGTTCAACAATTTCAAATGATTCGTTGTTGGATAATGAACTGGTGATGTGAATTTGACTGGTTTTCGATAAATCTGTGGCTGTATAAAAATCATCAATGAAAGATTCAATTTCTTCACCTTCTGCAATAGTGTGAGTGTAGCGAAAAAGTTTGTTGCCATCTGCGTCAAAATAATCATAATAGATGTCAAAAGATTTTCCTATGGTAATGTATGAATTCTTATTTTGCAGGATAAGGTGAAAAGCGTAAAAACCTCTGTATAACCATAAGTCACTTGATTTATAATTATATATGTTTTGCAGTGCAGAGTCCATGGAAACAGCCGGGTTGATAGATGCGTCATCATTGGAAAATGAAAAGCCGATTTTGGCAGGTCTGTGCTCGTTGATAAGATCCATATCTGTGCAGGAAGTGACCCATCTCTTGGAATTCGGCTCTAACTTCTCTCCAAAGTATGCAATCATAGTAAGATAATTGGAGTCTGATTCATTGTACAGATGAATGTCAAGTTTTTCTCCATTAAATATAGTATCTCCCGTGTTTTCAATGTAGCAGTGAAGAGTGGAATTATTGTTTTCTGTCGTGATGAACAAGTTGTCAATGAGCAGGTCACCATATTGGATATCGTCATACCATATGACAGGGTCACTGTCTGCCATTATGTCTGCAGGCGGTACGAATGAAAAAATCAAAAAGCTCACAAGAAGGATAGAAAAACTCCTCCGGCGTTTAATAAAAAAATTATGAAGTGTTTTATTTTGCTTTGTCATAACTCTTCCCCTCTTTCTGGCGTGTTCGGAAATACGCTTATACAATGTATACTAATACAATATGAAAATTTTGGCAAGAAAAAATGAGAAAGAAAAATTGACAGCAATGTGATATGGTACATCTGAAGATAATGTGCAGAATTGATTTGGTAGTGTCATGTAAATTACTGTACTAAATATTTGTCAAGGGATACTTTATAGGATTTCATTAGCTCAATTAAAATTTTAGCTTCATTTTCCGTGCAGGAGTCAATAAGTTCTGCCAATTCTTCTTTAATGACAGGTTTGGCAGAAAGAGCAGAGTCATAGAGCAATTCATCGACCCGCACATGGAGAATTTCGGCGATTTTGACGCAGACAGGCAGGCTGAGTTTGGTGTTTCCGGTCTCGATGTGACTCATGTGCGTGACAGAGATGTTGGCCTGCTCTGCCAGAGTTTCTTGCGATAAATTGTTCGCCTTGCGGAATTTGCGGATGCGCTGTCCAATCATGTAGTAATCCATAGTAAAGTTCCTCCTTGGGGATGGTGTGCGTGAAAAAATAAAGGTATAAGTAAAGAGGAAGAATTGCTGCTGTTCTTCCCAGTATTATTATACCTAATTCAGTATTTTATAATTGCATTATAGCAGTATTTGTGGTATTATCAGATTAACTATATAGGCTAAATTATGCCTATACAATTCAAGTGATGAATGGAGGGTTTGTTATGAGGATGAGAAGGAAGACTGGGTTGGTGTTAGTAGTTGTGTTTTCGTTGTTGATAGGGATGCTTCCGATAAGTGAAGTGTCGGCGAAAGGGAAGGTAGATAAGAAGAAACCGACGGTAAAATTGACACAGACGGAACTGAATTGGACAAAAAAATCTGTGCAAGTAAATGTTTCTGCTAAGGATAAGTCCGGTATAAAATCAATACATTGGTGTAAAGGCAAGGTAAAGAAAACAGCGTCAAAATACTGGCTTGCAGCAAAGAGTATTAAAAAGAAAAAATATTTTAAGGCACCGGAGAACGGGTGGTACTCTGTTAAGGTTGTAGACAAAAAGGGAAATAAGAAAATCAAGCAGATTCAGATTAGTAATATCGACAAGACGGGACCGACGGGCTCGTTGAAATATACTGTGAAAAATAAAATTGCAACAATAAATGTGACGAGTAGCGACCCGAGGGGAGTTGTATCCACAAAATGGGCTCAGGGCTACATTACTAAAAAGGGAGTGTCGAATTTTCCGAATGAAGTGACAAATAATTCCTTTACCGGAAAGAGTAATGGATATTATACGGTTCGTTTGCAGGATGGTGTGGGGAATGTTTCACTTGTGTATGTGAAGGTGGAACTGTGGAAAGATTTGAGAGATTTGAAGATATTTGATAGATCTCATAGCGGTGTTTTCGATGCAACTGTATATGACAGATGGGGTAAGATGTACAGTAATCCGATTGGGATTAGCGCATATTCAGGAACTATAAGTTATATAGAATATGATTTAAATGGGGCATATAAAAGATTTTCCGGAACTGTTTTTAGAGGTAAGGACATGCCAGATAAAGAAAATGCATGGTTTAAAGTGTATATTGATGATGCTTGTGTGTATAGTTCTAAAATTATGAATTATAAGACAGAACCATTTTCTTTTGATATAGATATAAAGAATGGAAGGTATTTGAAAATATACTCATATTCTGAAAAATACGATGGCATATACGGAAGTTATAGTGAAGGCGAGGGAATATATTTTGTAGATACCCAGTTGTATAATTGAGTGGAAAAAATGAGTTGTTTATTATGGGATTATGGAGAGAACTAAGAGCGAACAAACATTCGAAAAAACATTGATTTGCACTATATATTGTGGTATAATAAGTATATGGAGCGATCGTGATACAAGGTGTGGTTAATCTCCCTCTGGTAAATTCCGAGGTCGTCTACTGTTCGGTGAAAATCGGCTTTAGGGACCAAAGCAGATCGGAGGGAGGTGGTGCGATGAGTACATACGAAGTCTTATCTATAATTATTCACAGCGGTATGTTATTAATTGCATTGCTTACCTATTTACAAAATAGGAATAACAAGCATAAATAAAATCAGCCTATCCTTGTACTTTGACGAGACTAGGATAGGCTGATTTTCAGTTTACCTTAGGGAGTCAACCCACCTTGTGGGCGGTTGCTCTTTCTGAATTCATTATAACATAGTGTCTGAAAAAATCAATAAATTTTCCCGATTGTTTGTAAAAAAATTTTATATCTGTACAGTGAGTGCAGGGAATGGAGGTTGTATGAAAAGGATAGTGAAAAGAGTTTTGGCAATTGTATTGTGCGTATGTTTATCGCTGGGAGTGTTTGATGGGATAGCATATTTTAAACTATCTAATGTTGTTGTGGTTAAAGCGGCTGCTACGGCAGATGGTCTTGCCAGTCTGGCAGAAGCTCAGTACAATGCATATCATGGATTGGCATATGATAACAGATACGGTACAGGGGCATGGTGTGCTCATTTTGTAAATTGGTGTGCGAGAGATATTGGATTGTCAACAGATGTGATTCCGGATACAGGCAGATGTACTGTGATGTACAATGGGATGATAAGTAAAGGCGCTCAGGTGGTTACTTCGCCTCAAAGAGGGGATTTAGTTTTTTATTACAAGGATGGGAGCTGGTGTCATGTTGGTATTATGATTAGTTCAACCATGTCAATACAAGGGAACATCAATAACACATGGTATAAGATGAGCCCTAATGACTACATTAATGATGGAAAAATTGCGCCAACATATGTCAGACCTAATTATCCGGTAACAAGCCATAAACCTCAAGGATGTTTTGACACAGCAACAAATGCCGGAGATGGAAAAATCCGACTTACCGGATGGGCATTTGATGAAGACTCGCCAAGTAAAAGTTTAAATTTGCACATATATGTGGGCGGGGCATATGGCTCGGGAGTGCCAATGAAAACAGCAACAGCAAATGTATCCAGACCAGATGTGAATAAGGCATATGGGATAACCGGTAATCATGGTTTTGATGTTACGATATCTACAACATTTACAGGGAAGCAGCCAATATATATCTATATTATAGATGATAAATTAGAAGCAAATCATAACACTCGGATTGATAAAACAATGACAATATCTGTACCTAATCACAAACCGAAAGGCTGTTTCGATACGGCAACAAATGCTGGAGATGGAAAAATCCGACTTACCGGTTGGGCGTTTGATGATGACTCACCAAGTAAAAGTTTAAATTTGCATATATATGTGGGCGGGGCATATGGATCGGGAGTGCCAATGAAAACAGCGACGGCAAATGTATCCAGGCCAGATGTGAATAAGGCATATGGGATAACCGGTAATCATGGTTTTGATGTTACGATATCTACAACATATACAGGAAAGCAGCCAATATATATCTATATTATAGATGATAAAGTGGAAGCAAATCATAATACTCGAATTGATAAAACAATGACAATAAGTAGCAATATAATAGGAAAAGAAGATAATATAATTGGTGTAACAGACCAGAAAACAACATCTTCTTCTGAAAAAAATGGGGTGAATAGAGTATCTTCAGAAAACATAAACAGGCTAGAAAATATAATTATTTAAAACAAAAAATTTCACAAACTACAAATAAAATGGGAAAAACTCAGCGGTGTTTCCGGCTATCAGCTCCAATATTCCTTGAATAAAAAATTTACAAAAAGGAAAAAGGGTAAATTTACAAACAAGATTTCCTTCACAATTAAAAAATTGAAGAAGAAAAAGACTTATTATGTACGAGTGCGGGCGTATAAATTAAATTCATCTGGTAAAAAAGTATATGGTAAATGGAGCGCAGTTAAAAAAGTGAAGATAAAGAAATAGGGCAATCATGATAAAAGGTGTGGTTAATCTCATTTTGAAAATATCCGGAGGCGCAAAACGGATGTCTGATAGATATTGGTTTTGCGCGAACCGAAGTAGAGCAAAGACAGTAAATTAATTTTGAAGAGAATTAACCCCATCTTGATGGCGCTTGCTCTTTCTGGATTCGGTATAATATAGTGTATGGAAAAATCAATAAATTTTTTTAATTGTTTATAAGAATATTGTATTGTAAATGGTAAAAAAGAAAACGGAGAATATGTATGTTTAAAAATATTGATAAGAAAATAAAGTGGCTAGCAAAATTTTTTGTGTGGTGGCCGATAATTGGTGGTGCTATAACGCTTATTATATCGATAGGCATGTTGATAGTTGCAAGTACAAAAGGAGAAACTGCAGTTAAGTTAGCTTTTGCAACTATGTCAGTATACGCAGTATATTATGTGATTGTAGTTTTGGTCACATGGATTGTATCTTGGTCAATTTACGGATTTGGCCATTTGTTATCTCTTGCCGAAAAACAGGCAAATCATTTGGAAAAAATTGAAAATCAGTTGGATTATATAATAAGACAGGGGGCAGAATTTAATATTAATAATACAAATAACTTTGAATCTGTATCAAATGAAAATGTAAAGTGTCCTCAATGTGGAGAACCAATAGCACAAGGAGACCAGTTTTGTGCTAATTGTGGAAAAAGACTAAACTAAAGGAGACTGACAAATGAAATGTGAAAATTGCGGTAAGGATATAAGAGATGGAATAAAATATTGCACAAAATGTGGATTTAAGATTCAGATTAAAGAGGAGAGTGGGAATTTACTGTCTGACTGCGTAAGAAACAATGTAAAGTCACTGAAAACGAGATTAATGATTTGGTATAATCTTAAAAATTCTACGCAAAAAAAGGAGTTCATTTTTTTACTGATAATATTGGCGTTTGTGATCTGTGGAGCAGTGTATATATTCTATAATACATACCAGGAGGGTAAAGAAAGGGATGACAGTTTATATGTTGAAAATAGTACAGATTTTACTAATTATGATGAAATAGAGGAACAATTAAAAAGAGATACTGAAGAAGACGAGGTAGAAGAACAATCCGATGCATATAAAAGTGAAGAGGATTTGTCGGAGGAAACTACGATTACAGAAAATAAAAGAGAGTTAATAGTAAGTTTGATAGATGAATTTTGTGACTATTGTGCAATAAAGGCGTACACGGAATTGGACAATTATGACACAATAGAGATTGATTTCTCAGACAATGCTACGAATCGAGGTGAAATGTTAAAATTGGCTGGCCCGTATTGGGAGGATGGATATACCAAGAAGGATTTAAATGAGTATTCAATAAAATTTTTTGGCCAAAAAACAGATTTTTTAATGTCAAGTTATAAATATGATTGGAATGTTATAAAGCCTGAAATGAAAATTGAGACAATTACAGAAGATGGAGAAGATAGTTATACTATCAATTGTAGACTGATAACAAAGGGAATAGAAAGCGCTATAGTTAATTGTTATATAACGGAATCTGAAAAAAGTGAATATGGTTTTATAATGAAAAAAATTGAAATAAAAGCGCAAAAAATCATTGATGATAGTAGTAGGAATACAAATTCTGTAGGGGATAGAGGAAAGGTTGAGGCCATAAGAACTGATGAGAAAATAGTGACTCAATATGGTCAAGTGTATTTAAAGGAAAAAGATACAGAGAGTGGTTATGAAAGATCGCTATATTTGTATAATGATGAAGAAAAAAGATTGGTCAAGGATATAACTAGCATACCTAAAATTAATGATAGTAGATATATTTTTTATACAAAAGCAGTTGAAAATGTTGTTGAAGAGGAAGAAGAGTATAGTTATGATGCAAATTTTTCAGATTTATGTTGCCTGGATTTAGAAACAAAAGAGAAGAAAGAATATTTTAGGGGAATTGATTTGGAAATATTGGATCTATACGGTAATTATTTGTATATTGGAAGTGAGTATGCAAATACGGTGTTTGTCTGCAACTATACTAATAATACGAGAAGAAAAATGGATGAGCCTGTGACAATATTTGAGTTTGTTGAAAATATAGTTATTGCATCTGGTGAGTCATCAGATACCGAGCCAGTTGCTATTTTTAACTGTAATATTGACGGCACAAATATGAAAAAAATAGCAGAGGGGAATGCGCAGAAAGTTATTAATAACAAATTATACTATTTAATATCAAAGAATGAACTGACAAAATTCCAACTACATGAGTGTACATTGGATGGAAATGGTGATACTGCTGTGACAGATTGGGTTGATTATGAAGATTTACCGGATTTTTATAAAAATAGTTTTATAGAATAAAAGTATTTTGTCATTATAAATATCTCAAAAATTAAAGGAGACCAGTTATGAATTATAACCTTAGAAAATGTATTTGGCTATTGGTATTGTTTGCTATATACAGTATTCCATTTGTTTTTGCTGTAAAAGCAGAATCTAAAACGAATACATCAACCAAAGCAAAGAGGGCTTATGCAAAATATTTGACAAAACCCACCCAAGATTGGGGAGAATATCATGTACTGGACACCTCTCAATGTGAATTTGCACTTAAGGATTTCAACAATGATGGTGTTCCGGAATTGATTCTATTTAAAAGTAGCGCATCGATTTCTGAAGGTTTTGAGCGAATATACGGATATCGGAATGGAAAAGTTAAAGAACTTTTTGATGTTTACTCCGGAAGTATTAAGAAGATATACCCATCAAAAGGAATCTGTATAGTGACAGGAAATCATACCGGTGGATATTGGGATTATGTATATAAAATCACATCAAAATCATGCAAAAAAATTATGGAAAGAAATGCTCGAGATGATGAAGGAATTTCATTAAAATATAAATATTATAAAGGGAAAAAGAAAATATCCAAAAAGAAATATACTCGATTATTGAAAAATATGATTGGAGGTACAAAATCATCAACAAAGTATAAATATAGAAAAAATAGTAGGAAAAATCGTGATAAATATTTGGTAAAGGTAAAGTCGACAATAAATAAAAACAAATATACTGTGTTCAATAAAGACGGTAAATTTGATTTAGTAGAAATGAAAGTTACTTATGTTGAAAATAAGAAAAATGGTGTCCGGATTTATGGAAAAGGTCGTGTTCCCATTGATCCTCTAGGAAATGTTAAGAGCAAGGATGATATTGTAAATGGCACAATAACTCTTTTCGGCAAGACTTGGCAGGTAAAGACAGATTACAATGATGAGGACTTGGAAGTGACAAATTGTCTATCAGAGTATAGGGAAGATTACAATTTTAGTAAAAAATGATGCGTTTATAGAAACCGGCGGCGAAGAAACATATAATTTTTTCTTTCAGACAAAAGATTGGAAAAATGTTTGGACAATTTATGACTTGCAAAAAAATGTATCATATAGAGCAATGAAGGATTGAGAAAACACAAACAAATGTTCGAAAAATGTTGATTTGTACCATATATTGTGGTATAATGAGTATATGGAGCAATCGTGATACAAGGTGTGGTCAATCTCCCTTTGGTAATTGAAGGGAGGTGGTGCGATGATGAATACTTATGAAGTTTTAACATTGTTAATTCTGAATAATACATTTATAGTTGCGCTACTTACCTACATAGACAGTAGGAACAATAAGCGAAAATAAAATCAGCCTATCCTTGTACTTTGGCTAGTCGGGGATAGGCTGATTTAGTCAATCCTTAGGGAGTCAACCCACCTTGTGGGCGGTTGCTCTTTCTTTATTCATTATAACATAGTGTCTGAAAAAATCAATAAATTTTCCGATTGTTTGTAAAAATATTTTATATCTGTACAGTAAGTGCAGGGAATGGAGGTTGTATGAAAAAGATAATTGAGAAAAAGAAAGCAATATCATTATTGATGGCTATTTTATTATTATTTGGTAATACTATAGTCCAACATACTATTGTATCAAAGGCGGCAACCGATTATGGTCTTAGCAATCCAAGAGTGGAAATGCAAACAAGGGATGTAATTGAGTTTGGAGGTTACTGGCAGGAAGAATATAATCCTATAAGTAAAACATATCTCCCTTGGTCGGGATATGAGTATACAGATAGTGATGGTACAAAAATGATTTGTTATAACGATAAATTTTATAAAAAAGAACCTATAAAATGGCAGATATTATCTGAAATTGATACAGATGGTGACGGGAATACTGACGAATATTTATTGATGGCAGATAATATTCTTGATTGCCAAAAATACAATGAACAGCAAGAAAGTGTTACTTGGAAAGATTGTACACTTCGCTCGTGGTTAAATAACGATTTCTATAATACAGCATTTTCAGATACAGAGAAAAAAGTAATAAAAGAAAATGTCTTAATTAATGAAGATTTTACATATTATGATCAGGCAAGATATGCAAGTTCTACAGACTTTGCTTTGGCAAAAGGCTGTGGGGGATGGTTTTGGTTACGAACACCAGGAGCAAGTAATGAAAGTACCACGATGGTTGATGGCAGCATATGGGGTGACTATGATGTTTTAACGTGTAAATATGGTGGGAGTAGACCGGTATTGCGTGTTGACAAAAACAGTTCTGTAATTGTAAAGGCGCTGGAAAATAGAGAATTTAAAGAAGTAGCACAGAAAAAAACTACATGGGATACTGTAGAATTTGGTTCTTATAATGGGTTGAAAATAACATGGAAGGTACTTTCGGTTGAGGGGAATATTGCTTTTTTAGTATCAGATCAGGCTCTTATGTATCAGAGATATAATGAAGAAATTGAAGATGTAACATGGGAAACATCCGATATAAGAAAATGGCTAAACAAAGAGTTTTATACTAAAGCATTTACTGAGAAGGAGCAGAAAAAAATTATTGAGACAAAGATTAAAAATGATAATAATTCTCGGTATAAAACAGACGGAGGAAATGATACTATTGATAATGTTTTTCTTTTATCATTGAATGATGTAAATAATAAAGAATATGGATTTTTGGAATCATATAATTTTTCAAGCAAATCCAGACAGGTAGTACCAATCGATGTTGAAGAAAGTCGGTCTTGGTGGTTGCGTTCACCAGGAAAGGATTCCGGCTATGCAGCAGTTGTAAGTTCGGATGGAAGAGTTAGTTGTAGTGGCGGCAATATTTATTATAATTGTATTGGTGTATGTCCGGCTATATATCTCGACCTATCATCAGATATGTGGACGAAAGGAAACGAAATAACAAGTGATAGTATCAGAAAAACAATGTCAGGTTTTCAATTTATAGAGGATGATAACACATCAGATGAATCCGATTCACAAAACAAACAAGACAACTCAACCAGCACAGTTTTGCCTCATGAGACATCTGTTGCTGAGAAGGGTGAAAATAAAAATGATGCTAACACAAATACAGTAAATCAGGCATATATGAAATCAAATGGTGTAGGGGAAAAGAGTTCTGCCTCAAAACCTAAAACCGTTAAAATTACCTCTGCTAAAAACAAAAAGTCTCGCAAACTTTCAGTTAAGTGGAAAAAACTCAGCGATGTGTCCGGCTACCAACTTCAGTATGCTCTAAACAAAAAAATTACCAAGAAGAAAAAGAGTAAGATAACGAAGAAGACTTCTTATACAATTAAGAGGTTAAAAAAGAAAAAGACCTATTATGTACGAGTTCGGGCATACAAGCTAAATTCATCAGGAAAAAAGGTTTTTGGTAAATGGAGCGAAATAAAGAAAGTGAAGATCAAAAAATAAAACAAACAAGTGTTCAGGATTTGTTGATTTGCACTATATATTGTGGTACAATGAGTATATGGAGCAATCGTGATACAAGGTGTGGTCAATCTCCCTTTGGTAACATCAGAAGGGAGGTGGTGCGATGATGAATACTTATGAAGTTTTAACATTGTTAATTCTGAATAATACATTTATAGTTGCATTGCTTACGAACCTTCGGTTCGTTGCCTACATTAGATAGTAGGAACAATAAGCGAAAATAAAATCAGCCTATCCTTGTACTTTGACCGGTCTAGGATAGGCTGATTTTCAGTTTACCTTAGGGAGTCAACCCACCTTGTGGGCGGTTGCTCTTTCTAAATTCATTATAACATAGTGTCTGAAAAAATCAATAAATTTTCCTATTGTTTGTAAAAAATAATTTATGTCTGTACAGTAAGTGCAGGGAATGGGGTATAGTGTGTTCATTTTGTAAATTGGTGTGCCATAAACGGGTTGGAAGAAATTATCCAAAGAAAAAAGTGAAAAGTTAAGAAGCTTCCTTAAGTAGATTCTCCAATTTTTATAAAATTTTAATGCGACAGGAAAAACTTTTACATGATTTTAATGTGTCTTCTGCTATTCTAAATATGGCGCAGTCTTGAGAACTGGCTGAGCAAAGAATAGCAGGAGATTATTTTATGAGCAGAAAAATTACAACATTTCGTGCAATTTTTTTGGGGTTTTTGGGGGTAATTATAATAGGGACATTGCTGTTGATGCTTCCTATTGCAGTGAAAGGAGACGGTCACGCTCGGTTTTCAGAAGCATTTTTTACAGCGACATCGGCAGTTTGTGTAACTGGTCTTGTGGTGAGAGATACGGCAGTGTATTGGACCATATTTGGCAAGTGCATTATTCTTCTTTTAATCCAAGTGGGAGGGATGGGGGTAGTCACTGTGGCAGTAGCGATATCTATGCTTTTGAAAAAGAGAATTGGATTGGCAGAGCGAAGTGCTATGCAGGAATCCATTTCTGCATTTCAAGTTGGCGGAATTGTGAAAATGACATCCTTCATTATTAAAACTGTATTTGTGATAGAGGGAATAGGTGCCTGTGCGCTGATGTTTGTCTTTATTCCGGAATACGGAGTGGCGAAGGGGATATGTTATTCAATTTTTCATTCTATATCGGCTTTTTGTAATGCGGGATTCGACCTTATGGGAGAGCGGGAAATGTTTTCGTCCATGGTAGCTTATCAGAGAAATGTTATTGTCAATCTGGTATTGATATTTATGATAATTGCCGGCGGCATTGGATTTAAAACATGGGATGATATACGATTGAACAAGATCCGGATAAAGCAGTATGGTATGCAGAGTAAGATGGTTTTATCGATATCAGTTGTTTTGATTTTGATTCCGGCAACGTATTTCTTTTTTGGGGAGTATGCAAATCTACCTGTTGCAGAAAGGATTTTATCTTCTTTTTTTCAGGCAGTGACACCGAGGACAGCGGGCTTTAATACTTCCAATCTTGTGGAATTTAGTGATACAGGAAAAGTGATTTTGATTTTTTTAATGCTTATTGGGGGATCATCCGGTTCTACGGCGGGAGGAATAAAACTGACAACAATTAGTGTACTTCTTGCGGCGGCAAAAGCAGTATTTACACAAAAAAGTGATGTTACGGCATATGGAAGAAGGATAGAAAACGAAGCGGTTACCAAGGCGGGAGTAATATTTATGATGTATAATATTTTATTTTTTATTGCAGGAATTATGATCAGCCACATAGAAAAGCTTCCGGTATTGGATTGTTTGTTTGAAAGTGCATCAGCGATTGCAACAGTAGGTCTGACGCTTGGTATTACAGCAAAACTTGGAATCTGCTCCCGGGTGATTCTGATCCTTTTGATGATACTTGGAAGAGTTGGCGGTCTCACTGTGATATTCGCTGTGTTATCAGAAAATAAAGCAAATAAGGGAAGATTTCCAGTAGAGAAAATAAGTGTTGGATAAAGAATGGAGGCATAAAGAATGAAATCGGTTTTAGTAATCGGGCTTGGAAGATTTGGAAGAAGTGCAGTGAAAAAACTGCATGAATTAGGACATGAAGTTATGGCAATAGACTGTAATGAGGAACGAGTCAATGAAAGTTTGCAATATACTACAAGAGCTTTGATTGGAGATGCCACAAGTATGGATTTTCTTTCATCGGTTGGTGTAAGCAATTTTGACTTGTGTCTAGTGGCAATCGGAGATGATTTTGAGAATTCACTGATTGCGACATATTATCTTCGTGAGTTAAATGCAAAAAAAATTGTGGCAAGGGCAGCGAGAGATACGCATAAAAAACTTCTTTTGAAAAACGGAGCAGATGATGTCGTGTATCCGGAACGACAACTGGCAGAGTGGACGGCAATTCGATATAGTCAGGATCATATATTTGATTACATAGAATTAGATGCCAATCATGCAATTTATGAAATTGAGTTGCCGAATCAATGGATTGGGCATTCGCTTATGGAATTGGATATAAGAAAAAAATATGGACTCAATGTTATTGGTATCAGAAAAAATGGAACGGTTGATATGGAAATTCAGCCACAGATGATTTTGGAGAAGGACGAAAATATTTTTGTGACGGGAAGCCGAAAAAATATTCAAAAATGTCTCGGTTAGGTGTACAATTGTAATGTGCTATAACTTTTGATGTTAGGAAGGTATTTGAATGTTCTCAGTAATTCGCCAAAAAAATTTGTTTATACTTACCGGTATTATTTTTGTGGCGACCGGTATTGGTTATCTGATACAGCTTGCGGGTTTTTCGGATACAAATATTGCGATGGTTTATATATTAGGGGTATTTTTTGTGGCAGCGAGATGTGACCGTGCTGTATATGGTATGGTGGCTTCTGCCGCCAGTGTTGTGGCATTCAATTTTTTCTTCGTTGCGCCTCAGTTTTCACTGAGAGCTCATGGAAAGGAATACCCAATCACGTTTCTTATTATGCTTATCGTTGCAATTTTTACCAGTGCGATGGCAGATCAGGTCAAAAAGCAGGCTAAACTTTCGGAACAGGCAAATGCTGTGGCTCAAAGAGAAAAATTACGGGCAGACCTTCTTCGGGCAATATCGCATGATCTGCGGACACCACTGACTTCGATTTCAGGCAATGCAAGTAACCTCTATAGGAATTCATCCCTGTTTTCCGATGAAGAGAAGATAGAAGTATATAAAGATATATATGAAGATTCTATGTGGCTTGTCAATGTAATGGAAAATCTTTTATCGATTTCCAGAATTGAAGATGGGAAGATGAATATTAAGAAATCACCTCAGTTAATTGATGATGTGATAAATGAGGCAATGTCACTGTATAACAGAAAAAATATAGACCGAAAAATAACAAAAGAAATAGAAGATGAATTTATTATGGCCAATATTGATGGGCGTCTCATCATTCAGGTTATGACGAATTTACTTGATAATGCGCTGAAGTATTCAGAGGAAGATATCCGAATTCAGGTGAAGAAAGAAAAGAAGCAGGTACTTGTTTCTGTTGAAGACAAAGGCGAGGGAATTCCGATAGAGCAAAGAGAGAAAATATTTGATATGTTTTATACGGGTGAACAAAAGGCAGCAGACAGTCGGCGTAGCCTCGGCGTTGGGCTCGCTTTGTGTAAGGTTATTATTGAGGCACATGATGGAGAAATCCGGGTAGAAGATGGCTCTCCACATGGGACAAAAGTGGTGATTTTGTTGCCGGAAGGGAAGGTGAATATGGATGGAGCATAATATAGAGATTCTTATTATTGAGGATGACAGTAAAGTGAGAAATCTGATGAAAACTACAATGAAAGCGAATGGATATCGATATATCACTTCCGAAAATGGTGAAAACGGAATCATGGAGGTGGCATCACACAAGCCGGATATTATTTTGCTGGATCTTGGCTTGCCGGATTTGGATGGAATTAAGGTTATCGAAAAAATTAGGACGTGGACAAATACTCCGATTATTGTTTTAAGTGCGAGAAATGAAGATGAAGATAAAATAGAGGCGCTGGATGCGGGGGCTGATGATTATCTTACAAAGCCATTTTCGGTGGATGAATTGATGGCAAGAATTCGCGTTACAGAGAGAAGACTGGAATATATGACTACGAGTTCTGGTGAAGAGTCCGTATTTGTAAATGGTGCTCTGAGAATAGATTATTCAGCTGCTGAGGTGTGCGTCGAGGGCAAAGAACTTCATTTGACTCCAATTGAATATAAACTTGTATGCATATTTTCTAAAAATCTTGGGAAGGTTCTCACACATACCTACATTACAAAGGAAGTATGGGGGCAGTGTACAGAATCGAATGTAGCTTCCATGAGAGTATATATGGCGAATCTGAGAAAAAAGATTGAGGGAGATGCAAGGCGTATCCAGTATATACAAACACATATCGGAATCGGATATCGGATGTTAAAGATAGACAACTCAAATGAATCTGTTGAATCCTCTACTTGACAAAACGCAAAAACCCCCATACAATAGTAGTTACGCTTAAAAGAGAAGATTATTGTATGGTAAGTAGTACGTTTGGGTACTGCATAGGAGGAACAATATGAATAAGAAAACCGAAGAAATATTTCGTGACGCGCCCGTACCGAAGGCGGTCATCAGCAATGCAATTCCATCAATAATTAGTATGATCATGGTGCTGTTGTACAATCTTGCAGACACCTTTTTTATCGGGCAGACGAAGGACCCGCTCATGGTGGCGGCAGTCTCTGTAGCAACGCCGGCATTTCTTATTTTCATGGCAGTGGGAATGATGTTTGGTATCGGTGGTACTTCCCTGATTTCCAGATGGCTCGGAGAGAAGAAAGAGGACGGTGTAAAAAAGGTATCCTCGTTCTGCTGTTGGACCGGTGTGGTGATTGGCGTGATTTCCATGGTTGGGATTTGGTGTTTTACGGAGCCAATTAGCAAACTTGTCGGGGCGAGTGCGGACACCATGGCATACACGAACCAGTATTTGAAAATTGTGGCGACATCGATTCCATTTTTGATTTTCGGAAATGTGTTCAGTAACGTAATCCGAGCAGAGGGACATGCCAAGACGGCGATGACCGGTATGATTGTTGGAAATATGGTCAATATTGTTCTGGACCCGATTATGATTCTTGGTTTGAAATGGTATGTCGGCGGTGCGGCGGCAGCAACCGTTATTGGAAATTTATGTTCTGCGGGATTTTATCTCTGGCACCTGTTGGGTGGAAAATCCATTTTGTCCGTTAAATTATCGGATTACAGTGCATCAAGAAAAATAGTGACGGGGGTACTGGCGATCGGTATTCCGGCGTCGCTGAATAGTATCATGATGAGTGTGTCCAATATATTTTTGAACAATACAATGGCGCACTATGGAGATATGGCGGTGGCCGGACTCGGTGTGGCGATGAAAGTCAATATGATTGTTGTCATGCTGCTCATCGGTCTGGGTGTTGGTGTACAGCCCCTTCTCGGCTATTGCTATGGGGCGAGGAACAAAGAGCGTTTTGTGGCAATTTTCAAGTTTTCGCTGTTTCTTGCGTTTGTCTGTAGTCTGGTAATGACAGCGATTTGTTATCTGGGTGCAGAACCGTTGGTTAAGGTATTTTTGGACAACGAGGCAGCACATGGATTTGCGTTCTCATTTTCCCGGATTTATATTCTGTCCGGACCGATTATTGGAATACTATTTGTCTTAATTAATGCGATTCAGTCTACCGGAGCGGCACTCCCGGCATTTATCCTGTCCATCAGTCGACAGGGGTTGGTGTACATACCGGTTTTGGAAATTTTGTACCACGTCTTTGACGACGCCAGACACGTTGCAATGGCGCAGCCGATTGCCGATTATATGTCCGTAATTATTGCGACAGTGCTGTTTGTTCTTACTTACAAAAAATATATTGCAAAATTTTGATGTGTCAGGAGTGTTCCCGAATAAAATCAAATATCAGCTGCCAGAGTTCGCGGCTCCAGAAAGGACCCTCATGTGGTCCTTTTTCTACGGTCACGAAGGTGACATCCGTATCGGTCTCTTTCAACAAATCATAGAATTTGGCGGAGTGCTCATAAGGGATGAGCTGGTCACCGGTTCCGTGTGTGAGAAAGAGTGGCGGAAGCGAGAGTGAACGAGCTTCCTTTACTATGTAGTACGGGCTCATTGCCTTTAGAACTGAGCGCTCATCATCCATGCGCTCGCCGGACAGTGCGTCAAAGACATCTTTAATTCCCTGATCCATGTTCGGATTGTCATAAAATTCAACGAAATCCGTAGTGGGAAAACAACTCACAATGTAGTCGATTTTATCGGAAAATTCCGTGTACTCTCTAACATTTTCCGAAGTTGTGAACGCATCCTGAAATGCGTGTGAAAGCTTAGCGAGAGCAGAATCCGTCGAGTGGGAAATACGGCTAAAGTAGTCGTTATTCTGGTACAGCGCACAGAGAAGGGCGATGTTGCCGCCGGAGGAGGTGCCGAACAGACCGACGCGCCCGGTGTCAATTCCATAGGTGTCCGCTTCTTTTCGGAGAAAGCGGATGGCCGTTTTGACATCCTCAATACAGGCGGGGTAAGGATGTCCCTGCATGGCATCGCGGTGTGTGACGAGAGCGATGACATAACCCTGTCTTGCCAGTTCGGACAACTGAGGGACTTCATACCAGACATTTGGAAAAGTCCAGCCGGAACCCTGTACAAAGACTACGAGAGGGTATCGGGGAATGGAAGATGGATTCTCATGATTCCACCAGGGAGTGAGTATCTGCATTTTTAATTCTTCGTCTCCGGCGTGAGAGAAAACCACATCGGGGAAAATCTCCGCTAATCCTTCCATTGTTGGATTGTCTGAAATTGTCTTTGTGTATCCCATACGGTACCTCCTAAAAATAGTTCGTTATACTTTACTTTATTTTACATGTGTAGTAATATAAAGTAAACTTTTTTTTGAAAAATGCAACTTTTTTTTCATTAAAATCGTTGTATATATGAAGGGAGGAGTTCCGCGATGATTGATGTGGCAGCGAATCCGCCGGACGCGGCGGAGGTTGCCTTGAACAAATTTGGTAATGATATACTGAGACTGGCGTATTCATATTTAAAGACAAGAGAAGATGCGGAAGATGTAGTTCAAGACACGTTAATTAAGTTCATGCAGGTGGGTGGGAAGTATGAAACAGAAGAAAAAATGAAGTCGTGGCTGCTTCAGGTGGCAGCTAATTTATGCAGAGATTTATTAAAATCGGCGGCGAGAAAAAAGCAGGTGGCGCTGCCGGAGGATTATGACCCGCCGGCAGAGGAGAGTTCCGGTGGTGGAACGCCGGATACGGATAATGAAGTTATGGAGGCAGTGATGTCACTGCCGGAGAAGTACCGGAGTGCGATTCATTTGTATTATATGGAAGAATATTCGATTAAAGAAATTGCTGAAATTCTCAAAAAAAGAGAATCGACAGTAAAGTCACTTTTGAAGAGAGGGCGGGAGCGACTGGCGAAAAAACTGGAGGAAGGAGATGGCGGTTATGCAGGAAGAATATAAAAAATCAATGGAACGCATATCCCTGAGCGAAGCAGACAAGGCGAGAATTCTGAAAAACGCAAAGAAAGCCTATGAGCAGATTCAGGAAGCGGATGAAGCGGAAACAAAGACAAGACCGCTGTTTTCTGTCCGTAAATTTGGTGCGGCGGCAGCGGCGTGTATTGTTCTGGCAGCCAGTGCATTTCTTATGAGAGAGCAGTTTCATGATGGCAAGCCGGGAGTTCGCAGTGATATGCCGGTGATTACGCAGGCAGCCGTGTCCGGTGCTCCTGTTGAAGTATGGCAGGAGTATGAGTCGATTGCTGATATTGAAAAATACACGGACTGTAAGACTTATAAGTTAGAGCATATTTCGAAAGATTATAAGGTGAAGAAGGTTGAAGTTGCTAACGAAGAGCATCATGTGAAAATCACCTATAAAAATAAAAAGGCAAGAGATAAAGTTATCTTTGAGTACAAAGAAGAGGAGCATTCAGAGGAAATTACTGCTCAGTTTCAGGATGCGAAGCAAATTAAGAAAGAAAAAGTTGAAGATTCTGTTGTGACGATGTACGGTGAGGATAAGTGTGAAGGAATGTCATGGGAAAAGGAGTCCTGTACATTTAGCGTGCGCATGACAAAGCCACGCAGTACGAAGAAGGCAATGGAATTGATTTCTGCCACAGTGGACGCCGGTTTGTCAAAACCGTCATTAGAGAAAAACAAAGAGGGTGATGAGCCGGAGAAGAAAGTGATACCGGAGGCTGTCGGCTGGCACGAGGAAGATTTTTACTCGGGGGCACAGTCAGAAGATGTTCTGAATGAACTCATGGAGCGGCAGGGATTTTGCGTGAAAATAAAAGAGCCGGCGGAAGAGCCGATGTACAAAATTGTGGATGACTTTGAATCCTTTACTTTCGTGTACATGGGACCGGGGGTTATTGAAGGTCAGCGCATAATCGGATATGCCGGCTGGGAGGGCTGTCCGGATGGTGTCATGAAGGGATATACTTTTGATGATATGTTTAAGGAAGACGGTGTACAGGTATACATGTACAAACATAAGAAGCACAGCGAGAGAAAGATGTTTTCCTTTAAGGACAAGGGCGTTTCTCTAACGCTCCTGGTCAGTGACTTTGAGGGAGAACATGTGGAAAGTCTGATTAAAATGCTGCGCGAAGTTCTTAAGATTTCGAGTGATAAAGAAGATAGCGATTCATCAGAGAAAAAAGACGAAACAAACAATGCCTCTGCTTCCCCGTCTGCGATTGATTCAGAGGAATTTGACGGGGAAAAAGAGGAAGAAAATTACTTGAATTCAACGACGGTCACTCCGTAACCGCCCTCACCGTATTCTCCCATACGGTAACTTTTTACATACTTGCATTTTTTACAGTGATTCTGCACGGCATTCCGGAGCGCACCGGTTCCCATGCCGTGAATCACGGTCACTTGATGAAGTTTTGCGAGATAGGCGTCATCTAAATATTTATCCAGAACGGCGAGAGCTTCATCGACGGTCTTTCCAATGAGATTAACTTCCGGAGAGATGGTCATGGCTTTCGCCGCTTTCATGTTGCGGGCATGGGTGATGGTTGCCTCCTTTTTGGCGGCTTTCGTCTCCTGCTCAAGCAGTTCAAGATCTTTGATGGAAACCTCTGAGCGGAGTGCGCCCATCTGGACATAGCATTTCCCCTTGGCGTTCGGCACAGTGCTGACAGTCCCCTTGATTCCCATGGTGTGTACCATGACAATATCGCCCACCTGTAATTTGTCAGGCGCTTTTTTCGGTGACTTTCGTGCCGGGGTATCGGAAGTGCGGTTCTGGGTTTTCCCCAGCTCTTCACGGAGAGAAGCTCGTTCCTTTTCCATTTCTTTAATGGTGTCAGAACTCTTCATCCACTTGTTGTATTTGCGTATAGACTCATCTGCCACGTCCTTTGCCTTTTGCAGAATCTCGTTTGCTTCATCGTTGGCGCGGCGCAGGATTTTGTCCTTTGCCTTGTCAATCCGCTCGTTTTTCTCCATGAGCCGCTGCTTGTAATGCTCTGCCTCTTCCCGGATTTTTTTCGCCTTTTCCCGTTCTTTTTCCGCCTCGGTGCGCGCGTCCTGAAGTCCGGTCACTACATCTTCAAAGCTCTGTGCATCACTGTCTACAAGCTGACCGGCAGCGTCAATAATTTCCCTTGGCAGACCGAGTTTGCCGGAGATGGCGAACGCATTGCTCTTGCCGGGAACACCCACAAGAAGGCGATAGGTCGGCTGAAGGGATTCTACGTCAAATTCACAGGAGGCATTTTCTACGCCGTCTGTCGAGAGCGCATAGACCTTCAACTCACTGTAATGTGTCGTAGCCATTGCGGTGACATTTTTGTTGTGTAAATGGTCAAGAATGGCGATGGCGAGAGCGGCCCCCTCGGTCGGGTCCGTCCCCGCACCCAGCTCATCAAAGAGGGCAAGTGTCTTTTTGTTTGCCCGTTTCAAAATATAAATCGTATTTACCATGTGAGAGGAAAAGGTACTCAGACTTTGCTCGATACTCTGTTCATCACCGATGTCCGCATAGACTTCTTCGTACACACGCAGATGAGAGCGGTCAAAGGCCGGAATGTGAAGTCCCGCCTGTCCCATCAGCGTGAAAAGTCCCACGGTTTTCAGTGAGACTGTTTTTCCACCGGTGTTCGGTCCGGTGATAATCAGCAAGTCATACGTTTTGCCGAGAGTCACGTCAATCGGCACGACCTGTTCTCGCGGAATCAGCGGGTGACGTCCCTTTCGTATCTGAATATAATTCTGGTCAAAGAGCGGCTCACTCCCCTGCATTTTTTTGGAGAGAGCAGCCTTTGCGAAAATAAAGTCAAGCTCGGACAGGAGCAGGACATTTCTCTCGAGGTCCTTTGTGTACGGGGCGGCGAGCGCACTGAGAGAGGCAAGGATTTTTTCTATCTCATCCTGCTCTTTCATCGAGAGCTCTGCCAGCTCGTTGTTCAGTTTGACAATCGCCATCGGCTCAATGAAAAAGGTGGAGCCGGTCGCACTCTGGTCGTGAATCATGCCCGGAAAAGTGGATTTGTATTCCTGCTTAACCGGCAGGCAGTAACGGCCGCCGCGCATCGTGACAATATTGTCGCGGAGCATGGACGCGGAAGAGTTCATGGTGGCATTCAGCTGTTCACGTATGCGGTCATTCATCCCTTTCATGGCGCGGCGTATACGGCTCAATTCCGAACTGGCATCATCTGCCATCTCTTCAGGACTGAGAATACAGCGGTTGATTTCCAGACGAAGATCCGGCAAATCGACCAGACTGTCAAATCGTCCGGATAGCGAATCGGTGAGCTCTTCGTCTTTTTTGTTGTACTCAATGGCCCCTTTCGCGATTTCAAGACAGCGACTGATATTTAACAGCTCGCCCATGCCGAGGACACCGCCCTTTTCCAGCGGAATCAGACTTGGACGAATATCCTGCAGCCCGTGAAAAGAGAGTTTGCTCCAGCGAAGCAGTCGCGAGAGCGCGTGGGAAGTCTCCGCCTGCCAGCTGATGATTTCGCCCTTGTTGGAAGATGGAAGCAGTTCACGGCAGCTCGTTTTGCCAAGCGATGAGTCTGCTTCCTCTATCAACATATCAATAATTTTATAATATTCTAATGTCTGTAATACTTTCTTATTCATAACCAAGACACAACCTTTCTGCTGTTCTACAGACAGTTTACATGATTTTTTGAAAAAAGTAAACTATACCTTGATTTTGAAAGGGAATATCGGTAAAATGGAAATGTTGAATTATATATAATCAGGAGGACAGGATGAATTATTTAAAGGATTATCGCGAGGGAGAAAAGTTTGTAGGAATCTATCTGTGCAAGCAGAAAAATGTTCTGAAGACAAAGGCGGGGAAGACGTATTATTCCCTGACACTGCAGGATAAGACAGGAACTGCGGATGCCAAGATCTGGGAACTCAACAATGGCATTGACGATTTTGATTCTCTCGATTACATAAAGTGTGAGGGCATGGTTACCAGTTATCAGGGAAACATTCAGATGAATGTTTCGCGGGTGCGCAAGGCGGATGAGGTGGAGTATGATCCCGCAGACTATGTGCCGTGCACAGACAAAAATATTGATGAGATGTACTCTGATATTATGAAGTATGTGGCAAGTGTCCACAACAAATATTTAAAGCAGATTTTGGAGATGTATTTCGTTGAGGACAAAGAATTTGTGAAAAATTTCAAAAAACACTCCGCGGCCAAGAGTGTTCACCACAGTTTCATGGGTGGACTTTTGGAGCACACGTTAAGCGTCACAAATATGTGCCAGTATTTTGCGGAGCATTATCCGATGATTAACAGGGACCTTCTGATTACAGCGGCGCTCTTTCACGACATGGGGAAAATTCAGGAAATCTCGGATTTTCCGCAGAATGATTACACGGATGATGGCCAGATGCTCGGGCACATTTATATCGGCGCACGCGCGATGGAGGATGCGGCGGCGAAGATCCCGAATTTTCCGGCCAAGTTGAAAAACGAGCTGGTGCACTGTATTCTCGCCCATCATGGAAAGCTGGAGTTCGGTTCGCCGAAAGTGCCTGCCATCATGGAGGCGATGGCTCTTCACATGGCGGACAACGCAGATGCCAAACTGCAGACGCTGACAGAGATTTTTACTCAGGCGGGAACAAATACAGGATGGCTCGGGTTCAACCGTATGTTTGAGAGCAATCTGCGCCAGACATCACAAAATGAGGATTGATACATGGATTTAAAGAAGAATGATGAGATTGTCGTCACGATTGATAATCTCGGCAATCAGGGAGAGGGCGTTGCGCATGTAGATGGCTATGCCCTCTTTATAAAAAAGGCACTGCCGGGCGAGAAGGTTCTTGTCCGGCTTATGAAGTTAAATAAGAATTATGGATTTGCCCGCCTTGTGGAGATTCTGGAGGCGTCTCCCCAGCGGGTGGAGCCGGCCTGCCCGATGGCGAAGACCTGCGGGGGCTGCTCCCTTCAGCATCTCTCCTACGAGGGCCAGCTCGCCTTTAAGGAGCAGAAAGTGCGGGACTGCCTCAAAAGAATCGGCGGCGTAGAGCCACCGATATGGGAACCGATTCTGGGCATGACCGGCGAAGAGAAGGGCAAAGGAACTCCGGTTCGCCCATGGAATTACCGGAATAAAGCGCAATTTCCTGTGCGGGAAGATGAGAGTGGCAATCCGGCAGTGGGATTTTTTGCAAACCGGAGTCATCGTCTGATTCCGGTAGACAACTGTGCTATTCAGCATCCGGTCATCAACGAAGTGGTGGGGGAAGTGCTCGGCTTTATGCGGGAATGCCATATTCCGGCGTATCAAGAGGAAAAGCACAGCGGTCTGGTGCGCCATATTTATGTGCGCCGTGGCTATCACACCGGTCAGATTATGGTGTGCCTTATCATCAACGGCAAGAGTCTTCCTCACAGCGAAAAACTGGTGCAGCGTCTGAAAAAGGTAGAGGGGATGACGAGTATTTCGCTCAATGTAAATACAAAAAAGACGAACGTGATTCTCGGGGAAAAAATGATTTGGCTCGAGGGTGCGCCTTATATTGAGGACACAATCGGCGACATCCGCTACCGCATTTCGCCGCAGTCCTTTTATCAGGTCAATCCGATCCAGACAGAAAAACTGTATCGTACTGCGCTGGAATTTGCGGATTTACACGGGGATGAGAATGTCTGGGATCTGTACTGCGGAATTGGTACGATTTCTCTTTTTTTGGCGCAGAGAGCGAAGCATGTGACCGGTGTGGAAATTGTGCCGGAAGCAGTGGAAAACGCCAGAGAAAATGCGAAGTTGAACGGCATTACTAATGCAGAGTTCTATTGCGGCGCAGCGGAAGAGGTCGCGGGGAAACTGATTCGTGAAGAAGGGCAGGGGCAAGATACGGTTGATGTGGTTGTCGTTGATCCGCCGAGAAAGGGATGCGACAGCGCCCTGCTGGATACGATTGTGAACATCCGGCCGAAAAGGGTTGTCTATGTGAGCTGTGATCCGGCGACGCTGGCACGGGATGTGAAGATTCTCGGGGAGAAAGGGTACCGGGTGGAGAAGGCAAGGGCCTGCGATATGTTTTCGCAAGGGGAGCATGTGGAGACGGTAGTTTTATTAAGTGACAAAAGAGTTGACGGACATATCGACATAGATTTAGATGTTGAAAAACTTGAAAGTACGGGCGGTAGAGCTACATATGCCGAGATTAAGGACTATGTTAAGGAAAAGTATGGTTATAGTATATCATCCCTTTATATAGCACAAATCAAGAATAAGGTTGGTTTGGAGAAGAGAGATAACTATAATCATGGCTCTGGAGAAGGAAGTGTTCCAGAGTGCCCACAGGAAAAGGAAGAGGCTATTATGGATGCCTTTAAACATTTTAGGTTGATTTGAAATACAGATAAAATAATAGAAGGTGTATCGAATGCGAAAAAAAACGCATATGGAATTTCTTTCTGAAATGGGATCAATTAATCCCAACATTTCTTTTATTGAAGAATATAATGGAGATAGAAATAAAATAAGGTGTGTATGTAAAGTTTGTGGGAATCAATGGATGGCTTCTCCGGGACATCTGCTTCGAGGTCGTGGGTGTCCTTCTTGTGGCAACAAAAAACAGGCTCAAAGTAAACGAAAAACACATACCCAGTTTCTTTCAGAAATAGCTATACAAAATCCACGAGTGGAGGTGATAGGTGTATATGCTGGCGCTAGTATACCTGTTGAAGTTAAATGCAAAAAGTGTGGAAATATTTGGAAATCAAATCCTAGCTGTTTGCTTCGGGGTACAGGTTGTCCAAGATGTGCGAGAAATCAGAAAAGAACACATGAGGAGTTTGTTGAACAATTACATGGAATAGATTCCTCCATAGAGGTGTTGGGGAAATATATTAATACTGACACAAAGATAGAAGTAAAATGTAAAAAATGTGGAAAGACTTGGTATTCGACACCAAATAATTTGCTGGGTGGTCATGGCTGCGGTCGATGTGCAGGGAGAAAGAGTCAACAAACATTTTTAGATGATTTGCTAAAAGTTAATCCAGACATAGAAGTTTTAGGACAGTATGTAGATTATAAGACATATATTGCTGTTAGATGTAAAGTGTGTGGATATGAATGGAAAAGCAGACCAAGTCAATTATTACTAGGACATGGGTGTCATAATTGTGGGATAAAAAAGCAAGCAGATACGCTTCGAAAAAGTCAGGAGCAATTTGAAGCGGAATTAACAAAGGTAAATCCGGATATTCTTGTTATTGGTAAATATAAGAATAATATGACACCAATAGAGGTTAAATGTAAGAAGTGTGAAAATGTGTGGCAAGGGGTTCCGGGGAGTTTACTAGCTGGGCAAGGATGTCCAAGATGCAAAAGCTATTTACATACTTCATTTCCAGAGCAAACTATATTCTATTATATTCATAATGCTTTACCGGAAGCAGTTAATAGTTATAAGGATTTTTTTGATAATGGTATGGAAATTGATATTTTTATACCATCAATGCACTTAGGAATAGAATATGATGGAAAGGCATGGCATAGGGGAAACGAGTCGTATAATAGAGAGCTTAGGAAGTACGCTATTTGCCAAGAAAATGGTATAAGGTTAGTACGGATTAAGGAAGAGCAACAGAATAGTGATTCTAAAACAGCCGATCAGATAATATATACAGGAGACTCTTTAGAAGATACATTGTGCAAAGTTGCTACAATGTTGGGGGTGACATTTGATGTTGATATTGAACGTGATCGAGACGACATTTTTTTTCAATATAAAAGTCTTGATCCTAATGAAGAGTTTATTCAAAAACTGAACACAGTTAATAAAGATATTATACCATTGTCAAGATACACACTAAGCAGTAATAAGATTAAATGTAAATGTAGGAAATGCGAATATGAATGGCTAGTAACACCAAACAAGTTGCTGAGTGGAAGGGGATGCCCAAAGTGTTCTGGTAAGATGAAAAAGGATACGGAACAATTTGAGGCAGAACTTAAAAAAGTAAATCCATGGATAAAAGTGGTTGGTGATTACTCCAGTGCATCATCGCCTATAAGAGTAAGATGTAAGAAATGTAATCATGTATGGAGTCCGGTAGCATCAAGCCTTCTTGTCGGAAATGGATGCCCAAAATGTGCCCATAGAATTACTCTATCGCATGATCAATTTATTGAA
>CAMVIN010000012.1 GCA_947167565.1 uncultured Clostridia bacterium | reverse complement strand
GGGACAAGAAACAGTATAGGAACAAAGTTCTTGTGCAGAGTAGCGGATTTTATGGTATACTTTTCATAAATGGAGGAACAATATGGAGATAGATATTTCGATTGATGAATTGACAAATTGTCTGATTTCAAGTGAAACAGGAGAGGAATGTGATACAGAATATCGTCTTGTGACGCGGACAATCAGCAAGAACGATGCAAAGATGTTAAAAGCGATGGATGGAAGTTTGACTGGAGCATACCGCACCAAAAGGGATATGAAGTGTATGAGCTACTTTTGAAAGATACCGAAGAATTGCAGGGAATGATTGCATTAAAGCATATCAGAAGCCAGTATTATACGCATGTAGATATTTTGGAGGCTGCTCCTTTTAATATCGGGTGTGATGGTCTTTATAAAGGTGTCGGTGGACATTTGTTTGCGATTGCCTGCAAATTAAGTTGGGATGCCGGAAATGAGGGATTTGTTCAGTTTACAGCAAAGACAAACCTGGTAGAGCATTACAGAAATACACTTGGGGCTAAGAATATTGATGCACAGACAATGTGTATATAGACAGTTATGGTGCAATAACATTGATTCAGAAGTATTTTCCGAAGGAGGTGCAGTAAAATGATTGTTGCAGAAAGAAAACCTAAAGTGGCATTAACCTGTTTTGATCATTTTGGTGAGGCAATGCCGGATGGCAGATTAACGGAACCGTCTGACGGAAAAATATATCGGCTGAGGGATGCCATAGCAGAAACAAAGCGTTTAGGAAGAACGTTGACAGAAAGCGAAATGAAGAAGTTTGAAATTAACAGATAAGTATCTGTATCTATCCGGGTGTTGTGCCTGTCTATCGGCATAGCACCCTTTTCTAAAAAGGTGCAACAGCACTAATCTATCAAACGTATCTGTGATACGTTATCAATTTCTAATTCAGAATAAAAATCACAATTTAGGTGTCACATACTTGACACGAGCGGGGGCGGACAAGACGCGAAGGGGGGATTTTATAAATTTTTGTTGTCAAAATCAAGGTATAGGGAAAGAGTGAAAAGACTTCATAATATAGTGGTACGGTGACTCGCTAAATAAGTAAAACAAAAAAATAAAAAAAGTTTGTAGCCATTTTGCTGATTTCTGCGTTATATAAGGTGAAGGGAAAAATTTCAAATTTATTGCAAGAATTTCCCTGTTTCATTCGTTATTATATATGAAAGAAGGTGATACTTATGCAGATAATGAAATTTTTACAATGAAAAAAATGGGTATTATTTTACATTGTATACATATAATTTGAAAAAACACAGAAGACGTTATGATTTGGATAAAATAGCAGACGCTTTGTTTCAGTAAAACTATTCCCTGAACAGCGGGGTGGAAAAATACCGTTCTGCAGTGTCCGGGAGAATTGTGACGACTGTCTTACCCTCGCCGAGTTTCTTGGCAAGTTTCAGGGCGGCCGCCACATTGGTTCCGCTGGAAATTCCACACATAAGCCCTTCTTCGCGGGCGAGTCTTTTGGCGGTCGTGATGGCTTCAGCGTCTGTCGTGACGTAGATATTATCATAGACAGACTGATTCAAAATCTCTGGGATAATGCCATCGCCGATCCCCATCTGAAGATGAGTGCCAATTGTGCCGCCTGCAAGAATGGCAGCATTTTCCGGTTCAATTGCCCAAATCTCAATATTCGGGTTCTTTTCTCTCAGAACTTCCCCGATGCCGGTAATCGTGCCACCGGTTCCGATTCCACTGCAGAATCCATCAATCGGTCCATCGACCTGTTCTAATATTTCCAGTGCCGTGTGATTCTTGTGAGCCAGTGTGTTGTTGGGATTTCCAAACTGCTGAGGCACAAAAACCTTAGGATTCTTCTTTTTCATATTGAGGGCAGTCTGGAGACATTCATCAATACATTTCCCAATGTCACCGGCATCGTGTATAAATTGTACTTCTGCTCCATAGTGACGGACCAGTTTGGCACGCTCTTCGCTGACAGAATCCGGCATAATGATAATTGTCCGGTACCCCTTAACAGCGCCGACCAGTGCCAGTCCGATTCCCTGATTGCCGCTGGTTGGTTCAACAATAATAGTATCCGGTTGAATCAACCCTTCTTTTTCCGCCTGCTCAATCATGTTCAGCGCAGTCCTTGTTTTGATGGCACCGCCGACGTTCAGAGCTTCCATTTTGACAAGGATTCTCGCGCTTCCCGGCTCAGGCATATTATTTAACTGTATCAAAGGGGTGTTTCCTACTGCTTCTAATATATTATTATAAATCATAATTCGCTCCTATCCTTCCACTTGTACTGTATATTATGCATGAAACATTGAAAAATTACAAGGGGAAAGTATAGAAGACCTCACACCAACGCACTTATAAGGTCATGCTCATATAGACTTTCTGCTTGAAATACTGCTATCTTTATTTTATGATAGAATAAAAGTTATCAGAGGGATAAATTGAGCATATACAGGGAGGAAAAGTAGATGAGAAGATTTTCAGCGTTTTTTTTTGCGGCGATGATGGCAGTGAGTCTTGCGGGATGCGGGACGTGGGACAATACAGCAGGTGTTGGCGGTACTTCAAGCGGTAGTGCTGTGGCAGAGGCAGTGAGCGGAGACAATGTGGTCAGTGGGGAGGCGATAGAGTCAGACGGTGAAGATGACACCGGAAAGGAGTCGGAAAATCAGACAGATAGTGCGAAGATGGTACACAAGAAAGTAAAATATAAGAGGAGTAAGTCGGGGGTGAAGATGACGGCCTCCGGCAAGAGAGTTTCCGAGTATTATGATGGGGTGATTATAGAGGATGGTGAAAATGAGGAAAGGAATATGAGTGGTTTTCTCGGCACGACTTCTCTGTCTGCCAACGCACTGGAAAATTCGACAAATTTTTATGAGGATATGTACGATTCCGAGGACGATCCAAGAGGATTCTATCAAAAAACTTTGGATGACAAAGTGTGCGGGAATGTAGAATTTCCACAAGACGGGGTGCATTACCGTACTTATGAATATTTGTACGCAGATGACAATGCCCTTGTTTATTATGACCGCTATTATAACAGGGAGAAAAAGAAAAGACAGTATGATTTTTATGAAATTCCATTAAAAAAGGTAAAAAATGGCAACGACGTAATAAAAAAAGAGAAGCAGAAACTCCTTTTTTCCATGAAGTTGTCCGTGAAGTTAGAGGAACATTTTGATATATATGTGGACTCCGACTATGTGATAGGTGCTTCGAGCAGGGGAACGGTCTATTTTCGATATGAGAGGGAAAATGGGAAATTGCTCAAGGAGAAGTTCTTTGGGAAAACAATAGAGAGTTCAGAAGAAGATTTTTATTGTGATATGGTTTCTGAGTCTATTGATGGCGATGAGATTTTTGTTAGCGTAATTGATAAAAACGGTGGACAGAGCTTATGGTCTCAAAATCTGAACACAATGAAATGGGAAAAATTGTGGAAAGATGAGTCCGCAGTGGTGGAAATTGATGAGGATGAAGAGACTGGTGATATTAGTCCTTTTTTAATTGAGGATGGTTATTACCATACCGTAGGAAAGGGTGAAAGGAAAATTCTGTTCTCTGTGTCAGAGGAGGAGACGAAGGAATTTTATCTTCGGGACTATGATAGCTCAACTTTTTCCTGTATTGTGTCGGATGAAAAATTGAGACAACTTTTGGTTGATGAAAAAGTGGCAGATGAGACGACTTTAAAATATTGTGGTTCTATAGAATTTTGTGGAAGTTCCGGAGGTCGGCTGTATTTTGACACAGAGATTGAGATTCGCAAGGGAGAAGTAAGTGAGACTAGTCATGTGTTATTCAGTGTGGATGCGAGTGGGAAAGAACTCAGATATGAAAAAGATTTGAATAGAGAAGATTTTATAAAGCGATAGTGGGCAAAAATGTATGACAACTTATTTTTCGAACGGTTGTACGCCGACAAGAGTAGAGCGAAATCGAGCACAGAGTTATCAACATTATAAAGGTCGAAATTACGACATTTGCAAGTTATACACAAAGTTATCAACAATATCAACAAGAGAAGTAGACTTTCGTAGCATAAAAAAAACAATATCACTCAATTTTGCAAGTTGTGTGACAACTTGGATTTGCAGGCATATTTTCCTTGCCCCAAAGGGCATTTTGGTGTATAATACAAGTACAAGAAAAATCTGAGGATTTTGCTTGAAACTTATGGGCAAAGGAGCTGAGCATTATGAATTTAGTAATTAGCGGAAGAAACATCGACATAACAGAAGGTTTACGTTCAGCGGTGGAAGAAAAGATTGGAAAACTGGAGAGGTATTTCAATGATTCGACTGAGGTAAATGTTACTCTGAGTACGGAGAAGAATCGGCAGAAGATTGAGGTTACGATTCCGATGAAAGGCAACATCATTCGTGCGGAGGAGACAAGCACGGATATGTATGTGTCCATTGACTTAGTGGAAGAAGTGATTGAGAGACAGCTTCGCAAATATAAGAACAAGCTCATTGACAAAGAGCAGAATGCCAAGCAGTTGAGTCAGGCATTTATCGATGAGGATGTTTTTGAAGAAGAAGAGATTGAGATTATCCGTTCTAAGAGATTTGCGATTAAGCCGATGGATCCGGAAGAAGCTTGCGTACAGATGGAATTACTCGGACATAACTTCTTTGTGTTCCGCAATGCGGACACAGACGAAGTAAATGTGGTTTACAAGCGCAAGAGTAAGTCCTATGGACTGATCGAGCCGGAGTACTGATAATGATTCCCGATGGGGCGGGAGGGTAGTTAAAGGAAATATGGGATGTAAAATGCCGGGGTGTTTTCTCTATGAAAATGCCCCTTTTATATTATGGTTTTTGTTTTTTTTGAGAGTGAGATTAGGAGTTGTTATGTTATCATGAAAAATAGAAGCGATTTAATTGACAATTATAAAGTCATGCTTATTTTTCTGGTGGTTTTGGGACATTTGATGGAGTGGTATAGCGTTGCGTCGCTTCCGGGAGTTTTTCGGGCGATAATCTATAGTTTTCATATGCCGGCATTTGTGTTTTTGTCAGGTTTTTTTTCTAAAAATGTGGAGAAAAACATGGAAATCGCGTGGGAGCGGTGCATATTGCCATATCTTGTGTTCAATACAATCTGGATATTTCTGGTACAAGTGTTGGAGCATAGTATGAAAATATGGCAGATTAATGTGTTCGTGGCGAATTATGCATTTTGGTATCTTTTAAGCCTGTTTTTCTGGCGCGTTCTTACCCCCTATTTTGCCCGGCTTCGTTTTGCGCTTCTGATTCTTGCTGCTTTCGCTCTGTATGTGGGATGTTTTCCTGAATTCAACAGGTTCTTAAGTGCTTCAAGAACAATTGTATATTTTCCGTTTTTTTTGTTGGGATATTACACAACAGAAAAACACATACAAAAAATCAGAAGGATTCCACGTATTTGGGGATGGTTCATGCTCCTTGTTTGCTTTGGAATAACGGCGTTGTGTAACATATACGGTATATTTCCGGTGAAGTCATATGAAAATATGCTCTGCTATCACGATATTGGCGTGAATAATCTGCAGGGAATTATTATGAGATTGATACAGATGATAATTGCGGTGGTTCTTTTATTGGCATGGCTCAATGTGTTGCCGGACAAAAAACTTCGTATCACCGGGATTGGAAAAGAGACGGTAACGATTTACCTGTTATCCTGCTTTATTCTTTATGGAATTAGAAAATTAACGGATGAACTTCATATGACTAGCGTACTTGCGGCTAATGGAGTGAGGTTAGTGCTTCTCAGTATTCTTGTCAGTCTTGTGGTTGTATACGTCTGTTCCCGAAAAAAAATCTGCGCAGGATATCGTAAGTTTTTTGGGTGTTTGGGAGCAGTATTTTTAAAAAAGAATGAAAAAATGAGTTGAAACGGCTATCGAGTAATGTTACAATACTATGGGGCAGTAATCGTCCGCAGTGACATTTTGCCTTGATATAGAGTAAATTGATACCCAAGAATATGTAATGGAGAGTGAAAAGATGGGATTATTAGATAAGGTGATAGGGACGCACAGCGAGCGCGAAGTGAAGCGTGTGATTCCGATTGTAGACAAAATCGAGGCGTTGGAGCCGGAGATGGAGAAACTCTCGGATGATGAGTTGAAAGCGAAGACAGACGAATTCAAGAAGCGTCTTAGCGAGGGAGCAACGCTCGATGACATTTTGCCGGAGGCGTATGCAGTCGTGAGAGAGGCATCCAAGAGAACAATCGGGCTCAGGTGTTATACTTCATCAGGGGCGTATTACAGAAATGCGTACCGGTGAGGGAAAGACGCTTGTGTCCACCTTGCCGGCATATCTGAATGCCTTGGAAGGCAAGGGTGTTCATATTGTGACGGTCAACGACTATCTGGCAAAGCGTGATGCGGAGTGGATGGGACAGATTCATGAATTTCTCGGATTGAAAGTTGGCGTGATTCTCAACAGCATGGACAATGACGCGCGACGTGAGGCATATAATTGCGATATCACGTATGCGACAAACAATGAGCTTGGTTTTGATTACCTGAGAGACAACATGGTCATCTATAAAGAACAGTTGGTTCAGCGGGACCTTCACTATGCGATTGTGGATGAGGTCGATTCGGTGCTCATTGATGAGGCGAGAACACCGCTTATTATTTCCGGTTCCAGCGGAAAGTCCACGAAGATTTACGAGGCGTGTGACAATCTTGTCCGCCAGTTGAAAAAAGGAACAGAAAAAGAGTTGTCCAAGATGGACATTATCATGCAGGAGGACAACGAAGAGACCGGCGATTATGTTGCCAATGAAAAAGAGAAGACGGTCAATCTGACGGCTCAGGGTATTAAGAAGGTGGAGAAGTTCTTTCATCTGGAGAATCTGGCTGACCCGGAGAATCTGGAGATTCAGCACTGCGTGAACTTGTCGTTGAGAGCTCATGCGCTCATGCATCTGGACAAAGATTATGTTGTTCAGGATGATCAGGTATTGATTGTTGATGAATTTACCGGGCGTATTATGCCGGGAAGACGTTATTCCGATGGACTTCATCAGGCAATTGAGGCGAAGGAACATGTTAAGGTTAAGAGAGAGAGCAAGACACTTGCTACGATTACGTTCCAGAACTTCTTTAATAAATATGACAAAAAATGTGGTATGACCGGTACAGCTCTCACAGAGGAGAAGGAGTTCCGCGAGATTTATGGTATGGACGTTGTGGAAGTTCCGACGAACCTTCCGGTGAAGCGTATCGACTTGGAGGATTCTGTATACAAGACAAAACGTGAGAAGCTGAATGCGATTGTGGAAGAGATTGAGAGAAGCCATGAGAAAGGTCAGCCGGTGCTTGTCGGTACAATTACGATTGATGCCTCTGAGGAATTGTCCGGAATGCTGAAAAAGCGCGGAATACCGCACAAGGTATTGAATGCGAAGTTCCATGAAATGGAGGCGGAGATTGTAGCGGATGCCGGACAGAAGGGCGCTGTCACGATTGCCACCAACATGGCGGGTCGTGGTACGGATATCAAACTCGGTGAGGGAGTAAAAGAGCTGGGTGGTCTCAAGATTATCGGTACAGAGCGACATGAGTCCAGACGAATTGACAATCAGCTGCGCGGTCGTGCCGGACGTCAGGGCGATCCGGGTGAATCGAAGTTCTACATTTCGCTGGAAGATGACTTGATGCGTCTGTTTGGTTCTCAGAATCTCATGCAGATGTTCAACTCGCTCGGTATGCCGGAAGGTGAACAGATACAGCACCGCATGCTCACGAAAGCGATTGAGCGCGCCCAGAAAAAGATCGAGGGCAACAACTACGGGATTCGTAAGAACTTGCTCGAATATGATCAGATTAACAATGAGCAGCGTGAGATTATTTATGCCGAGAGACGCAAGGTACTTGATGGCGACAACATGCGCGATGACATTATTTTCATGATTAAGCAGCTTGTTGAAAAATACGTGGACAGTGTAATCGGTGAGATTACACAGCCAGAGGAGTGGAATCTTGCAGAACTGAACGAGATTCTGATTCCGATGATTCCTGTAAAGCCACTTGTTTTTGACCGCGAGCGGTTTGAGGGGATGACAAAGAAGCAGTTGATTGAGGAACTGCAGGAAGAAGCACTTGAGATATACGAGAAAAAAGAGGCTGAGTTCCCGGAGGAGGAGCAGATTCGTGAAGTTGAGCGTGTGGTTCTCTTGAAGGCAACAGACAGCCGCTGGATGGATCATATCGATGACATGGATCAGCTTCGTCAGGGAATCGGGCTTCAGGCATTTGGACAGAGAGATCCGGTGGTTGAATATCGTCTGCAGGGATATGATATGTTCAACGATATGACAGCATCGATTCGAGAGGAGACTGTGCGCATGCTCATGCATGTTCGCATAGAGGAAAAGGTTGAGCGCGAGCAGGTAGCTAAGGTTACCGGCACCAACAAAGATGACTCGGCAAATGGACCGATTGTCCGCAAGGAGCAGAAAGTGGGACGAAATGATCCGTGTCCTTGTGGTTCCGGTAAGAAGTATAAACACTGCTGCGGCAGATAATGTGCACATTTCATGTGCGCATCTAAGAATGGCAAAGCTATTCTTACGACTATTAAATATAATATAAAACAAGGTGGTGATTTAAGTGGTTGAATTGGATAACATCCGAATTGAACTGAGTAGTTTTGAAAAGCCGCTTCTGGAAGTAAGGGATTCACTTTAACTTAGCAGAGAAAAAGTTAAGGATTGAAGAACTGGAGCGCAATATGGAAGCTCCGGACTTCTGGGACGATGCCGATAAGGCAAGCGAGGCGATGCGGGAGAACAAAGAACTGAAGGATATTGTGGAGCGCGCAGATCATCTGAGCGAGGCGTATGACGACATCATGACACTCATTGAAATGGGGAATGAGGAAGGGGATGAGTCGTTGATTCCGGAGGTTCAGCAGGAATTTGATGAATTCCGCAAAGATTTTGACGATTTGCGCATTACGACAATGTTAAAGGGAGAGCATGACAGTGAAAATGCAATCCTGACTCTTCACGCCGGAGCAGGAGGAACAGAGAGTTGTGACTGGGCCAGTATGTTGTGCCGTATGTATGAGCGATGGGCAGATAAGCGCGGTTATTCGGTGAAAGTCCTGGATTCACTGGATGGTGATGAGGCCGGGCTCAAATCCGTCACGCTGGAGATTTCCGGGGAGAATGTATACGGTTATCTGAAGAGTGAACATGGAGTACACCGATTGGTACGAATTTCTCCGTTTAATGCGGCAGGGAAACGGCAGACATCTTTTGTGTCCTGTGACGTCATGCCGGACATTGAAAAAGATATTGATATTGAAGTAAATGACGACGATATCCGCATTGCTACGTATCGTTCAAGTGGAGCCGGTGGACAGCACATCAATAAAACCTCATCGGCAATCCGAATTACGCATTATCCGACCGGGATTGTTGTGCAGTGCCAGAATGAGCGCTCCCAGCACATGAATAAGGATAAAGCGATGCAGATGTTGAAGGCAAAACTATTACTTTTACGCGAACAGGAAAATCTGGAGAAGGAGTCCGACATTCGCGGTGAGGTAAAAGAGATTGGCTGGGGAAGCCAGATTCGTTCCTATGTCATGCAGCCGTACACGATGGTCAAAGATCATCGGACAGATACGGAGACGGGGAATGTTGCGGCGGTTCTGGATGGCGATATCGACATGTTCATGAATGCGTACCTGAAGTGGCTGAACAGTTAAGAAATGGGGGGTTGAAGGGTGAAAGAATTTGTTGCTTTTTTTCTCAGTGGGAAACTATATGGGGCAGATATCGCCCATATGCAGGGGATTGAGCCGTATCAGGAACTTGTGCCGGCAAAGGATTTGCCCGGGTGTCTGCAAGGGCTGGTTAATATAAGGGGTGACTTAATTCCTGTTGTGGATATCCGAAAGCATTTGACATTGCCGCCTACCGGGATTACAGACGAGACAAAATACATTATTTTTTTGACGAGAAACCAGAGGTTGGCATGTCGAATTGATGGAATTTCCAATATATTTAAAGCAGAAGATGCTAATATCAAGGGGATGCCGGAGTTGACGCAGACAGGAGATATTCACTGTCTTGATTGCATTGTAAAAAACGGCAACGACCTTATTTTGATTATCAATCCGGATAATCTGCTCAGCGACGAGGATTGGGAGCAGGTTCGGAACATGTTTGCAAAAATAGAAGAAGAAAAACAGCGATTGCCTGATGCAGAGTGACCGAAAAAGGAGGAAGCATAAAAATGGTAAAGATAGCAGTGTTAGGATATGGAACAGTGGGTTCCGGAGTGGTCAAAGTTTTGAATACGAACGCCAAGCTCATTGCGGGGCGTGCCGGAGAAGAGATAGAAGTGAAATACGTTCTGGATCTGAGAGATTTTCCGGAGGATCCGATTCAGAGCAAAGTTGTTCATGATTATTCTATAATTCTTGAAGATCCGGAGGTCTCTGTTGTTGTTGAGACAATGGGAGGAACAAAGCCGGCTTATGAATTTGTGAAAAATGCGCTTCTTGCAGGCAAGAGTGTATGTACATCGAACAAAGAACTTGTGGCGGCACATGGGGCAGAATTGATACATATTGCTGAAGAGAAAAACATCAACTTTTTCTTCGAGGCAAGTGTCGGAGGCGGTATTCCGATTATCCGTCCTTTGAATGTGTGCCTGACTGCGGATAAAATAGAGCAGATTAACGGTATTCTCAATGGAACAACGAACTATATCCTGACAAAGATGGCCAAGGAAGGTTCTGACTTTGATGTGGTTCTCAAGGAGGCACAGGAACTCGGCTATGCGGAGAAGGATCCGACTGCAGATGTTGAGGGGTATGATGCCTGCCGTAAAATTGCTATCCTCACTTCACTGGCATATGGACAGCAGGTGGATTATGAAGACATTTATACCGAGGGAATTACAAAGATTACCGCAGAGGACTTCAAATACGCCAAAGCAATGGGAGCAGTCATCAAAATTTTTGGTTCCAGCAAGAAAATTGGTGGTAAACTCTACGCCATGGTTGCGCCACAGATGATTAAAAGCGACAACCCGCTCTACAGTGTAGATGATGTGTTTAATGCCATCAGCGTGACCGGGAATATGCTTGGAGATGTTATGTTTTATGGAAAGGGCGCCGGCAAAGAGGCGACAGCAAGTGCGGTGGTATCCGACGTTGTTGATGCCGTAAAACACAGTGCGGAGCATGTTAAAGTGAAATGGGAGGTAGAAAAATTAGAGGTGTCTCCAATGGATGAAATGGAGAATCGTTTCTTTGTGCGTATTGGCGCAGAGGAAAAAGAAAAGGCGATGGCGGATTTTGATGATATCGCAGTAATTGACGGCGGTGTCGAGGGAGAATTTGGCTTCGTTACGCCGAAGATGACAGAGAAGCAATTTGATGAAGCGATTTCCGATTTTAATACCTTCAAGACAAGAATTCGTGTTGGATTCGAGGGATAATTATGTTTATTACAAATGGTCAGATGGTCAGTATGCTGTTGGCACCGATTATACCATTGATTGTTGCCTTGGGTGGCTGTGCGCTGCTCTATCATTATACCAATAAAGAGAGGACAGGAATTCTTAATTCGTTTGGATATGGTCTCATTGCATTTGGAATTCAGACTCTCGTTTATGAACTTGTGGTTGTACTGGTTCAGAAGTATGATTGGCTACAGAATGTACTTTTGGCAAACCGGGTGACAATGCTTGTTATTCTGCCGGTTGTGTATAGTATGCTGATTGCTCTGTGCCTCTGCTGGGGCGTCGGCAAAGTAAATCAAGAGAAAAAATCGTTGATTCGCTCTGCGGCCATGGGTATTGGCTTCGGAATGGGGAATGTAATATGGAATATTCTTGTACCTTATGTGAGCAGCATGTACTATGCGGCGCGAATTAATACAGGTTCATTTGTCGGTTCCGATGAGCTGGCACTGTCAATTTCAGAAATCCGCCCATTAGCGGTTATGTTAGATTCACTCAAGAGCATTTATCTTATTGTAATCTACATGGCGCTCGGTTATGTGGTTGGAAGATATTTGAATGCAGCTAAAAGTCTGCTGATTGTATTTCTTGTTCAGTGTTTCCTCTCTGTTACCAATGCGCTGGTCAGACAGTATGTGACAAGTGAAGTTGCGGGAACCGTCATTCTTCACAGTATTTTTATTGTGACAGCATTGGCAGGAGGCTTTTTGATTCATAAATGGTTGACAAAACAAGCGCGCGGCTGAAACCGCGCGCTTATTACATATCAACACTTGCAACACTTGAAATAATGGATAATATCTGTGAAGGCTGAAATGGTTTTTGGATAAATTCTGTAGCTCCCAGCTTAATCGCTTCGACCATCTTATCTTTCTGTCCGGCTGCCGTAACCATAACAACAACAGCGTTCGGATCGTCTGCCATAATTTTCTTGAGTGCCCCGAGTCCGTCCAGAACCGGCATAGTGATATCCAAAGTCACGATATCCGGTTTTAGCTCATTATATTTTTCGTAACCAACCTGACCGTTCTGCGCCTCGCCGATAATTTCGTGACCGGCCTGCGATAAAATATTGCTCAGAATACGGCGGGAGGTTCGAGAGTCATCAATAATTAAAATTTTTGCCATATAGCCTGCCTCCTAATTTCCAATCTTTACAATTAAAGTAGATTTTTTATTTTCGATGAAGACCGGAAGTGCATAAAACTGTTCTGAATCTTCGATTGTTTCATCAAATAATAACTCCGGTGGAAGCATATCGATGTTGATGTCATTGTAACTCAATTCTACAGCATGGAGACCGTTGACGCAGTTGGTAAATTCAGCTACAGCGTCAAGAGCATCCTCGTCTACCGCATCAAACTCTTCTTTGGCGTATCCGTCGGCGATGGCGAGAATGTCATCGGTATCACAACAGAACCCGAGAAATCCATCATGATCACCTACTGTGTGCTGGCAGGCAATGTACTTGGCTGTAATCGAAGAGACAAATTCGCCGCTCTCAATATGAACATAGGAACTGACAAAGCGCACAATATTGCGCAGGGCAAGTCCGATGAAATCCCTGTAACGGGAATCCTCTGCCTGAACAAAGGCCGGAAGAAAACCGTCAATATCTTCATATTTAAGTGCTTCGAACACTTCATCCGAGTAATTGTTGTCTTTCTGGAAGTTGTCGAGAGCTTCGTCAATCTCTTCCTTGGTCATAACCTCATTGACTTCCAGTGCCTGAACAAAGATGAAAAAAGGTGTGTCCTGCTTGTCCAAGAGATAATTGACATCAGCCTCGGTCAGGTATCCCTTCTCAATGGCAAGAACACCAAACTTTGTATCAGAATGCATCTGCATATAATTTAATTCCGTAGCCTGCTGGCGTGTCAGTAATCCCTCTTTTTCTGCAATAAGTCCTAACTGCACGCGGTTCGTCCGGATATAATCCATGCAGGCAGATAATTGTTCAGCGGTAATTTTCCCGGATTTTTTCAAATATGTTCCAAAAAACTGACTAAACATGAAAAATCTCCTTTCAATTCTATTATTTTTATTATACAATAGAACGAGGAAAATGAAAAGCAAAAAATGATTTTTTAAGACATTGTCTGAGAAAGTGACGGACAGTATTTGGAAAGGAAGTGCAAGAATGGCTGGTTCGATAGCAGGTGAAGTGTTTCGGGTATCCACTTGGGGGGAATCCCATGGAAAAGGAATCGGAGTAGTAGTGGATGGTTGTCCGGCAGGACTGGAACTGACAGAAGAGGATATTCAGAAATATCTTGACCGAAGAAAACCGGGGCAGACAAAATATTCTACGCCACGGAAAGAAGGAGATGAGGTTCAGATATTGTCCGGCATTTTCGAGGGGAAGACGACAGGAACCCCCATTTCCATGGTTGTGATGAATACTTCGCAGAAATCGGCAGATTACTCAGAAATTGCCGGCTATTATCGACCGGGACATGCAGATTATACGTTTGATGCCAAATATGGATTTCGCGATTACCGGGGAGGCGGGCGATCGTCAGGAAGGGAGACAATCGGGCGCGTGGCTGCCGGTGCAATTGCCATAAAGATTCTGGAAAAACTGGGTGTCACAATAACTGCCTACACAAAACAGATTGGGGAATTTTCCTGCAGACCGGACTTTTCGGCACGGGAAAACATTGAGAAAAGTCCGCTTCGTATGCCTGATTTGGAGATTTCGGCAAAGACAGAGGAATATCTCACACAGAAAATGAAAGAGATGGATTCTGTCGGGGGAATGATTGAGTGCATTGTCAGCGGCATGCCTGCCGGGATAGGGGAGCCGGTTTTTGACAAACTGGATGCTGTTCTGGCAAGGAATATTGTTTCCATAGGTGCTGTCAAAGGAGTAGAAATCGGCGCCGGATTTGCTGTTGCAGGAATGACAGGTTCTCAGAATAACGACGAGTTTTACATAAATGAAAGTGGCTGTGTAAAAAAGCGTACCAATTTTGCCGGAGGAATTCTGGGAGGAATCAGCGATGGTGACGACATTGTGCTTCGGGCGGCAATCAAGCCTACGCCTTCTATTTTTCAGAGTCAGAAGACAGTCACCCGTCAGGGGGAGGAAACCTGTGTTCAGATCAAGGGGCGGCACGACCCTGTGATTATGCCGCGGGCAGTTGTTGTTGTCGAGGCGATGACAGCGCTGGCCCTTGTGGATGAACTGTTTTTGGGGATGACCTCAAGGATGGATAAAATTATGAACTATTATGGAAGAAAATAAAACATAGACTCGCATTTTGTCATATGATAAATTATAGCAACTGGAAAAGGAGACAGAATGTGAAACAGTACCAGAAGGTGCCGGGGGGCTATCTCGTTGTGGACAACACTTCCGTTTATGAGGTTGATTTGGAGTGCTACCAATGTCTTGCCAAAGAAGAAAAAGACAAATTTTTTGATGAGCAGGAACGAATGTATGCGGAGGAGCCATTCGATTGAGTTTCTTATTGCTGTGTATCAAAAAATCCCTCTGCGAGTGATGTCGCAGAGGGATTTTTAGCGGAAGAATTAGAATCCGCAGCCGCAGCCATTGCCGAAGCCGCCGTTGTTTCCGCAGCAGAGAAGGATAAGAATAATCCAGATGCAGCTATTGTCTCCGAAGCCGCCGCATCCGCCATTACCAAAACCTCCGTTGCCGCCGCAGCAGCTGAGCAGAAGAAGAATGATAATCAGACAGGAGCAGCTATTGTTTCCTCCGAAGCCGCCCTCTCCGCAGCCACCCCCACACTGTGTTGCTGATAAATCGCTCATAATTTTGCCTCCTATTGTTCAATTACACTGTCATCATATGCGGATTAAGTTCGATGTGTTACAGTCAAAAATAAAAAATATTTTGTTTGTATGTAGACGGATAATATAGTATAATAGTAAATACTCAAAAGAAAGACCATATCAGGAAAGGTACAAAAGTATATGAGACGTTTTTTGATAGTAGCCGTTATTATGGTGATAGGACTTATGCTTTATGCGTGTGGTCCGAGGAAAGCCGGCGGTAGTCCGGGGGAGGCACCAAAGGGCACGGACGATCAGGGAAGTGTTTCTATGGGTGGTGTTTCAGGAGACAGCATTGCGCTGAAGCAGTTGCAGATGTCGGACACGGAGGCATTTTCCAGGGCAGAGGACATTGTTCAGAGCATGACAAGGGAAGAGAAGATCGCACAGATGTTTTTGGTGAATATGTCTGCCCTTGACTTGTCGCAGACAGAAGGTAAGAAAGCCGGAAAGGGCAGGATTACTGAGGTGTCTGAGGAGGCAAAGAACTGGCTTGCCACGTATCCTGTCGGAGGTATTATACTGACAGAGGACAATGTAGACAGTGCTGATCAGGCAAAGCAGATGATTCAGGATTTACAGGATAGTGTTTCCGGAAGTGCGCTCTATATCGCCGTTGAGGAAGAAGGTGGCGGTGAGCATTCGTTTTCCGGCAAAGTTGAAGACTTGAATGTTGCGGGTTACATGATGGCTGCAGATATCGGTGACTCTATGACTGAGGATCAGATTTACCAGACAGCGAGCCGGATTGCGGAAGAATTGAGAACCTGGGGCATCAACATGAATCTCGGTCCGGTGGCGGATATCGCTTCTTCGCGGAATACAGGCTATAAGCGGCGATGTTTTTCGGCTGACGCATCCCGTGTATCTAAGGCGGTCAGCAGTTATGTGGAGGGGATGAGAGACCATGCTCTTGCGACTTCACTGAAATATTTTCCGGGAATCGGCAACGTGCCCGGAGATTACACCAATGAGATTCTGAAGAATAACGACAGCCTGATGACACTGAGGAGCGAGAATTTCAAGATGTATTCAGCAGGAATCAAGGCGGGGACAGACTGTATTATGATGAGCAATGTCGCTGTACCAAAGATTACCGTTGATGAGAAATTACCGGCATTCATGTCCAGTGATATTGTGACAAGTATTCTGCGGCAGGAACTGGATTTTGAGGGCGTGATTTTGACATCGGATTTGAATCTGCCTGTGCTCACACAGAACTATAAGCAGGAAGAACTGGCGATTAAGGCAGTTAAGGCGGGCTGTGACATGCTCGTTGAGCCGGCTGATTTTCGTGCGGCCTATGAGGGATTGCTCGCAGCCGTACAATCCGGCCAAATAGATGAAAAAGTAATTAACACATCCGTCCGCCGAATTTTGCAGAACAAGATTCAGCGAGGAATTTATGTGTTAGAAAACAACAATTAAGAAAATAAGAGAGGGACTGGAATGAATTCGCAGATGAACCATGATTATTCAGAAGGCTTGCACGAAGAGTGCGGTGTATTTGGGATGTACGATTTAGACGGTGCAGATGTAGCGTCTTCCATTTATTATGGACTGTTTGCTTTGCAGCATCGCGGTCAGGAGAGCTGCGGCATAGCAGTAAGCGATACCGAGGGACCGAAAGGACAGGTTGTGTCCTCTAAGGGAATGGGGCTTGTCAATGAAAATTTTGATGCGGAAAAGCTGGAGACACTCAAGGGAAATATCGGTGTCGGCCATGTCCGTTATTCGACGGCAGGGGCGAGCAACAGTCACAATGTTCAGCCTTTGGTTCTGAATTATGTAAAGGGAATTCTCATGCTGGCTCACAATGGCAATCTTGTCAATGCTCTGGATCTTCGCCGGGAACTTGAATATTCCGGTGCGATTTTCCAGACGACGATTGACACAGAAGTGATTGCGTATCTGATTGCCAGAGAGCGTCTGAATGTGGGAACCGTTGAGGATGCCGTGAAAAATGCTATGAAGAAATTAAAGGGAGCGTACTCCCTGGTAATTTCCAGTCCGCGCAAGCTGATAGGTGCGCGTGATCCGTTTGGATTTCGCCCTTTGGTTATCGGCAAGCGTGAGAATGCTTACGTGCTTGCCAGTGAGACCTGTGCACTGGATGCCATCGGAGCAGAATTTGTCCGCGATGTGAAGCCGGGCGAGATTGTGATGCTCGACAAGGACGGAATTTCCTGCGATGAGAGCATGTGCACACAGACACCTGCCAAATGTATTTTTGAATATATTTATTTTGCCCGTTCGGACAGTTATCTGGATGGTATCAGCGTCTATAATTCCCGTATTATGGCGGGTAAGATTCTGGCGCAGATGCACCCGGCCGAGGCGGATATTGTTGTCGGAGTGCCGGATTCCGGAAACGCGGCAGCGATGGGATTTGCCCTGCAGTCAAACATTCCGTACGGAGTAGCTTTTATTAAGAACAATTACGTTGGACGAACCTTTATCAAACCAAAGCAGTCCGCGAGAGAGTCCAGTGTCGGCATCAAGCTGAACGTGCTGCGCGAGGTCGTTCGCGGTAAGCGTGTTGTCATGGTGGATGACTCGATTGTGCGTGGAACAACCAGTGGAAGGATTGTCAAACTTTTGAAAGATGCGGGAGCAACCGAGGTGCATGTCCGCATCAGTTCACCGCCGTTTTTGTATCCTTGCTACTTTGGGACAGATGTGCCGAGTTGTGACCAGCTGATTGCGCACAACAACACCATTGAACAGATTTGCGAATTGATTGGAGCGGATTCGCTCGGCTATCTTGATGGCGAGCGGCTTCCGGAGCTGATTGAGGGAGATACCGGTTACTGTGACGCCTGCTTTTCGGGGAATTATCCGGTGGACCCACCGACAGAAGACATCAGGGGAGACTATGAGAAATAGGCAGCATGGCGAAAGGCGAATGATAATCAGTTAAGTGTCTATATGAGTGGAAGTTCTATAACCGGTGCCAGATGTCATATTTCTTTTTTGAAAGGGAAAACATCCGGTTTGATTACTTATGAATACACAGGAGGAGTTGGAGTCAAGACAGCAGCTTATTCAAGTACCAACACGAATGTGTTTAAGATTATTAATCAAAAGGAGGGAACCTGTCAGATTCAGGCGATAGAGGAAGGAACAGGATATTTTGAATTGAAGATCAGAACCTCCAATGATAAAACGGTTACAGAAAGAATTTTTATTTCTGTCTATTCTTCGATTGATGAATGTGGTGGTCTCATAAAAGCAAAAACCAATGTTTACCGAGCAGCAACAACGAATGCGGGTGTAGAAAATGAGGACATCAAGGGAAGCCTCGCACAAAATAGCAGTGTAACCATTTATGGAGAATGTAAGGATTATTACGTTATTAAGCAGACGGCGGTGACGTTTGTTGATGGATTTCAAAACGGATTTGTTCCGAAAAGCGCGATAACAATTCCTCCTACGAAACTTCTCTTTGATGAAGATGAGATTACACTTGCCATCGGACAGAGTGAAACATTGGAAACCAGTGTGGAGCCGGAGCTTGCTTATGAGCCGGCTGTCACATTTACAAGCGCAAATCCGCGGATTGCCAAAGTTGACAGCAAGGGAGTTGTGACCGGAGTAAAAGTCGGAGAGACCACCATCACAGCAAAGTCAAAGGACGGAAAACTGAGTGCGTCCTGTGCCGTTGAGGTCACTTTAGACGCAGAGGACATTGCGTGGAGCGAGAGCAACGCCAAGAAGTCAGGAAGTAATAACAATAGCAGCACAGGAAGTTCCGGCAGTTCAAAGGCATCAACAACAAAAACGGTAACCGGATTTCAAGTCAAAGCTCAGGGGATTGCAGAAAAGAAAATCCGAATCACATGGAACAAACAGAGCGGTGCCAAGAAATATGAGATACAGAGAAAGGCGAGCAAGAATGGAAAACTAAAGAAAATCGCCACGGTAAAGAAAAGCAAGACAAAATATACTGACAAGAAAGTTAAGAAGAATAAAAAATACTGGTACCGTGTTGTCGCGAAGAAGAGCAAGAAAAAGAAGGATATAAAGAGTAAGATTGTGAGCGGCAAGGGCGAGAATTTGAATGTGGATTTTAGTATTCAGTTAAATCAGGTAGATAAACTGAAAATAAAATTGAGGTGGAAAGAACCGAAATATACGGATAAGTTTGTTGTACAGAAAAAAACAGGTACAGGAAATTATGTAAATTGGGATGAACTATCTGCCAAGAAAAAAGAATTTGTAGATAATCGTATTGAATATGGTATTACATACAAGTATCGAGTTGTTGTTTATAGAACTCTGGGAAAAGCATTATACAGTAATGAAGTTGCATTTACGTCAACTTACCAAGTTGACAAACAAAAGAATATTCAATTTTTTAAAAAGAATTATCCTTTTGTATGTATTGATTCAAACAAGGATATGAACCAGTATTATGTTTATTCCGGCAATTCCGACAAGCCCGATTATTATTCTCCGATAAAGTATAAATTTACAGGGGATACCTTAGAGATTCATTTGTATTTGGAATTTACCAGTTATGAATGGATAGATGATAAGAAAAGTTTCGAGAAACAATCTTCGGTTTCTTCTGCTGACGGAATAACTAAGGTTGACTACATCAAAGATTTTAAGCAAGGAGTAGAAGATTTATACAAAACTCATGTAGTAGATGATAAATATGAATTTGTAGGAATTAATTTTGCCGTAAAAGCAATTATTCATGATAGTAAAAGTGGATATTATAACAAGAACCAAATTTTTAATGAAGTTCTAATAGGCGGAGATAACAAGTATGGTGAATCTAATGACCATTGGTATTGTTCTGGGATAATTAATAATTCAAATACTGCTTATATTTATATGCCTTTTATTAAAGACGCAATAACGGATGGGCATAGTTTTTTTGGAGATGATAACAAAAAAATTGCCCGATATCGTCACATTTCAGCCCATGAGACAGGTCATATGTTAGGTCTGAAAGATGGATACACTATGAAAGATGGGTATGATAGATTTTCAGATAATGATGAGACTGGTATATTGTATGATGTGAAAGATAATGAATTGCAATATGAAAACATAATGGTCGAGAATAGTTATTACACAACAATACTACCTAATGATATACAGATGATATTTAAGGCGTATGAACAAAGTTCGGGACAGCCTTGGTTACAAAAACAATTTTATAAGTCTATTCCAGCAATAAAAGCAACAATTTCTGAAGTAATATCAAATACTCGTGATTATTATAAAGGGAGGTATGAAGAGTGAAAAATTTACAATTTTTAATCATAACAACCTTAATATTATTCTTATCGTTAATTACACAAAAAACTCACGCACAGGCGGCTATCAAAACACCGAAAACCCCCACGGTAACCTGTGTTGGATCCCATTCCCTGAAACTTCATTGGAAGAAGGTAAAGGGGGCAAGCGGTTACCGGATTTATCGATATAGCAAGAAAAAGAAGAAATATGTCGCTGTCAAGACGATTAAAAAGAAAAATACCCAGAACTGGGTCAATAAAAAACTTAAGAAAAATAAAATTTACAAGTACAAAGTTGCGGCATATAAAAAGACAAAGAAAAAGAAGAAAAAGTTTAGCAAACGCTCTTATGTTATCTGGGCGATGACTTATGGAAAGAAGTCGCTGAAAATCAATGTCGGAGATGTAGTAGCTGATTTTAAAAGTGATGAACATGAACTGAGTATTTGTTCACAGGATAAATTATATACTTATTTCGCTGAAGATTTTTATCGTAAAACGAAGGAAATGGATATAACAAATACAGTCTATGTCTCTGAAAAAGTAGTGTGGAGCAGCAGTGATACCAGTATTGCCAGTGTGGATCAGGAAGGAAATGTCACCACATATACAAAAACAGGTAAATGTAAAATAAAAATGAGAGCTCATAATGGGGTTATTGGAACTTTTGATTTGGAAGTGAAGAATTATGCAAGACCAGATAGTTTTCCTGGATATTATGGTGATGTTCCGTCTATAAGTCTATTATTACGCAAGGATAAAAGTGAAGTGTGCAATATTGGTGAGTTTTTTAAAATCAAGGACACTGAAAAAAAATATGGAACAGTATCTGTAGATGATGAGGGAAATATCACAGGAATCCCGCAAATAAAGGATATTTCTCAGATTGAGAATGATTTTAAGAAATTAATGAATGAGTATGCTTATCCGCTTTCAATTTACTACGAAAGGGGCTATGTGAAATTTATGATAGGTAATGTCTATACATACGTCACATATAATACGAGAAATATGTATCGTGACGATGTGAATTGTATTGCGCCCCACTGGCTTTCAGATTCTTTTGAGGGTGCATAAGTTACAAGAGAAAAGACTGGTTATGCCGGTCTTTTCTCTTTGATGTTAAGTTTTTGTTGACGAATATATGGCGGCGTGGTACGATAAATTGAGCAATGATATGAAAAGGTTATTGTTACACGTAAAGATGAGAATTTAAAGGAAGGAGTACGGGAATGAGTACAGACAGATATGTAAGTCCGTTATCGGAGAGATACGCAAGTAAGGAGATGCAGTTTATTTTTTCGCCGGATATGAAATTCCGCACATGGAGAAAATTATGGATTGCGCTTGCAGAGACGGAACAGGAACTTGGATTAAAGGATGCTGACGGAAATCCGCGCATCACAGACGAGCAGATTGAGGAGTTGAAAGCCCATGTCGAGGATATCAACTATGACGTGGCAAAGGCGAGAGAGAAAGAAGTGCGCCATGATGTCATGAGTCATGTGTACGCCTATGGGCAGCAGTGTCCGAAGGCAGCAGGGATTATTCATCTCGGAGCGACTTCCTGTTATGTAGGAGACAATACAGACGTAATTATTATGACAGAGGCACTTCGCCTTGTGAAGAAGAAACTGGTAAATGTCATCAGTATTTTGTCAGATTTTGCGATGAAATACAAAGATTTGCCGACGCTGGCATTTACCCATTTTCAGCCGGCTCAGCCGACGACTGTGGGGAAGAGAGCGACGCTCTGGATGCAGGAACTTGTCATGGATTTGGAGGATTTGGACTATGTGCTCTCCAATATGAAGCTTCTCGGCTCTAAGGGAACGACAGGAACGCAGGCAAGTTTCCTCGAACTGTTTGACGGCGACGAGAGCAAGTGCAAAGAGGCAGATAAACTGATTGCAAAAAAGATGGGATATGACGCATGCTTCCCGGTATCCGGTCAGACTTATTCCAGAAAATTGGATACACGGGTTGTCAACGTGCTGGCGGGAATCGCGGCCAGCGCACACAAATTTTCCAATGATATTCGTCTTCTTCAGCATTTGAAAGAAGTTGAGGAACCGTTTGAAAAGGGGCAGATTGGTTCTTCAGCGATGGCATATAAGAGAAATCCTATGCGCAGCGAGAGGATTGCATCGCTCTCCCGCTATGTGATGATTGATGCCTTGAATCCGGCGATCACTTCGGCGACACAGTGGTTTGAGAGAACACTGGATGACTCTGCAAATAAACGTCTCAGTGTGGCAGAGGGCTTCCTTGCAATAGATGGAATACTGGATTTATACATGAACGTGGCAGATGGTCTCGTTGTCTATGATAAGGTGATTACCAAGCGTCTGATGTCAGAACTGCCATTTATGGCGACAGAGAATATTATGATGGATGCGGTAAAAGCCGGCGGCAACCGTCAGGAACTCCACGAGAAAATTCGAGAACTCTCTATGGAAGCGGGTGCCAATGTTAAGCAGAAAGGCTTGGATAACAACCTGTTAGAACTGATTGCGGCAGATGATGCTTTTCCAATGACACTTGAGGAATTGCAGAAGACAATGGAACCGGGCAAATACGTAGGACGTGCCCCGAGTCAGGTGAAAGAATTTGTAGAGGAGGTCATTCAGCCGATTCTTGAAGAAAATAAGGATTTGATTGGAATGACAGCAGAGATTACTTGTTGAGAGGACATAGATTATGTGGCTGGCAGACAGATGGAGTGACTATGAAGTGCTGGATACTTCATCCGGCGAAAAATTAGAGCGGTGGGGAGAGTATATTCTTGTGAGACCTGACCCGCAGGTGATTTGGAATACTCCGCACCGGGCGCCGGAGTGGAAAAAAAAGAACGGACATTACCACCGCAGCAACAAAGGCGGGGGACAGTGGGAGTTTTTTAATCTGCCTGAGCAGTGGGATGTCTCCTATGAACTTGCGAATTTGCCGCAGGGGGAAAATACCCTGCGGTTTCATTTAAAACCATTTAGTTTTAAGCACACCGGTCTCTTTCCGGAACAGGCAGTCAACTGGGATTGGTGCAGCAACCTGATTTATCAGGAAAAGAAAAAGAATCCCACAAGAGAGATTAAGGTATTAAACTTATTTGCCTATACCGGCGGAGCGACCGTGGCGTGCGCCAAAGCGGGAGCGGCAGTCGCTCACGTAGATGCATCCAAGGGGATGGTCACCTGGGCAAAGGAAAATGCACATGCATCCGGGCTTGAGAAAGCGCCGATTCGCTGGCTAGTTGATGACTGCGTAAAATTTGTGGAGAGAGAAATCCGCCGGGGCAACCGCTATGACGGGATTATTATGGATCCTCCGTCTTACGGGCGGGGGCCAAAGGGCGAGGTGTGGAAGATTGAGGAAAAAATATATCCGCTCATTTCCCTGTGCGCACAGATTTTGTCACGGGATGCGCTGTTCTTTCTGGTAAATTCTTATACGACGGGACTTCAGCCGGGGGTTTTATCTCATATGATGAATTTAGAACTCATAGCGAAATTTGGCGGTCACGTTGAGGCAGAGGAGATTGGCATACCGATTCGCAGCAAAGAGTTGTCGCTTGTTCTCCCATGTGGCGCGAGTGGCCGCTGGGAACGTAAAGATTGAGAAGAAACTATAGACTCATAAAAAAGAGGTGTCCGATGTTGGACACCTCTTTTGCGATTATTCTGTTTATTTGTACTGGAAAGAACCTTTCACCTTTTTGATGAATTTCTTTGTACCTTTCAATTTGAAAGAAACAGACTTTTTGTTCTTAGAACTGTCAGTAACAGTCAGTTTAACGGTCAGTTTTTTCTTGCCGGTCTTGATGAGAAGCTTGTAATATCCTTTATATTTGCCTTTTTTTACCTTTGTCAATTTGCTGACCTTAACAGTCTTTTTGTTGAGCTTAATAGATTTAACTTTTACATTATCTTTAATATAAGCAGTTACTTTGTTTTTGTAAGTTTTGTTTTTCTTCACGCCCTTGATGACTGGTTTGGTTGTGTCCTTAGTAGTTTCTTCATTGGACTGCTGAGCTGCAGCTTTCTTTTCAGCCAAATCTTTTATAATCTGTGCTTTGTCTGTTTCCGGATTGGCATCTTCAGAAGTGTAAGCGTACCAGTTAATTTCTTTGGTGTTTGCATCCGGTTTCAGTTCAAATGTAACTGTTTTGTTGTCGGATTCGCTCACGGTTCCATTTGTCTTTTTGATTTCACCAGTCAGAGTAAAGGTGTAAGCGAGGTAAGCACCGGACATATCAACGTTAGTTAAAGCTTCAGATGCACCGCCCGACTGTGAGGCGAGTTGCTCTGCGTAATCAGCGTAAAAATAAACCATATTCTGGCTGATTATACTAACGCCCTTGTATGCTTCGTTCCATTCGGAAACAGTTGTGGAAGCGGTCTGGGTTTCGGTATAGTACTCGGTTCCGTTAATGGTTTCCAGTTTCATGTCCTTGACCATCTCGGCGTACTCGGAACCTGCAGCATCTACCGATGCTTTTGTGAATCCCATTTTGGATGTCATTTTAATGTTATCTGATGTGTCAACAACTGTTGTGGTGTCTACATAGAAGCACCCTGTCAGAGCAAAAACCATGCTCAGACACAATAAAAAACTACAAATTTTTTTCATATTCATTTCCTCCTTGTTAATAATGGTTTTTTATAATGAATACATTATAGAGGCATTTTGAACTTTTGTCAATGAGGGAAAAAGTGGTGTTTGTGTCAACGTTTACTTGACACAAACCAACAGCGCACTCCTTTTGCAATTTTGAAAAAAACGTGCTATAATCGGCATATAGTAGATTCTATGGAAAACGAAAGAGCGTGCGTATTAGTGCGCGTTGGAATGTGAGGAAGATATGACAGAGAGACGAGCGATAACTTTGGCGACTTTTTTGGGAATTATTGCGTTGGTATTGATACTTGCAGTCTGCCGGCCGTTTACCTGGGGACGGGAGAGTGAGATTGCGGTAACGGGAACGGGAACAGCTGTGTCGGGTGATGTGGTTTCGGCAGGAGCTGTATCCGGCAGTGTCATAACAGAACCATTCGATATTGAGCTCAATGATACGGCATGCGGCAGTGCAGTTGTGTCCGGTGCTGTTGTCAATGCGGAAAAGGGCAATATACTTTTGACAAGATTTCAGGTTCCGGAGGGTTACACAAGAGTTCCGGCAGATGAGGAGAGTCTGGGGACGTTCCTTCGGACCTATCCGCTGAAAAAGGCAGGGGCAAAAGTCAAACTGTTTGATGGAAGTGACAAGACGAACCAGAGTGCGCATGCAGCAGTGTTTAAATTTCCGCTTGCCGGAGAGGAATTGCAGCAGTGTGCCGATTCTGTTATGAGAGTATATGCGGAATACTTCTGGCAGACAGGACAGTACGACAGAATAGCGTTTCATTTTGTGGATGGTTTTCTTGCAGAGTACAGTAAATGGCGAAAAGGCAAACGGATTCAGGTCGGGATGGGTGAGACGGCATGGATTGACGGAGGCAAAGAAGATAAGTCCTATGAAGCATTTGCCAAATTCATGAGAATTGTCTACGCCTATGCCAGCACGATTTCTCTAAAAAACGAATCAAAGAGCATTTCTTTGAAAAAAATACAGATTGGAGATATTTTCATTAAAGCAGGAAGCCCCGGACATGTTGTCATGGTAGTGGATGTCTGCGAGAATGCGGATGGAAAGAAGGCATTTTTGCTGGCGCAGGGCTATACACCGGCACAGCAGTTTCATGTATTAAAAAATCCGGCTCACGAAGAGGATCCATGGTATTATCAGGAAGAAATTAAGTATCCGCTCAAGACACCGGAATACACTTTTGAAAAAGGAAGTTTGATGCATCCGGAATATTAAATAGAATCAAAAAAGTGGTGAAAACACCACTTTTTTGATTCTATACTCAACGTGTCACCTGGCAATTGCTCAGATGAGACTCTTAAGTTCACCGGCATTAAAATTTTCGGCTTCAATGTAAGAGCGATGCAGTTCTTTGACAAAATCATAGTCCTGTGTCTCGTTATAAATGACAATTTCACAGACCCTTCCGACAAAGGATGGCTGAAATACATCGCCACCGATGGTAATCATCTTAACATAATGGTTGGTCGGTACATCGACAGATTGAGCAATCATGTCTCCGTTGATAAAGTATGTGCCGATTTCGGTGTTAGCGTTGTATGTAATCACGACATGCCACCAATAATCCTGATGGAGCTGACAGGCACTTGCATCATACCAGCCGTTGAATTCGCGGGAATCACGAATGCGGAAATCTGAGTGTCCCTCCCAGGCGAGTGGACAGATTGCATAAAAACCGGTCTCGCACTTGATGTAAAGAACGGCAGTCCACTGCGTTAATTGTTCAGGGCGTATCCACATGGACAGGGTAAAACTGTCGCTGAGAATTGTGTCTGCGGGGAGTTCAATAATATTACACATCGTGTCCCCGCCCGGAAAATGCAGGGCTTTGGAATCAGTGAAAATTCCCTCTTCATAAGTTAAGCCGGTTCCGCAAATGATTGCCTCAAAATTTCCATCCTCGGATTTTAGATTGCCGTTCAAGCGGAACGTGAAGTTGGCCTGAATGTTAGACAGGTATTCATTGGCAAAACGGATGAAATCCGCTACCGGAAGCGGGCGGGAGTAGAAAAATCCCTGTACGATTTGGCATCCGCATTTTTTCAATAAATCAATATGTTCCTGTGTCTCTACGCCCTCTGTCACAACATCAATCTTTAAATCGCGGCACATCATAATCACACTTCGGATGACTGTTCTTCCACGTGCAGTATGTGCGGAAGTCTGAAGAAATTCACGATCGATTTTAACGACATCAACATCTAAATCTTTTAACAGGTTCAGTGCAGAGAAGCCTGAACCGAAGTCATCAATCGATACGTGAAAGCCTCGGGACTGCAGGCTGTTGACAACATTGATTAATTCTTTGTTATCTTTCAAAAACGTACTTTCTGTTATCTCTAATTCCAATTCATCTGTTGGAATTCCGTATTTGCCTGCAATTCTTTCTAAGTCATTGGCAAAATTTTTATTATAGAGGTGAAGCCTCGACATATTGACCGAGATCGGAATATGCTGGTAAGGCTGGCCTTCCCAAGAGGCTTTCAGTCGGCAGACTTCCTCGTAAACGTACATGTCAAGTTTGGAAATAAAACCGTTCTTTTCAAAGAGCGGAATAAACATGTTCGGAGTTCTAATGCCGTCAATCGGATGAATCCAGCGGGACAGTGCTTCTGCTCCGACGAGTTTGCTTGAAATGATATTGACTTTTGGCTGGAGATAAATCTGAAACTGTCCGGTTGCAAGGGCGTCTTCCATCTCGGCTTCAATGTTACGGCTGATTTCCAATGTCTTGTCGTAAGAATGATAAATCGTGTAGCGGTTCTTGCCATCATACTTTGATTGGTACATAGCAGCATCACATTTGGCAAGGATGTCATCCAGAGGCTGTCCGGCAGTCTGATTGAATACAATACCAATACTGAGTGACACAAGAGACAGGATATCAGCGCGGAAATCAATGTTTTCCATGTCCTCGATTAAATCAGAGGCAATCTTTTCCACTGCTTTCTGCTGCATGGAGCCATCCAAAAGAACAACGTACTCATCGCCGCCGATACGGGAAGTGAATCCGTTGCTGTGCTGTTGAATCAGATGGCTGATTTCAATAAGAAGTTTATCCCCCATGCTGTGTCCATATATGTCATTCACTCTTTTGAAGTTGTCAATGTCAATGAACATGGCATGAACAACGTGGTGTTTTTTGAGTTTTTGGTAATAAACATACAGTCCCTGACGATTGGCCAGACCTGTCAGATAATCGTATTCGATTTTAGCCATGACATACACCCCTTTTCCGCATAACATAGTTTATATTATTTTAACATAGTATTAGAAAAAATGCTATAAATTTTTTATCAAATATTGATTCTGTTTGTGGGATTTGCTATAATGAAGAAAAAAACAGATATGGAGGTTCTCATGAAACGAACAGCGAGCAAGGTAGTGAGCATATTGACTGTTGCAGCACTCGTGTTTACCGGATGCGGTAAAAGCAAGAGCAGCGAGGAGATTGCAAAGGAAGCTTTTGACGAAGAAAAAGCAGCACTTACTACTGATTTTTCAGTAAATTACGATGGAATTGCAGTATCCGATTACTCGGCAAAAGTTAGTGTCCATGATCCATCGATTGTGGAATTTGAGGGAACATACTATATATATGGTTCTCACAGGGCGACAGCCAAGACAACAGATTTTCATACTTGGGAGACCGTACAGGGCGGAGCGGCCCAGAAAGGTTCCGTGTACTACGACATTGCGAACAGAGACGAACCGTTTGTTTTGACGGGAAGTCCGAAGAGTCCGATTCGTACCGATGACGGGACGACACATATTTGGGCGCCGGATGTGAAATACAGTGCGAAGGCGGGCAAATACTACATGTATTTCTGTACATCGTCGAACTATTATTCTTCTACCGTATGTTATGCGACATCAGATTCGCCGGATGGTCCGTTCGAGTGGAAAGGCAATATTGTCTATTCCGGGTATGATATGGACAATATTAAGAAGACCAATGTGCTGGATGTTGTGGATGAGAAACATGTAAAAGAGACTTATATGGTAGATCAGGGTGTTTCTTATAAATACAACAATCAGAAGTGGCCGAACTGCATTGACCCGACAATCTTCTGGGACAAAGACGGAAGAATGTGGATGACATATGGTTCTTGGTCAGGCGGTATCTTCCTTCTTGAGATTGATGAGACGACCGGTGAGGCAATCCGTCCAAAAGAGGATGTGGCAAACAATGTTGACCCATATTATGGCAAGCGCCTGATTGGAGGCGGTCATACATCGATAGAGGGACCGTACATTCTGTATGATAATGTGAGTGGTTATTATTACTTGTTTGTTTCTTACGGTGCGCTTCAGCGCTCCGGCGGATACCAGATTCGCGTATTCCGTTCTGAGACACCGGATGGCAATTATGTGGACATGAATGGTCAGGCACCGCAGATCAGAAGTGGCAATCCGGTACTGTTTGGGCTTAAAATGACGGGGAACTACATGCTCCCTTCACTCAGTCAGGCTTATATGGCGACCGGACATAATTCTGCCATGGTTGCCAGTGACGGCAAGCGGTATATTGCATACCACACCAGATTTGAGAAAAAAGGTGAATTTCACGAGCCGCGAGTTCATCAGTACTTCACGAATGAAGAGGGATGGCCGTGTATGCTGCCGTATATGACCGATGGAGAGACAATATCAGAAACCGGCTATACCGCACAGGAAATTGCCGGCGAATATTATGTGATTAATCAGGGCTCGGCAATTAATGCAGACATAGCGGAACCAATCAAACTTGTTCTCACGGAGAAGGGAAATGTGTTCGGGAAAGGCGTTACCGGAACCTGGGAGCAGAAAGAAAATTCCTACTTCATGCACATTAACTATGATGGAAAAGAGTACAGTGGTGTGTTCTGTAAGATGAATGACGAGGCGGGAACAGCATGTATGACATTTTCTGCTGTCGGAAATAATCAGAGCATTTGGGGAGTGAAATATTAATGGAAAAGAGAAGATGGGCAGGAAGAAAGAAAAAAGCCGCACCGGATAATCCTAATGTTGAACGGGTAAAAGACATCATCGGCTGCGTTGTGATAGCGGGAATATCTTTTCTTTATTGGCTGGTCATGTTACTGTTTGCATCTCTGGTGCTGTTAAACTACTGGCATGTTAAGTTCGATCAATTGGTGGATTATTCTATTGTATTGATGGTTGTAACGACAGTCATTTATGTGATATCGCTTGTGCGCCGGAGGAAGAAAGAACATCGGATCGCCAAGTATATGGCAGAGTGATACTACCAAAGTAGAAAGACAAGGAAAGGCAGCACAAAAAGTCGAAAAGTGCACGGAAATAGGTGGCTTTTCGACTTTTTTTTGTCTCTCTTACATGATGGAAAAGGACGTGAATTCTGGACAATGTGTACACTTTATACTAAAATCAAGAAATAAAAACAAGGTTTTTTATGAGAATTAACAATAAAATAACGTCAGGCGTATTGACTTTTTGACATATTTATATTACTATAAAAGGTGCTAAGATATTTTACAATAATCTAAGATTATCATCGTTTGATAAAATCTAGTTGCGAGGAGGATGTTATGCGGCGTAAAATCATAGCAAAAAATGCAAAAAAAGTGGTGGCATCTGCGCTTGCTATTGCCCTGGTGGCTACCTGTGTAGGCCAGCGGGTAAATGCAGATGTGGCGTCGGCGGATGAACCGCAGGATTATGGCGTTACAAGCAGCACGGCAAATACCACTGCAAGTGGCTCGGCTGTTTCTTCGAAGGAATATGCCAGCGAGCGTATATCGACCAATTATACGCAAAAAAGCAGTGCTTATAAGCTGTCGGACTACAAGGGAGATGACGTCTCGATTGATATTTCTGAGGCGGCAAAAGGTTCTTCGGCACAGGCATTGACAGATGACACGCAGAATTATGCGGATGCATCGAAAGTACTTAAGTTGTCAACAGGGGATAAGACAACACTTGAAATTAATGTACCGACCGATGGGTTGTACTACATGAACTTCAACTATTTGTCATATGATGAATCGATTTTGCCGGTTACTCTGGCAATGAAGATTGACGGCGATTTTCCATTTTATGAGAGCCGCAACATCAAATTGACAACGACTTGGAATTTGTCAAAAGAGAAAAATTATGACCGATATGGCAATGAGGTTGTGGCGGTTCCTACCAAGGATATTCGCTGGGAGACACAGAGTATTATGGATTCCAGTTACCGCTATTCCGATCCTTTGAAGGTTGAACTTCCGGCAGGAAAGCATACACTGGAATTTGAAGTGAAGGAAGGAAATTTCCTCCTCGGCAATATCGATTTGGTAGCACCGGCCAAGGTTGAGAGTTATACTTCTTCAGAGACGGCGAGCGGCAACCAGATGATTCCGATTCAGGGTGAAGCGTATGCGGAGACGAATGACTCTTCTATTCACGCAATTGCGGAATATGATACCAGCATTGACCCATATGCGACACAAAAGACAGTTCTGAATACCCTTGATTCAGATTCGTTCAATGAGGCGGGGCAGAGAGTTACTTATAAGTTTAACGTCACTACCGGCGGTAACTACAACATTGCCCTGAACTATCGTCAGTCGGATAAGACAGACTTCCCTGTGTTTGTCGATGTAGCGATTGACGGGAAGATTCCGAATGAGGCATTCCGCTCCTATGGAATGGCTTATACAACAAAGTATAAAACAAGTACATTACAGGATTCAAACGGAAATAATCTTAGTGTTAATTTAGAGCCTGGTGAGCATACAATTTCTTTCACAATCAGCATGGACAATATTCGCTATATTATGGAAGAACTTGACATCATCATGTCAGAGGTAAATGATCTTGCTTTGGAAATTACAAAAGTTGCGGGTAACAACGCCGATAAGTATCGCGACCTGAAACTTTCCCGTTATATTCCGAATCTGGAGCAGACATTGTATGGATATGCAACAAAGTTGCGCGAACTTGAGAAGAGCGCGATCCAGTGGAGCGACAGTGACAAGAATGTGGCAGTTATGTCCTCAATGCTGATTGCGGCGAAGCAGTTGGAGAGTCTGGCAGACAATCCGGACGAGATTCCTTATCGTATCAGTGAGTTGTCAACGAGTACAAACTCGGTCAACCACTATCTGGCACAGGCGATTGATGACCTTATGGTAAATGGCGTGGCAATTGACCGGATTTATCTTTATCAGGACAATGCAGAACTTCCGAAGAGCCCTGGCTTCTTCAAGTCTATTGGCATGAATATTAGTCGTTTTGCGGCATCCTTTACCAATCAGGCATACAATACGAACAATACCGACCCAAATCACTTGCAGGTGTGGGTGAACCGTTCCAGTCAGTATGTACAGATTATGCAGAAGTTGATTGATGAGAAGTTTACTCCTCAGACAGGTATTGATGTGGATATCAGTATCATGCCGGATCAGCAGAAACTGGTGCTGGCGAACTCGGCAGGCAATGCGCCGGATGTTGCGACAGGTATCAACTATACGATACCGTATGAGCTTGCAATTCGAGGTGCTTTGGCTGATATGACACAGTTTGAGGGCTTTAAGGAGTCAGCAAGACAGTTTGAGCCGGGATTCTTCCTGACCGGTACAATTGGAGATAAGGTTTACTCTATGCCGGAGACGATGAACTTCTGGGTTCTCTTCTATCGAAGTGATGTGTTAGAGAAATTAGGAATTCCGATTCCTGAGACCATTGACGATGTGATTGATATGCTGCCAACGCTGCAGATGCGTGGATTGAACTTCTACTATCCGACAGCAGGTATGCTGCGGATGAGAAACTTCC
>CAMVIN010000011.1 GCA_947167565.1 uncultured Clostridia bacterium | reverse complement strand
AAGTCGCAGAGTAGTCATCTGTTTTCATGTATCGGCGCCGAAGTTTACGCCTGCTTTTTTTATGTAATTAAATTTGGCCTGCTGTTTGGCGTAGGGATTGGTGTTTTCATTACCACCATTCTCTTTTGTAGTTTTCATAACCGTGTGTGTGTTGCCGCCATCGACGTACACTCTACCACACTCCGGACAGACAGCGGTGTGCAGTGTTACAGAGACAGACAGGAGTTCTTTGTTTTCCTGGTTGCCCTCGGCAATCGCATTGGCAACGTGCTCCTGCTCATGTCCCATGACAACTCCGGCAGACTGGGAGGGGTCAATGTGTGCCGGCGCCTTAAAGGAGACATCCCCCTCATCAGAACCGTCTACATATTTGCGCTGTTTACACGTCTGACATTCCGCTTGTCTGACTTCCTTACTTTCCTTAGCGCCCTTCGAACCATCCACTGCAGTTGTCGCAGTGGGATTCATGCCCGGAATGATTTTTTGATTGTCAGATTCATTTTCATTGACCGGTGTATTGAAAAGAGCCGGATAACCGGTGTTCGAAATACCTCCAATATTCATAAGCGCTCCTCCTTCTTCATTCCACTTAGGAATCGAAAAACTGGCGACCGTCCTCCGTTACCAGCCGTTCTGTTTTCGGATACTCAAAGATGTCCGCATTCTCCGCATTTTCTGCAAGGTAATCTGCAAATTTTGCCGCATACCACTTTGCCATACCGAGGTTGTGCAGGGCGTAATTGCCACAATTCTCCGCTGTTGCGCCGGGAACATCTTCCGAATCCTTTACAGACCGGAACGCTCTCAATACTAAATCGTGTATTTCTTTTGGAGGGCGATTGCCCTTGAGAATCAGGTAAAATCCGGTCAGACAGCCCATCGGTCCCCAGTAAATGACTTCGTCCTTCCAGTCCGGATCATTTCTGAGGTAAGTGGCAATGATGTGTTCGAGAGAGTGCATGGCAGCCACATCAACTCCCGGCTCTTTATTTGGTCTTGTTACTCTTATGTCGTAGGTTGTCACTAAATTGTCACCAATTGTATCAATCCGGCTGGTGAATATCCCCGGTATAATCTTTGTATGGTCAACGGTAAAACTCGGTATCAAATCCATATCAGAACCTCCTTGTATAATATCATATCAGTAAAATTATTATTAAAATTATAACACTCCTTTTTTGCTATGTCAATTATCAGGTAACCATAGAAAAAACAGTTGATTGCCAGCCTTCTGTGTGTTACCATGAAATTGCTACTGAAAAAAGGTGATATATAAAGAGTGAGTATTTTAGGAGGAATTTGCAGTGATAAATGATGAAGTGCAAAGAGTTACCAAATCTGTTGTAGAACGGGTAGTTGATTTGCTTGGAGAAAAAATATATAAAGTTATTTTATATGGCTCATATGCCAGAGGAGATTTTGATTTCGAATCAGATATGGATATTTTGATTTTAATCCATGGAAATGATGAAGATGTTGTTAGATATAGAAAAAAAATAAGAGAAATTGCAAATGAAATTGGACTTGATAATGACATTCTGGTTTCTATTCTATTAAAATCGAAGGGTTCATTTGAAGAATGGTCAGATGTCGTGGTTTTTTATCAGAATGTTATGAATGAAGGAGTTACTCTGTATGAATGAATTGAAGGAGATAACATTATCAAAATATAGATTTGAACAGGCACAACGGTGTTTGAGATCCTCTAAATTATTATTTGATGATGGAGATTTTCGGGGTGCGGCTAATCGGTCATATTATGCAATTTATAATGCAATTAGGAGTATTTTTGCACTTGATAAAGTAGAATTTAAAAGACATTCCGGTAATATTTCTTATTTTAGAAAAGAGTATATTCAGACTGGTATATTTGATAAAGTCTTTTCACAAATTGTTGGTGATGCTTTTGAAATACGTAGTGATAGTGATTATGATGACTATGTAATTATAGATAAGAGTGAAGTGGATGAGCAGGTGAAAAATGCTGAAGTTTTTTGTGATACTGTAAAAAAATATCTTGAGGAAAGATATTGTGATGAAAAATGATATGACCTACACATCATTAAATCAATACCTCCGCCAAACATTTGGCTACAAGGTGTATAAGCTTGCGCTGAATGGTGGATTTACCTGTCCGAACAGGGATGGAACGCTGGACACAAGGGGATGTATCTTCTGCTCGAAAGGTGGTTCGGGGGAATTTGCGGAGGATGCGGCATTGTCTGTTACGGAACAGATTGAGCGGGGAAAGAAGCGGGTGGAAAGGAAAATAAAAGATGGAAAATATATTGCCTATTTTCAGGCGTTTACAAATACCTATGCACCGGTGGAGCGTCTGAGAAAACTGTATCAGGAGGCCATCTGTCATCCGGATATCGTAGCCTTGTCTATTGCGACAAGGCCGGATTGTCTGCCGGTTGAAGTATTGGAACTATTATCAGAAATCAATCACATCAAACCAGTCTGGGTGGAGCTGGGACTTCAGACGATTCATGAGAGAACAGCGAAATATATACGGCGCAGTTATCCGCTGTCAGCCTACGACCGGGCCATGAGGGAGTTGACGGCGAGAGGAATTGAGACGATCGTGCATATTATTCTGGGGCTTCCGGGCGAGAGTCATGAGGACATTCTGGAAACGGTGGATTATGTTGTGAACAGCGGTGCAAAGGGAATAAAATTGCAGCTACTCCATGTGTTACAGGAGACGGATCTTGCGGCAGAATATGAGGCAGGTAGGATTTCTGTCATGGATATGGAGTCCTATGTTCAACTTGTGAAAGAGTGCATCGCAAGGATTCCGAAAGAGGTAGTTATACATAGGCTGACCGGTGACGGGGACAAAAAACTGTTGATAGCGCCGGAGTGGAGCGCAGACAAAAAGAGAGTCTTGAACCGTTTGCGGCAAGTGTTGGAAGAGAACAGATAAGTAACAGTCATAACCATGATGTTTTTTTCATATCTTACTAATGAGAAAATGAATGAAGGCGTTTCGGCGTGGAGGTTCACAGTGAAAATAAAAAATTTGGCAATCAGCATTGCAATACCATTAGCAGTTGGATTGGTGTCCGGATTTCTCACAAGAAATGGAATGCAGATTTTTGCGATGGTCAACAAACCGCCGCTCTCCCCTCCGGCGTGGCTTTTCCCTGTTGTCTGGACAATACTGTACGTTCTGATGGGCGTTGCATCGTACCTTGTTGCCAGTGAAGGGCGTGACAGGGAGGATGTGCAGAAGGCACTGGATACTTATGCTGTGCAGTTGTTTTTTAATTTTGCGTGGTCGATTATTTTCTTTAATTTCGGCTGGTATCTGTTTGCGTTCGCGTGGCTGATGGCGATGTGGGCTCTGATTATCCGCATGTTTTTGCAATACAAAAAAATCAATAAGACGGCAGCTTATCTGACAATACCGTATCTTGTGTGGGTGACGTTTGCCGCCTATTTGAACCTTGGGATTTATCTGCTGAACTAAAGGGAATCGGCATTAAAATCAAAAAACACCTTGCCAATATCTGAAACTATCATTAAAATAGTAGTAAGTACAGATATGGAAAGGGTGTTTTTTTGATTTATCATATTATGTGTAGAAGTGAATTGGTGGCAGATGTCATTTTGAATCGTGATACCAGAGAAATACATTTTGAAAAATACGCTCCTGACGGTTGGAAACAACCATTTTCAGGGCCGAACCTGACATGGGAGAGGTTTTATGCCTTTTTGAAATCCAGGTGCTACGAAGATGGTAGAGCAGATTTGAAACGCATTTTGGCAGAAATGGATATGCAGGATAATAATCCTTACGAGTGGGTAGAAAAAACGCATGGAGTGACATGGGAAGATTATTTTTGGATAAGAATTGATGATGAAAAAATCTCATGGGAGGATGTGAGGGTTCGTGAATAAGCAGGCATTGAAAAAATACTGGCTCAGCCCGCAAGCGATTGCTCAGGTCAGTGGAAGTTCACAAGGAACACAGATTAAGATTTTTGAAGATGGATATTGGTATAAGCAGGATGTTGCCGGGTATGAGGGAGAGGCAGAAGCACTGGCAACAATTGTGTTGGAGTGTTCTAATGTGAAAAATTATGTTGCTTATGAAAGGTGTGAGGTAAATGGAAAAGCAGGTTGCCGATCTAAGCACTTTTTAGAGCCGAATGAGACATTTTTGAGTCTTCAGCGTCTTTATGATATGTATGAGGGAGGGGATTTGCTGGGGCAGATTCTCCCGATGGATGAGGTGGAGGAACGAATTGAATTTGTAAAAGATTTTGTTAAGCAGACGACAGATTTGGATTACACAGAATATTTTGCGTTTAACTGTTCGCTCGCGTATCTTATATTAAATATTGATCTTCACTTTCATAACATGGGTGTGATTGTTAATCAGTTGACAGGTGTTTGCAGAGAAGCACCAATTTTTGATAATGGAAAAGCATTTATGAGTGACTATTCTATTTTTCCTGCCGGAGACAATTATGAGGAAAACTTGAAAAGAGCATTTAGTAAACCATTTTCATCGAATTTTGAGATGCAGGCATATACTGCAGGACACCTTTTGAAAATTGATTATGACTTGTTAGGTGAGAAATTATCAAATTATCCTGCCACAAGGGCAAGACAGGTTTTGGAAATGCAGATGAAAAAATGTCGCAGTGTTTTTTCATTATAAGGAAAGAACATAATATGGAGGATTAGTATGGAAAAAGACAGGAAGAGTCAGTCACGTCGTGAGTTGTTGACAGAGACACCGATTCCTAATTTGATTGTGCGGTTATCGATACCGACAATTATCAGCATGTTAGTGACAGCACTTTACAATACAGCGGACACATATTTTGTGGGCAAGATATCTACCGAGGCAACGGCAGCGGTAGGTCTTGTCTTTTCAGTGATGGCGATTATTCAGGCATTAGGGTTTTTCTGCGGACATGGTTCCGGCAATTATTTATCGAGAATGCTTGGTGCCGGTAAAAGAAAAGAGGCAGATGAGATGGCATCTACCGGATTCGCTATTGCATTGATTCTGGGTGTGGTGGTAGCCATTCTCGGAAATATATTTTTGACACCACTTGCACATTGGCTGGGGGCAACGGCGACGACGATGGAGGATACAAAGAATTATATGCGTATTATTCTCATAGGTGCGCCGTTTATGATTGGTCAGTTTGTGATTAATAATCAGTTGAGGTTTCAGGGGAGTGCGATATATGCCATGATTGGATTGATGTGTGGTGCTGTCATCAATGTAGGGCTGGATCCGCTATTGATTTTGGGATTTCACATGGGAGTTTCAGGAGCTGCCATCGCCACTGTATGTGGACAAGTTGTCAGTTTTTTTGTTCTGTTTTTGGGAAGTATGCGGGGAGAAAATATTCATCTGAATATCCGAAATGTACATATCAATACTCATTATCTTTTGGAAGTTACCAATGGGGGCGCACCGTCACTGTTTCGCCAGGGGCTTGCGGCGGTCGCTACGCTTTTGTTAAATAACTTTGCCGGGAAATATGGCGGTGATGCAGCCATTGCCGGCATGTCGATTGTGACAAGAGTAATGATGATGCTGGCATCTGCCCTGATTGGTTTCGGACAGGGTTATCAGCCGGTATGTTCCTTTAACTATGGAGCCGGATTAAAAAAACGGGTGCGGGAAGGTTATTTCTTTTGCGTAAAATGGGGTACATTGTTCCTTGTTTTTGTCGGTGCCGTCTGCTTTGCCTTGGCACCGGATGTTGTCAGAATGTTCCGCAATGATGAGGCTGTTGTTGCCGTGGGGACACTGGCGCTGCGCTGTCAGACGGCGGTGCTGCCGTTTATGGCATTTATCGTGATTACCAATATGATGCTTCAGTCGATGGGACGGGGAGTGAAGGCATCTATTACTGCGTCGGCGAGGAACGGAATCTGTTTCATTCCTCTTATCTTAGTTCTTCCATCCGTGTTCGGACTCACCGGAGTGCAGATTACACAGACTTGCGCGGATGTGTTGTCGCTTGTAATTACAATTCCATTTGCTGTTACTGAGTTAAAGAATCTCAAGTGAAGAAAACAGTTGGAGTACCCATAGGGGTACTTCCTTTATTAAAAGTCCTCAGATATAATTGAGTACACATGAGAGGTGTCATATATAAATAAAAAACACATTATAAGGAGGATATAATTAATCAATGGAAGAAAAAGCAGAAAAAAGACTTGAAATTTTAATTGCTATTTTTCTCGGAATTACGGCTCTCTTGACTGCATGGGCAACTTGGATAGGCTCGCTGCACGGCGGAAATCAGGCGACAAATTATACAAAGAGCAATAATGTGGCAGCAGAAGGAAATTCCATGTACAATGAGGCATCGCAACAGTTAATGCAGGATATGATTACTTGGAATACCATTATGGAATATCGTTTTGATGCGGAGATGGCTGAGGAAAAAGGTGACAAAGACGAGGCGGATTTGATTCTGGATAAAATCGATACATTAATTGCGGATAATTGTTCAGAGAACTTTTATGAGGCGATTCAGTGGGCAGATAAACAAAAGGATGCAAGTCCATTTGAAAAGGAAGGATATATTGACAGTTATTACGAGGAGGCAAACAATCTTTTGGCTGAATCGCAGGAACTGCTTAAACAGGGACAAAATGACAACACAAGCGGCGACCGATATGGACTTGTGACAGTTATTTTCTCATTGGTGCTTTTTTTACTCGGTATCGTAGGTATATTCAAGAGATTGCCTAACCGTATTGTGGTTTTTGGGATATCGGTGGTATTTTTGATAGGTGCAACGATATTTATGTTGACAATACCGATGCCGACAGGGTTTAGTTTTTCGGGATATTTTATAAGTTAAATGAAATGATGGAAAGTGAGGATACATAATGGCAAAAAAAATTATAATCACAATAGCGTCTGTTTTTGGCGTGATTTTGGCAGGATTTCTCTTGCTTATGATATTTTTAGACACAGATGAAGGCGAGAAAGAAAAAAAGGGAAAATCAAAGACAGCGATGGCAACATTGGCAGACGGCAGTGATTATAGTCAAAGTATGCTCACGGTTGATCGGGAAACCGGTGATCTCACTGTATCCCGTCCGGTACAGGCCGGCGGTGAAGAAATAAAAAAAGATGGAATATGGACTATTTTTGTTTATCTCTGTGGTTCTGATTTGGAATCTCAGTACGGAGCGGCTACAAATGATATGGTGGAAATGATGGAGGCATCTGCCAGTGATAAAGTGAGGTTTGTAGTGCAGACAGGAGGGGCTTCTGAGTGGAATAATGAGGCGGTTAACAAAAAGAAATTGCAGCGCTTTGTCGTTCAGAATGAAGATATTGAATTAGTGGATGAAGTAAAAGAGGCAAGCATGGCAAAAAGCAATACGCTTGCAAAATTCCTCAAATGGGGCGTGAATAATTACAGTTCTGAGCACATGGGTGTGATATTATGGAATCATGGAGGCGGCAGTATCGGCGGCATATGCTATGACGAGACCGATAATATGAAGTCCCTCTCTCTCCGCGATGTGGATAGTGCTTTATTGAGTGCATATTCAAAGATGTCCGGCAAATTTGAATTTGTTGGATTTGATGCCTGCCTGATGGGCTCTATGGAGGCGGCGAACGTGCTTGCTTCCTATGCGAATTATATGTATGCATCGGAGGAATCCGAGCCGGGGTGTGGCTGGGATTACACATCTATTGGTAATTTTCTTGCCCAAAATCCAAGTACTAATGGTTTGGAACTGGGGAAGGAAGTGTGTGACAGTTTCAAAAAAGGCTGTGAAAAAATCGGTGACGGTGACATTGTAACTTTGTCAGTAATTGATTTATCACAGATGGATTCCTTGCTGCAAGCTTTTAATACGTTTGCAAAAAATATGTATGAAACCAGTGCGGACACATCTGTCTTATCATCTATTTGCAGAAAAATAGAAAAGGCAGATAACTTCGGTGGAAACAATAAGTCCGAGGGATATACAAATATGGTTGATCTGGGCGGACTTGTGACAGGGTGTAGGTCCTACGCCGAGGGAGCCGATGCTGTTTCTTCCCAGCTTGAAAAGGTAGTCGCTTACAAAGTGTCTGGAAAAAATCACAAAAAGTCTTCAGGATTATCTGTGTATTATCCGCTTTGTATACAAGAATCGGATGAGTTGTCTACATTCAGTACAGTATGTGTGAGTCCGTATTATCTGTCCTTTGTTGACAGACAGGATTGTGGCAGTTGCAATGAAGGAAATACAGATTCTTATGATGAGGATTACTGGTGGAGCGGTGGTGATTCCTGTGGCTGGTATGACAGCTGTAGTTCGGCTGACAACGCAAGTGATGATGCACTGTCAGCGGCTATTGGCGATAACAGTAGTTCGGATGAAGAAGAAATCTGGTGCTGGTTCTGTGACTATGAATATGATGAAGAAGATGAGTGTTACCGCAGTAACACAAAGAAAAATGAACATTGGAATTATGTAGATGACTATAAAGAGACCGGAGAGAGTAAGAAGATTACATTTGCATCTGAACCGGCAGTTGATTCAGACGGGATTTTCGGATTTACATTGGATGATAACGGATTGAAAAACACAGAGGATGTTAGTGCTCAAATTTATGAAGTGACAGAAAATGGTAAGGAAGCATTGGAACTTGGTGAAACGTATGATGTGGATGTGGACTGGGATAAGGGGCAGATTAAGGATTATTTTGACGGATATTGGTTATCGCTTCCTGATGGACAAAATCTTGCCACGTATATTGTTTCGGTAGATGATAATGAGGTGGTTTATACTTCTCCAATTCTACTCAACGGAGAGGAAACAAATCTTCGTATGATACAGGACAAAGACGGAAAAGTCGTGGTAGAGGGGGCGTGGGATGGCATTGATGAGAATGGTGCTGCGGCCAAAAATATTATCAAATTAAAAAAGGGTGATATTGTTACCCCTTGTTATACAAGTTTTTCGTTAGAGGATGAAAATTCAGAGGAGAAAGAATGGGAGGGCGAAGGCTATGAATTAAGGAAAGCCTCTCTTGAAATAAATTATGATTTATTAGCAGCTGGAGATTATATGTATTCATTCCGCATAGATGATGTATTTCACGATTATCTGTTGACGGATTATGTGACACTCCGGGTAGATAAAAATGGGAAGACGAGCATCTATGACGAGTAATAAGATATTATAGTATTTACAGGATAATCGAGTGCCAGGAGGTTGGTTGTGGATTATATTAAAATACCGGCAGTTTATAATAAGTTAAAAAAAGCGGAAGAGACATTTAGTCCTGTTATTATGACGGCAGCTTATGGCTGGGGAAAAAGTGCAGCAATAGGATATTATTATCGAAGAAAAAAAACAGAAATTCTTTTTTGCGAAGATGGGAGAATTACACGAAGGCCGCCCATTTCTTCCATCCGCGCTAATATTATAATAATTGAAGATTTGCAGTGGCTGAAAGAGCAGGAATCTATTCAGTATTTAAAGGATTTGCTGCACTCCGATGGGCGGCAGATTGTTATGGCGACGAGAGGGGCTGTGCCCAAATATCTTGTCGGCGAGGAAATGCAGTTGGGATTCGTTCGAATTGTAGAACAAGATTTTGTACTGGGTAAGGAAGAAGTCAAAAAATTGTTTTTGAGTTGTGAAGTAGAAATTGATCCCAAAGATATTGAATTGGTAACATTGGCTTCGCAGGGGTATCCACCGGCGCTTATGTATTATGTGAAGCGAATGGAGAATGGAAAGAGATATTCAGAAGAAATGTATGAAGCGGTCTGGCGTGATATTTATTATCTTTGGGACGGTGTTGTTTATGAGCAGTGGAATGATTTGTTTATCAAATTTGCTCTTTGTGTTTGTCAGTACGAAGAATTTACAGAACAGATGGCAGAGTACCTGATGGGGAATGATAATATCAGTAAAATCATAGAATACTGCCGGGAAACAATGCATCAGTTGAACTATTGTGAGGGAGGATTCTTATCCATCCGGAAAGAGGTAAGAGGGTTTTTTTGTTGGAAACAAAGTATCTTGTGGTCGAAAGAGGCCGTCATTGAAAATTACAGGCGGGGAGCCAATTATTATGAAATGCATGGGGATATTCCCAAGGCATTGGAATATTACAGAAAAGCCGGTGCTGTTCAGCGGATTAAGGAATTGCTTGTGAGGAATGCCAATACTCATCCGGGAACCGGGCATTATGTGGAGACGAAAGAATATTATTTTGAATTGCCGAAGGAACAGGTATTAGAGAGTCCTGTTTTGATGGCAGGTATGAGTATGCTCTATGATTTGCTTCTTCAGCCTCAGCAATCAGAAAAGTGGTATCAGGAGTTGGTAAACTTTGAAAAAAATAAGGAAAATCCAAGAGAACTCAGGCGTGAAGCTAGAACAAGATTGGCATATCTTGATATAACACTTCCGCATAGAGGGACAAAAGGAATTTTGCGTATCCTGCGAAATTCCTTTGTCATGATTACCAAGGGGGATGTTTTCCTTCCGGAAATGAGTGTGACGGGAAACCTGCCTTCTATTATGAATGGCGGATTGGATTTTTGTGAGTGGTCAAAAAGCGATACCCAGATAGCTAAATTCATGAGCCGTCCGATAGAGGTTGTGGTTGGAAAATATGGAAATGGTCTTGTGACAATAGCACTTGCGGAGAGTGGATTTGAGAAAGCAACAATATCACCTTATGAAGTGATGACGAGGTGTTGTGCCGGTTATGAAGCGGCATCTCATGGTGGGAAAATAGAGATGTGTTTTGTGTCTGTCGGAATTCAGGTAAGGCAGCATATTGTTGCCGGACAGATTGCATCAGCTAAAAGAGTCTATCGGGCATTTGAGGAAAAAGTTAGAGCACATTGCGGAGCGGCAGATCATCTGCTGCCCAAGATGGAAGCGTTCTGTGTATGGATTTCCCTGTTTGAAGGTACGGGGGAAAATGTCCATGAGTTTGTAGATAAAATACCGGATGTTCAGATTGAATTTTGTATTTTGGATCGTTACAGACAACTGACAAAATTAAGGTGCTTAATTGCAGAAAACAGGCTTGAAGAAGCTCTTTCTCTTGCTAATTTCCTTACAGAATATTTTTATTCATATCAGCGGTATTTTTATTGGATGGAAAACGAAGTGCTTAGGAGTATTATTTTGTATCGCATGGGAGATGAACACTGGAGAGAACACTTGATATCTGCGGTGAAGAAGGCAGCGGAATACCATTTTGTTCGTGTTATTTCTATGGAGGGGCAGGCAGTTCTTCCTCTTCTCAGAGAATGTAGAGAGACAAAGGCATTTGATGGAATATCAGCAGATTATTTGGATGAAATATATAATGAAACAGGAAAAATGGCAGTTTCATATCCGGATTATTTGATTTATATACCGGAAACTATTGTATCGCTGACAAAGAGAGAGGAAGAGATACTTGCGATGCTCTGTACAGGAATGACAACCGGAGATATTTGTGAACAATGTGCAATATCCTATGATGGCTTAAAGAAGCACAATAGAAATATATATAAAAAGCTGGGGGCAAAGAACCGGGCAGAGGCAGAGCGAAGGGCAATTCAGTTAGGGCTGGTGCATCGGGGAAGTGTCAATTAATAAAGATATTTATGGCGAGTAAGGAGGTGCATAAGATGGAGTGGAAGTCGGATGTGAGAGTCGAAAAAAGCAATGGATTATGGCTTTGTTCTAAGGATGAGAGAAAAGAAATTGCAGAAGAAGATGAGCAGATTGTCAGACTTATGGAACAGGGTGTAAAAGATGATGAGGAATTACTGAATAAAGTATCAGAACTATCTGGCTTTGATGAATTGTTAGCTGGATTTCGGCTTGCTCAGTTTGTGGAGGACTATGGTGAGTTCTTAAAAGAGGGAGAAAAAAGTAATGTATACGAATAACAAAATCACGTAAAGTAGCCCTAGGGGTACTACTATTATTAGTAAGGATTTTGTATAATGGGTTTCGGATAAAAAATGTCAAGAAGACAAAATTAATGGAGGGTTTTAAAATGAAAAGAAAATTTTTGACAGTATTATTGACATCAGCATTGGTGGCATCCGCATTGACTGGATGTGGTGATGAGAAGACTACAACGTCTTCACAGAAAACATCTCAGGAATCATCAGTAGACGATTCGAATTCGGCTGATCAGGAAGAATCAAGCGATGTAGAAGAATCAAGCGATGCAGAAGAATCAAGCGATGCAGAAGATTCAGGTAATGTAGAAGAATCAAGCGATGCAGAAGATTCGAGTAGTACCGGATCAGACACATCATGGGCAGATAATTTGTCTAAGTTCTATGCCGGAATCACTGACGATCAGGGGACTTACATGTACCTCGCATTTGGAAATGAGGGTACATTTGGAATGGCTATGTTCTACAATGTTGAGAGCGCAGAGAGCGGTTCGTGGGTAGGTGAGTGCACAAATAATGGAGATGGCACAATCACTATTTCTGATCAGAACAATGGTACATCGCTTACCATGGGCGTAGAAGAAGCTGAAGGTGGTTATCAGCTCGACATGGGTGATGTAGGAGCAGCTCTCGTTGGAGAGGTTGAAAAGGATAAGTTTGTTGAAGCAGCAAACAATATTTCAGAAGGTACCGAACCACAATTTTAAAATAATACCCCTGTGAAAGCGGATGTGTCAGTTTGGCATGTCCGTTTTTTTACAGGAAATCTTTACAATCTTTTCGTCACAGTTTCTGTCTTTTCGCCACGGTATATTGAAAAAAAAAGGAAAAAGAGTGTAAAATTTTAGGGAAGCATATTTTGCAAGTATAAAAAGGAAATGAGGTTGAAAAAATGAAAAAGAGGATTATTGCTTTTTGCCTTGCGCTATTGATGGTGTTAGATTACAATACGCTTGGTCTTTTGGAAAATGTGTTCTTTAAGGTGCACGATCAGGTGGCAAAGGTTTTTGCTGCTTCGGAACTCAGTCAGATTGAGCCGGATGTTGTGCTCTATCACAATCGTGTTGAACCAAAAGAAGAGCAGGAAATGCATCTTCACAATCTTAAAGAGTATATCACGACAAGAGATGGTTTATACTCCAGTTTTTACTGTAACATGGGCTTTTCAGACGGCTATGACATGATTACGGTAAAAAAAATGGAAAACAGTTTCAAGAGTGACATTAATGAAAAAAACAATTTGATAAAGAGTGCCGGTGGCACAGATCTTATTTCCTATGTATCGAATGGGGGTGGCAGCAAGAACTACATGGATGCCACAAATGGGAGTGTTGATGTGGCAAATACAAGCGGTGTAAACTATGACAAAATGCCAAATCTTTTGTCAATGGATTCTCAAGGCGTATTTGTGAAGACTATAAATGTAGAATATTTTAAGGACAAGGATCTCTCAACAATTCAGTATGCGTTTAGCGCGAATGTCAGCTATGCCCAGAGTATCTTTTTGAAGGTTGATATTATAAATTCGTCAGACGGTGTTCAGGATAAAGTAATAAATTCAAAGTATATTACCTCTTATGGGAAAGCTGTCTCGCTGACCGGTGAGATTAAAGTTTCTGATTTAGGGGAAAACATTATAATCAGAATAACCAATATGGGAGGCAAGGCATCTCTGTCTGAACTCAAGTGTACGATGACAGAGCCGGAGGCTGCCCTGTCGAAAGTGTATCTGACAAAGATGCCGTTGCCAGCCGGTTCACAGGCGACTTACATAGAAAAGAACGGGGATCCACAGGCTACGTTGAAATATACTCCTTCTGATGCTGATGATATGTATGTTGTCATGCAGTTTGATGGAAGCGTAAAATTGAACAAAATGATTTATTCTGATACAGAGACACTGGAAAAAGTGTATCAGCAATATAAATATATAGCATATGGTCTCCGTGCGTATCCGAGGCTGGCGCTCTCGACAACTGATTCTACAAATGTAGAACAAAACAGTAGTGATTCGACGATCTATGCGGATTACTACGGAACTATGAGCGGAGAGTTGAATGGAAATGTCAGCAAAGATAGTTGTCTGATTTTTAAAATTGATATGAGCAAGTGGAAGGCGAGAACCTTTTCTATTGCTGCTCTGTCAGAGCAGATGGACAGAAAATCAAGAACAGGCAACATGGAGTGGCTCTATAAAGGGCTGATGCCATATTCCTATTATGAGGAGCAGGAAAAATCCTTGAAGGGTGTTTACCCTAATTACAAAAGAAGTTCGAAAGAAGACTTTTTTAAGGGAGCTATTACTGATTTGTCGGGGAATCGGGTTGCTGTAGCAAGAAGTTTTCCGCTTCAGTCAGTTAAGGGAACCGATCAGAATGGAAAACCGGCAAACAGGGTTCCGGTCTATGACGGATCTTCTCCGGCAATTAAAGAAGTGGTCATTACTTCTGAGGACGGCAAGAAATATGTGAAGCCGGGAGATTATATAAATGTTGATGTGGTGTTTAATTGTAAGTTGGATGAGACACTTGAAACGCCGAAATTTTATTTGAATGATTTTAAGAATTTTACAGATTTGCTCTCGGATTCGACAGTGAAAAATTTTGACGGAACAGTCGTTTCTGATGGAACCTATTCCGATTCGAAGATGGTTCCCCTCAATGCAGAATTGAAAGTTGATGATTCGAATGTGGCGAATTCTTTTGTGGACGAGGGAACGACAGTGACTGATAACCATAAGGGAACTGCGACGATGAAGATAACGGGAACTGAGTCCGGAGAGGATCTGGAGGTCTATTACCGTGTGTTCGATGAGAGTCAGATCGCGCTGAATACGAATGATGAGTTCGATCCGGACGGATGGACAAAATATTCAGGCGGTTCTGTAGAATTGAAAAACCTTCCGACTGTTATATATGAGTGCAGGAATAATAATGGGGTGGCGACCACTAAGCGAGTGGCTAACGGCGGATTTATTGATATCTGTCAGGTGAGAGTAGGTACGGATGAAAACGGTGAAACGATTTATCGTGTTGTGAAGTATGGAGAGTCCGATGAGATTGACACGACATCTGACTCGGAAAAGGCCATGCTTCAGATCAATGACGATTCGTCTGTGAATAATTCCGTGATTAAGTATAAGGTGAAAGTGGCTTCAAAAGTTAATGTTGATAAATTGTGTCTTCTCGGCGGTTTTTTTGCAGTGAATTATGATGCTTCTGAGCATCTTGCCCATAGCATCAATTATCTCTATTTTAATGGGACAATAAAGAGTGAGACCGGAAAAGTGATGAGCAGTACAGGGAAGAATTTTGGTGTATTTACGGAGGACGAGAATGGGGAAAAAACCACAGTAGCCAACGGATTGCAGAGTTCCTATGTGGGAGTGGATATGGATTCCCCTACGGTAAAGGGAAGTGTTAATAATACAAAGGAATACGAGATTGGAACCGCAACGTCTAAGGTGACATACACTTTTTCTGATAAATCAAGATATCAGAATTATTCGCTTTATTATGATATTTCAGGACTCGATAAGGCCAGTGTGGAAGTGGGAAAAGTCAATGGAAACGTGGAGATTACTGTCTCGAATAGTGATGGAGTCATTGATTCAAAGAAAGTAAAAAATGGAGAGGGGTACTCCTGTAATAATATTAATATCCAGACAAGTAATTCAAGCAACAGTATACCGATTACCATTTCTGCTAAAAGGGATAAGGACAATCCTGCTGTCGAGTCGGGAATTGACAAAATCAGTGTCCCGATCACGTTCTGTGTCTACGACGGTGCGGGGAATATGACAAAATGCGAAAAAACTCTGGAACTGCCGCTTTATTTTGCAAGTTTTAACGTGCGATCTCTGTCGGAGGAACCGGTCGTGGAGGAGATGTATGCGGATAAAGACAAGGAAGAGGACGGAACTCTGTACAAGATGATCTCTATCAATAAAATGAATAAAGAATTTGATTTGAAAGATTTCAAACTTTATTTTGCGGATCCGGAAGTGACAGAAGAGATAAATGAGATTTCATCGAATGAAAACCGCCCGGTGACTGTGAATGATCTTGACTCATTATGCAAAGATGATAACTATACAAAGGATAATATTACTTGTTTTCAGTTTGAGGATGAATACTTCAACAGTGAGGACTACAGATATCATTTTTCATTAAAGGGAAAAGTTCAGAAAGCGGATGAGGACTCCGGAGATGATGGAACTATGTCCTATACACTGGAGGATAAAGATTTTGAGATTGTGGTCAGAGCAAGTAGTGTCAGTGGAAGCACATCCGGTACGATACTTGTATATACTACAGTTCCTGCCCGCTCAGTATTTGACAAAACACTCTTTATAACCTATAAGGCTGATGGGGGAGTTGTCTATAAGGCGTCATCCGGTGATGAATTTGAGAAGACTGATTTTACAATGGATACATCGGACACACCGGGGTACAAAACCGTGGTGAAGGATTTGGGCCAGGTAGAACGAGTTACTTATGAGGGGGTTATCAGTAAAGATTCTGATGAGTTTAATGCGCTTAAAGATAAAATAACGATAGCGCCGGTCGATGGATCGCTTTTGGCAAACGGCAACTTTAAGAGAAGTAATAAGTACAAATTTGATCTTGGTAGCACGGCAGAAAATGTCTGCATCGGGTGGAGTGCCGCTGCCCGATTTATCAGAGGTGATCTTCCAACTTATATATATGGAACCATACCGGCAGATGTGATTGCAAAGGGGTATATATTTGATTCTTCCAAAATTCCGTTGAAATATGTGTCGGAGAGCCTTTATGGGAGCATAAAGATTGGAGGGAAAAAGGCAAATGAGATGACAGAGGAGGAGATTGCCTCTGCCTATATCAATCTTGGTCCTCCGGACGATTTTAATGTCTTTGGCGGCGCTTCCTGGCTTTGGACATATCAGATTGGTTTTAGCGCTTATACGGAGAGAACGAAGGTAGTGACAAAATATGATTACAAGATTGTAGAAGGTAAGACTGTTAAGACCCGTTCCAAGGATGAAAATGGAAATGAGCTTGAACCGGCCAGGACGAAGGAGATTGACCAGTTCCTCTTTGGAGAACACTATAATGTCAATATTTTGGATGAGTGTTTTGTAAAGAGGTCGGCGTATTATTATGATATGCAGATGAATAATAATACCTCTTATGCGAATACCTATAATCTGTTTTTGGAGTTCTGTCCGTTCTATAACTCGCTGAACGGATACTGCGCTTCCAATGATTATTATAACTATCAAGTACCTTATCAGAGCGGGAGATACGAACCGGTCACACTTGTATTGCAGGATGACGTATCAGAATATTTGGATGTGGAGAAGGATATTGACTTCTCAAATTCCTATATCTATATTTATCCTGTAGAGAAGACAATTGAAGGTTCTTATTTTAGCGGAAATACGGAATATCGAAAAGCAGGAGAATGTGTGAGAAAAATTCCGTTGCCAAGTAATTTTTCTGAAGTTAAATATGAGAGACATAAGGGCAATGGGGATTATGTAACGTGTCTCGGAATCACAGCTGACCTCAATGCTTATATTGAGACGACATCAACGGATGAAGACGGCAATGAGATAACAGACTACACACTTCCGGAGGAGGGGCTTTACGGGGCGTTTGTGCAGATTGCAACGAACATGACCGATGATGATGGCAATCAAATCATGATTACGAGTGCGGATCATTATAACTATGAATGGGGTGATGACGATACTTTGGATTATACTACATGTGAGATTCCGCTTGCGGTTTTTGGTTATGATACGAAAGCTCCATCCGGCAAATTGGAGTTTATAGAAAAACAGGATGGAACTAAAAAAATAAATGATAAATCAGAGGAGGCAAAATCTTACCTAAAAATATATAATCATTATGATTCTGATTATCCGGTCTGCTATTTCGATCAGCAAAACCGTATGCTGTACAAGGAAGGTGAAGATTGGGACGGTGACGGGGAGAACGGCTATACCTATGATTGTACGATTTACCGATTTAACGAATTATCTGCCAAGACAGTAAAGTCTTGTAAGGAATCGGCAGACCCGGACACGAATTCTGTAATTGAATGTGCCTTTATCGATGAAGATAAGATTTGGCCGGATATGTCTGACCGGGAGAAGGAGTATCTGTCGAGCAAGATTCGATATGCTTTTGTCTCGTCTGAATGGGTGGACAGTTACGGAAATGTTAAGGAGGGAGTCGAGGAGAAAATCGCTGATTTTGATGAATATGATGTCACTGATTCGTGTAATAAAATCTACCGCGCGAAGAAGATGTTCGAGTGGGGCGAGGAGAAGAGGGTAAATTGCTATACCTTTAAGGCGAATGTTCCGGAGACGGATGACAGCACAATTTATCTGATTGCGAAAATGATTAATTATGCCGGTAATGAGAGTAATTACGCGGTGCAGAAATTATATGTGGACAACGAGGCACCACAGGCGAAGTTTTATACATTTACTAAGGATGATAAGACTTATGTGAGATGCTTTACCGCCAGCGATAATATGTCTGTTGCCGAGGATATTAATGTTGTGGAATCGGTAACGACTCTGGATGAAGAGACAGGGGAGGAGACAACAACAGAAAATAAGACACCAATTTTTGAATACGAGAAGACTGTGACCGATCTGTCTCAGGATAAAATTGTGATTGAAGACAAACTTGGAAACCAGACTACGATAAAACTGAGTGACAATATCACTGAGTTGAAAGCACCGGAAATTGAGAAAGTGACTGCTGATGAATCGGTTGAGGCAGAGATAAAGAACTATTCCGGCGATGCGGCTTTTACCGGGGTGGTGAGTGAGCAGAATAGTATTTATGAGAAGACGGATTTGCCGGAAATCGTTTACGAGAATGATGATACAGTGGCAAAGAATAATCATCTGGAATTCTTGGTGAAACCGGGTACAGGAAATGAGGTCTATGCAGAGTATGCACTGAGTTCTGATACTTATAAGAAACTGAATAAGATTACAGATGAGAGCATGGACTGCTCTAATATATGGACCAAGGCAGGAATCGGTGACACAGTAAAAGATACCGGCTGCGTCAATGTGGTATGCTCGGAGAGCGAGGATGCAGAAGGTGCTTATAAAGTGGAAGCGAATATTCTTCTTCCGGCTTCAGAAAAGGATGAGAATTATGTAGTGACATTCCGCTTTGGAAACGGAACAGGAATTTATACCTATTATACGGTCGGCTACAAAGTGCCTGCACAGAATGGTGAGATTATCACATTCAAACAGGTGGACAACACGAATAAGCAGAAATTGAAGTTCAATCAGCCGCTGAAAATTAAAGATGTTGACAGTGCAAAGGATTCTCAGGAATTTACTCTGTCAACTGGGTTTAACACAGATAAAAGTGGTAAATATTCCATCAAGTATGAGGATCTTTTAGGCAATGAGGGTGAAAAGACAGTTACTTATGAGGGCTTTGACAAATCATGGATGCCGGATATTGAAAAGACCACAGAGGAAGATGGCAAAGTGATAGTTGTTATGGATAGCGGCTATAAAAACGCATATGGTATGACGTTTGAAAATCTGACGGGAGATGGGTACACCATCACTCCTACAGAGGATGCACTTCGCATTGTCTCTATGAAAGAGGCATTGGAGAAGGATGGTGTTGAAGTAGATGCGGATGAAAAAGACGTCAGTGTGTACAAATATGCGAAAGCTGTTGTGACGGCGAATACCTCATTTAAAATTAAAGTATACACCGGATATGAGGATGGTGAGTACAAGACAGAAGAGATGACTTATGTGGTAGATGGATTCAGTGATATCTCGGATGAATATGAAGTGGAGTATTCAAGACTTCTCACAGATACCGATGAATCAAACCAGTATGATCCGGTCACAGCAAAACTTATCGTTCCGGATGGTTCGGAGATACTCTCGGCTGATGGCGAGATGCACACGTTCTATACAAATGGAACTTATAATTTCAAGGTGAAATATCCGAATGGTGTAATAAAAGAAATTCCGGCCACGGTTTCTTGTATCAGCGAGCGAGAAACGGATTCGGATGATAAGACTGCGCCGGTAATTGTTGGTGTGAACTATTATCTGAAGAATGATGAGCAGGTAATCAATGTCACGGAAAACGCAACAGAGGGCACTGCAAATGAAAGTATACTGGCAGCCCCGACTACGACTTCGAGAGTTCTCGCAAAAGTTCAGGCCCTTGACTTTGGAGAGAATGGGGGACTGAATCCGGTTTCTATCTCAGTGGAGAGCGATAACGGAAAGGCATCATTAGATGAAAATGATCCGATGTTGGTAGAATTTACAGACAATGACACGGCGACTGTGACCGTGACAGATGTGAGTGGCAATTCGACGGTACAGAAGATTACAGTCAAAAATATTGTCGAGGATGCCAATGTCACAGGAACTGTCAGATATGTGCGTTGCGGTCTGACACGGACGAAAGCCTATATTGATTTGGCAGAGGGCGTTACATTCCGTGATTTAGAGGGTGTCCAGGTGTTGGAAAAGACAGATGGTACAAAAGAGTACTATCACATGTTTACCCAGTCCGGAAACTTTACGTTTAAGTTGAAAGACTCCAAGGGCAATATAGCCAATGTTGTGACAAAGAAAGTAAATGTTGACAGAGAACCGCTGATACTCACCGAGTCAGAAGGCGGAAGAACTCCGGAAAATCCGGATTGGAATCAAACACAGATTGTAGAAATAAAAGCGAATATGACATTAGAAAAATTGATGTTATATGGTACGGATAATAAGGAATCTGATCTGAAATATTATGCCAAAGGCGACACAGCTTATATCTTATTTGACCGAAATGATACGGTGCGGCTTGTGGCGACAGCAGGCAACGGTAGCCAGGCAGAGTATACGGTTTCTACAAACGCAATTAAATCAGATTCGAGTGCACCACAGATTGCCCTTAAGAAGGAGTATATGGCTGGTGAGAACAAGTACAGGGTGACAGCGACGATAACAGACAAAATGCTTGCAAAATACTATACTCCAAAGACTGACACGACAGATTCTGATAATATCAGCATCAATCTCAATGTGCCGGTAACCGGATATAGTGAGAGTGAGATTCAGGCAGAAGAATCCGATGATGGACAGAGTATTGTTCTTACAAAAACTGCAACATTTTATGTGAGTGAAACATCGACAATTGAGGTTACAGCATATAATATGGCAAAACTTAGATCAACGGAGAGTATTACGATTGATGTAGATAAAGAGGCACCGGTCATTGCGGTATCAGATTTTAACAGCTCTGTGGCAACTGAGAAGACCGTCAAAGTTTCAATCAATGAGGCGGGAACAATTCTTCTCAATGGAACGCATGAGGAAGTGAGTGCGGATGAAGAGAAATCTTTTGTCATCACAAAGAACGGCACCTATGCTATTACAGCGACAGATGAGGCGGGAAATAAGTCTACAAAAGAAATTGAAATAGCCGGAATTGACGGCGAGGCACCGGAAATTGTGGTACAGAGCGAAAATATCAGTGTCAATCTAGATACACTGAGCGGCGACTCAGATGACGATAAGATAGCTCAGATGAAAGCAGAACTTTTGACGCATATTCGTGTGACAGATGATATGAGTGAGAGTGAGAACATTGATGTTGAAATAAATATTCCGAAAGAAATAGATTTCAGCAAAAAGGATTCTTACAGTGCAACCGTTCAAGCAGAGGATGAGGTGGGAAGAGTCAGCAAGAAGACATTTGTATTTTCCACATATCTGGTGCAGATTAAAGAGTATCCGGAGATTGAAAACTTTGGAGCAAATGGCAAGGAATTTAAGAAAAACGGATATGTATCCTTTACCACGGACACTCTGACATTTACCAATATCCCGAAAAAGGCCAAAGTGTACTACGCAAAGGGAGATTATACGGGGGCACAGATGAAATATAAGTCAAAACAATTGACAGGCAGTGAGCTCACAATTGACAGGAAAGCAACTTATACAGTAATGCTAAAACTAAAAGATAAGTCGATGCATATCTATCATGTGGTGAATAATTAGAAATAGAAGGAGGATGAAAAGATGAGAACAAAGATGGATAGAATCATTAGAAGAACTCTTTCCGTTATATTGATGGTGTCTGTGCTATGTTCTGTTGTCGGAGCAGATAAAGCGCAGGCAATCAGTAATGAATTTATCAGTAGTGAAGATACTTCGACGATTACAATAGGAAATAGTTTTGTGACATTATCTGTGAATAAAAATACAGCCGGCTATACATTAAAAACCATTGAGGGAGATGTCCTTACTAAGACAGATAACAACAAGAGACTCCTGTATACACCGGAGGGGGACGATACCTCATTTTCTACGGTGCACATTGATGACGAGGACTATGTTTATGGAAATGTAGATGAGGACGCCGGGAATCGTTTCATTACAAAACCGCACGTGGAAGGGGAAAGTGTTATTTCTACTTACCACATTGAAGAAAAAAATGTAAATGTGACACAGAAGATTAAACTGCTCATGGATTCCAAAGATGAAAAACTGGGTTCTATTCAGATTTCATATACAATTGAAAATGCAGGGAATGGTGATACAGAACAGTCTGTCCAGGCGGGGCTTCGGATGATTCTTGACACCTGTCTGGGGTCCCAGGACTATGCAGTATATGAGATGGCATCGAATACGAATAATGGAACTTATAAGCAGTACACAAAGGCTGTGCAGTTTAAAAAGAATGAGATTGCGACAGAATTCCGAGCTCTTGATAATAATTATGCTCCGAGAGTTGCAGCCTATGGTTATATGGACGCCTCGACGGGAACGCCTGACAGTATGGTTTTTGGACACTGGTACGACATGGCATCCTGCGGATGGAAATATGAGGTGGACGAGAATTTAAGCCTTGTGGACAATAATGACAAGAATTATTCGACAGCAGACAGCGCAGTTGCACTGTACTGGAATCCGGATGAGATTAAGCCGGGAGAGAAGAAGAATTACAGTTTTTATTACGGAATTAGTGCCAACAACAATATTACAGAAAATTCGACAATGCAGATTAGTGTCAAGGCGGACAAAGACAGCTTTGAACTGGAAAAAGATGCAAATGGAAATGTGGTTGGAACGCAGAACTCCAAATATAAGGATAATACGCTCAAATTACAGGTCAAAGTTGCCAATACATTGCCGGCATCTGAGTTCCGGGATAATGTGGTTGTTCATCTTGTTTTGGATGAGGATTACCTGCAGGTTGATAGCAATGATGTGACAGCGGACTCTGAGAATCTTGCATGTGATGAAAATGAGGGTAAAAATATTATCCATATAACAAATTTTGAGACCGGTCAGACGAAGGTGATCAACTGGACGATTCATGTTAAAAAACTTCCGGAGAGTATACGTTATCTCCAGTATGCCGTAAAAGTGTATCCGAGTGCAGCGTCTGAGCAGGAGAGAGATTTTGCCTATCTGGACAGAGTGGCATTCTGTTCTGCAAAGGGAAAGGTTTTGGCTCCGGGGTATACTGGAAAGAAGCCGGCAATCTCAATTTTGAAAGGTATGCCAGGACAGCTTTTTTATAATGGTAACCGAAATTTTGTGATACGAGGTGAGGGATTTGATATTTTGACTAATAAATCCGAGTGGGATTTACAACTTAAGAATCTTACGACAGGAGAGAGCCAGACAGTTGATTCTTCTATGATTAGTTTCAACTCTGACAAGACAGCGATGGTTGTTCGATTTACTGATGAAAAACCAGTGGGACGATACCAGCTTATTATAAAGCCTGGGACTTCGCTCACAACGGAAGAAATTGGACTGCCGGAGACGATAACAAGTCCGAATATGATTTTTTATATGAGTGATGATCCGGATCTTGTCAATCCTCCGGTAGGGGCCGTGGCAATCAAAAAGGAAGTGAGCGGAAACTCCTATGTATATAAAATCGAGACGATGGATCCTGATGAATTGGAGAATCTTGATGACAATTATTTGATGACAGTCACCGGTAATCTCTATCAGACACAGGGAGATACATATCAATCATTTATTCCAATAACAGGAGACGGAACGGATACAGAAATTATTATTAACAGAATACTCAACTTTAGCGGTGAAGAGTTTTCGATTGATTATACCTATGATAAAAATAATAAAAAGAATGGTGTCCGTATTAGTATGAATGGGGATACAGGAATTATCGGAGCTTCCCGTAATATGTGGGAATATGAGTCAGTTATTGAATTGAAAGATGGTAAAAACTATTCTCTTGATCCGGATGAGACCGAAGAGGGAGAGGCGACTCCTATTAAAATTACTCAAAAAGGTATTACAGGAGCGCTACAAAAAATATCCGGTTTTATTTTCAATTTGAATAATGGAACATTTAACAAGCGAGAGATTGACGGAGAGTCATATAATACAATTTCTCTCGGCGGAAGAATGGGATTGGGATTTTTGTCTGCAGATGATTATGATGGAATTGTCGGTCTGGGAGCAGAGCTGAATGTTGATGATGTTAGATATGGAGAGAAACAAAATGGTGGTTCCGGACTGATTGGTATTAAGGCATCCGGTGGTGTGCAAGTGCCTCAGTTTACCGAGGCTATGCCAGAGAAAATCTCGGGTGAGCTTGAGGTTGATACGATTGATCATATGTATTTGGTAAATGTGGGCGGAGAGATGGAACTTGCCACTTTTGAGGCAGAGTTTGAACTGGAAATTATCTCCTCAAAGCATGGTGTTCCGGTTCCTAATATTTTGGATTTGAAAGTTGGTGGAATTGAGCCGGGTGTCCCGATAGTTTTTCCTCCCGTTATTTTCTTGAACGGTGGAAGAGGATCGATAAATGGTTTGTACAGTCTCTTTTATCCGGGAGAGACAGACGGATGGCCGGATACCAGTATTAAGATTGGTGGGCAGTTTAGTATTGTAGACATCTTCAAGGGATGGCTCAATCTTGAACTGGGAACAAGAAGTGCTGCTATCTCCGGTGAGGAGATTGAAGTTGCGGAGATGGATATTTTCCGGAGCATTGAGGGAAGATTTAACTGGTATGATCCAATTTCCTTTGAATTCAGTGCGGATCTTGAAATTTTTAAGATAATAAGAGGTGGGGTGGACTGCAAATTCATTATAGTGGGCGAAGATGGAACCGATCTCGACATTAGCGGTAGAGTTGCTGTTGTATTTCCAAATGTACTGCTTGGAAAAGATCTTACAGTAGCAGGCATCGCTCTCGGAGGAAATAAAAGACGAATATATGGCTCTACCACTCTTCTCGGCGTTGACTTATCCTTTGTTTATTATTTTGGAGGAAATAAGAACAGTTTAAAACTGGATGCACTCGATGTTCCGGTGGCAGAGAATAATAAGAACAATGACACGATGGGTATTGCCAATGCCCAGTGCGTAGCTACTACAGAAGAAGAGGCAGAAGAAAAAGCCAAGGTTGCCGAGGAAAAAGCGGTGAGCGGGACCAATAAGAATATTTTCAGTTCTTCACCGTATATGAGTGTTGTCACCGGAAGATTTATAGGCGGTTCATCTGAATCTGAGGCTAAAGAACTTGAACTGAAAATTGATGAGGATGGAAAACTCATCATCAAAAATGTTGATAAGACAAGAGATGAACTTCTCAAAGTTTATTATGATATGAAAGATGGTGAGCAGTCTGAACTCAAAGTAAGTGATGTGAAAGTTGCTTTGGATAAAACGGCAAAAGAGATGGTGGGAATTGAGAGTGACGAGGATGGCGTTGCCACCAACATGGATAAAGCAAATGTGGCAATGGGTGAAGATGAAAAGGGCAAATTTATCGTTTTGTCCTTTACAAAAGAGGAACTTGCATCAGAGCCGGAGATTGCTGTATATTCTGATGTTGCGACATTCTCTTATGCCCAGCTCTACAAGATGGGAAATGTGCCGAAGTTGGATTCAGTTTCTGCATCTGTGGATTCAGGGAAACTCAATGTAAATTTAGCAACTAATGATGCCGGTAATTTTACAGGAAAGAGAATTGTTTATTTTAGTAAGACAAAAGAGGGAAGTCACGATTATAAAGTTGCAGAAATCGAGGACGAAGATAGCATGGATGCAATTGAGGTTCCTTCCGAAATTCCTACAGGTTCATACTATGTTACGGTTGTTATGGATGGCAAATCAGATGGGGCAGATTGTCACTGTGAGGAAGTGAGCAGTGAGATGGTTGATTATGTAAACCCGAAAGCACCTGCTTCAAAACTTACAAAGATTTCGGCTACTTCCTGCGGTAATGCAGAGGCGAACATAAGCGTGGAAGGATTTGACAAAAATACGATGGGAGGAGTTTTCGTTGAGGCCTATGAACTGGATGAAAACGGTGCTAAAACAGGAGCTCCTATTGAAAAATTTATCAGTGCCGACGAAATGACTGACGGAGCATTTCAAGTGAAGTTGTCTCCGAAAGAGGAGATGGGAAGTAATTATATCATTGCCGCATATCCGGCCAACAAATTAAGAGAGGAAGAGTTTGCCCTTGGCAGTGAAACGGATTCGGAAACCGTTTTGATTCCATATCCGGAACCGGCAACCATTGAAATCGGCTATACGGCAGATAGTAAAGAAGAAGTGGTAGAGATTCCTTCTCAACAAGAGGGCGGGGAGCCGACAAAGTATACCAATCAATTATTTACGGAAGTTCCTGAGCAGGGAATCGGAATTCACATTACTTCAGATAAAGAGGTGCAGGCAAAGGTATATATCGATGATGTACAGGTGAATGATATCACGACATGGAGTACGGAATTTCCTATCATTAAGCTGGAGGATGCAGAGCACAACATACTCAGGGATGGGGAGCACAAAATTAAGGTCGTCGCAAAGACAAAGAGCGGTGATACGTCCATTCAGGAGAGCTCACTTCGAATTGACACGGCAGGCCCTGTATTACAGGTGTTCACCCCGCAGGCGGGAGATTCTGTGTCAGGCAGCATAAGTTTTAGCGGACTGGTTGATGCAGGTTCTAAGCTGTCACTCAATATTGACGACACAGATGTGGATATTGCGAGTGAAGATTACGAAAATGGCAGTTTTAAATTCAAGGCAGATATCCCTTCAGCTGAGAAAAATCTTATCTCTCACAAGGTAAAACTTACAGCAGAGGATGAGTATGGAAGAAAAACGGAATACAATGCTGAATTGAATACCTCAAAGTCTCTGTCTGTGAAAAGGGTTTATTTGAAAGCAGATGGAAAAGAGGTAGATGAGGGAGAGAGAATTGATGCGAGCGGAAAAAAAGAAATTGCATTGAACCTGTTCGCAGAGACGGAAGAGGGAAAAGAAATTGAACTCACTTCGGATATGATTGACTTTGAGAGCATGTCAGAGGAAGATGACGACAATATTTCAATTGATGAGAATGGTTTAGTAAAAATCAGTGGAGAGGGTACAATGGCGGTAGCTGCAAAGTACAGATTGACAGATGATTTTTGCTATCAGTCAAGTGTAGTTATTGATTCCTACAAGGAGAAACTCAGAACAAAAGATGCCAAAGAACCTGTGATAACGGATAAGAATCCTGCGGTGACTACTATTTCAAAGGGGAACAGCGTCACATTTTCTGTCGAGGCAGTCTCTGAGGATAATGGAACCCTGACTTACGAGTGGTTTGAAAAGGCAGGCGATGGTGAATTTGTGAAAGTTGGTGAGGGAAAAGATTTTGAAATTACTCCGACGTGTGAGGTGAATCAGTATGAATATTATGCGGCTGTAACTAACACTGTTCGGACGACAGGTATTTCCCAGGCCACTTCTTATACAGAGAAAAAAATTGTCAATGTGCGCGGAGAGGCTTCTATTGAAGATTTTGTCATTGAGGGAGAAAAAACTACGGTGTCAGGTGTTGAGTATTACATGGGAAATCTGAGCATCCGGGCAAAATCAGAGGGTGGAAAAGTAAAACTGGCTGACGGAGCAGAGTGGCAGGATGAAATTACTTTGGATAATCTTGTAGACGGAGAGCATACCGTTTCAATTCTTCTTTTTGCGGCAGACGGAAGGGAATTTGAACCTGTTGAATATAAGTTCTTAATTAAGAATGAGGTAGTTACTCCTCAGTTTGATGTGAGCGTTGATGGCGAGAGTGTAAATAATCAGGAGAATGCCGTTGTAGACAATGCCGATGTGTCAGTCGACATTGACAGCAAGGGGCAGACAATTGATAAAATATCCTACACAGTAACAAATGGTGACAAAACTACATCCGGGGAAAGTGAGAATGCAAAATTTAATATTTCAGTTACCGACCAAGGAATTAATAGTATTACAATTACTGCGACAGTCGGGAAAAAGGATTTTGTAAAAAGGCTTTCTGTCATTATTTACAAGAAACCGGAATTTGAAATTGAAATGCCGGATGAATATACTTACAATGGATTGCCTGTCAGCGGCTATGATATTAAGAAAAATACAACAGGAGCCGTAACAGTCTATTCAAAATCAGAGAGTGATAGTGAATATACGGAAGAACTTCCTGTAAATGCCGGTAAGTATGATGTGAAATTTGTTTTAGAGCAAGATGATACGAACTATTATCTGGGCGGTACAGTTGAAAAGAAAGTAACAATCAATAAGGCAAGGCAGAGTCTGAAATTTGCAAATGATGTCTATGAGAAAAACATCGGAGAGAAGATTATTATCAGTGTCGGTGGAGTGATGGTTGGAGATGCGGATAAGATTCATGTAACATCGAGTGACAATGATATCGCAGAGATTGATGAGGATGGAATGACATATAATGAGGAATCAAGAACTGTCTCCATACCGGTAACCGTTAAGACCAAGGGAAGTGCTGAAATTACTGTAGAGGTTGACGGCAATAATAACTACAAGGAGGCGTCAAACTTCTGTAGTGTACAGGGGATTATAGGCGTGAGTGAGGAACATCCGTATACGCTGGATGGTAAGCGTGGAAAGAATTCATGGTTTGTCTCAGCAGTCACAATAGAACCAACAGAAGGATACACAGTTTCTGAGACAGCAGATGGAGAGTTTGGAGCATCGTATGTAATTACAAAACAGGGAGAGGGCGTACAGCCTGAGAAATTGTACTTTAAAGATTCCGAGGGGATGGTAAAAGAAATTTCTATTGAGGAAATCAGTATTGATGTGAAAGCTCCAACTGCAGCAATAAAAGCGGACAAATCGGTTTGGAGAGAATTTTTAAATATGATTACATTCGGTTTGTTCTTTAAAGAGAAGGTAGTGGTTGAAGTCACAGAAAAAACCGATGATGTAAGCGGAGTGGCTCAAGTACTGTATTACAAGTCAAGTAGTGCTCTTGACAGAACAGAAATTGAGGCGTTAAATAACAATGACTGGTCAGATTCCTACGTTACCATTGAGCCGGACAGCAAGGCTGTTGTCTACGCAAAGATTGTAGACTATGCCGGCAATGAAACAATCATTAGTACGGATGGTATCATAGCAGACAGCACACCGTCTCTTTTGACCGTGACTTCAGATCAGAATTTGGAGAACTGGGTGACAGAGAAAAAAGCATCCATTCATGTAGAGGCTAGTGATAAATTGTCCGGTCTGAAACAAGTCAGTTATGTTGTAGACAATGGTTCGGCGATTGAAGGAAGTAATTCTTTTGACATCACAGATATTGAAGATGGAATACATCTGATCGCCATTGAAGCAGAGGACAATGCGGGGAATAAGAGTATAGAGACCGTTCAGATTAAACAGGATACTACAATTCCGACGGTTACTCTCCACGAGAGCAGTGATAAGAGCAAGATAGAAATCACCTGTAATGTCGGTGCTTCAGGAATTAAAAAGGTGACGCTGATTCGTGATGGTCAGGAGAGTGATATAACTACTTCTTATAAAGACGGAGTTGCGATTACAGATAACGCCAAATATTCTGTGAGAGTTGAAACCGTTGCCGGCGTAATAGCAAATCAGACAATTCAAATCACAGATTATACGTCAGGTAAGAATACTGAAACGAAAGAAGAACCAAAAGCAACAGATAATAAGCAAACAGATAATAAAGATACAACCGGTAAAACAACCGGAGATACAAAAACAGAGAGTACAGTTAAAACACCAAAACTGGAAACTGCCGAAAAAACACTTAAGGCCGGAAAAACCTACAAAATCAAGGTGAATAATGCAAATAATGAAACAATACGCTATGTTGTATCTAATAAAGATAAAAAAGTGATAAATGTTTCCGGTGGCATTGTTCGGGCATTGAAAAAGGGAACGGCGACAGTAAATGTTGTAGTTGGTTCAAATGTACTGCAATTAAAAGTCACGGTAGAGAATAATCCAAAACTGAGCAAAAAGAAACTGACTGTAAAGAAAGGCAAAACAAAGAGCATTAAAGTGAGTGGCAAAGTGAAGGATATTAAACTCAAAACTTCCAAGATAAAAATTGCGAAAGTGAGCGTGACAAAAGCGGGAAAAGTTAAGATTAAGGGTCTGAAGAAAGGAAAGAAGACTCTGAAAATAAAAGTTAATGGAGTGAAAACTCTGAAATTAAAAGTGATAGTTAAGTAAATTTGATAATTTTCCCCCCAACACCCCGGGAAGGCGCATGCGTTTTCTCGGGGGTTTTTTTATGGATACCTTTCGATTTTTCTGCTGACTGTATTTTTTATGTTAAATTTTATCTTGAAACATGCAGGGGTTATTGTTAAAATATTAGTTAGTGCATTTAGGTGCGGATATAAAAGAGAGCAGCTTTAGTGGCTGCTTAATTAGAAGGAGTTACAGGAACATGGATATTGCAAAGAAAATCGCAGAAGAACTAAAGATTAAAGTATGGCAGGTTGAGGCAGTCATTAAGTTGATTGATGAGGGGAACACGATTCCTTTTATTGCCCGTTACCGGAAGGAACAGCATGGAACACTGGATGATGAGCAGCTTCGTAATCTGGATGAGAGACTGACATATTTAAGAAATTTAGAGGAGCGCAAAGAGACTGTTCTTGCCAGCATCGAGGAGCAGGGGAAATTGACAGATGAGTTGAAGGCACAGATTCTTGCGGCCCAGACCCAGGTTGTATTAGAGGATTTGTATCGTCCATATCGTCCGAAGCGACGCACGCGCGCTACCATTGCTAAGGAAAAGGGATTAGAAGGGCTTGCCAATATTATTTTGCTGCAGATGACAAACAAGCCATTAGAGGAAGAGGCGGCTGCTTACATAGACGAGGAAAAAGAAGTGGCGACTGCAGAGGAAGCGATTCAAGGTGCGAAAGATATAATTGCGGAAATTATTGCAGACGAGGCAGACTACCGCATGGCGATTCGCAAGACTACGATGGAAAAGGGAATGTTGACTTCTGTGGCAAAGGACGCTGAGGTCAAATCTGTCTATGAAAACTATTATGAATTTGAAAGTAAATTATCCAAACTTTCCGGCTATCAGGTGCTTGCCATCAATCGTGGCGAGAAAGAAAAAATACTGACAGTGAAAGTTGAGGCACCGGAAGAAGATATTTTGCGTTATCTCAATAAAAAAGTGATTGTAAAGGAAAATCCGAATACCACACCGTGTCTGACAGAGACGATAGAGGACAGTTATTCGCGTCTGATTGCTCCGTCAATTGAGAGGGAAATTCGCAGCGATTTGACAGAAAAGGCGGAGGATGGTGCTATAAAAGTATTTGGTAAGAACCTCGAGCAGCTTCTTATGCAGCCGCCGATTGCGGGGAAGGTTGTCCTTGGCTGGGACCCGGCATTCCGAACAGGATGCAAGCTCGCTGTAGTAGATGAGACCGGAAAAGTTCTCGATACGATTGTCGTGTATCCGACCGAGCCGCAGAAAAAGGTGGCAGAGACAAAGCGCATCGTAAAAAATATGATTGAGAAATATAACATCAGTCTGATTTCAGTCGGAAACGGAACGGCTTCCCGTGAGTCTGAACAGGTCATTGTTGAGATGTTAAAAGAAATTAATAAGCCGGTTCAGTACATCATCACCAATGAGGCGGGGGCGTCCGTGTACTCCGCAAGCAAACTTGCAACGGAAGAATTTCCGAATTTTGATGTTGGGCAGAGAAGTGCTGTCTCAATTGCAAGACGGCTTCAGGATCCGCTGGCAGAACTGGTAAAAATCGATCCGAAGAGTATCGGCGTCGGTCAGTATCAGCATGACATGAACCAGAAAAAATTGAGTGAAGCACTCGGCAATGTTGTAGAGGACTGTGTAAATAATGTCGGAGTCGATGTCAACACCGCATCGGTTTCTTTGCTCGAATATGTGTCGGGGATTTCCAAGGCAATTGCCAAAAACATTGTTGCGTATCGTGAGGAGAATGGCAAATTCACCAATCGCAAGCAGCTTTTAAAAGTTGCTAAACTCGGACCGAAAGCGTTTGAGCAATGCGCCGGCTTTATGAGAATTTCCGATGGGGATAATCCACTTGACGGCACAAGTGTTCATCCGGAATCTTACGAAACTGCGGCCGAACTCCTCACATCACTTGGTTATAAGGTGGATGATATTATCAAAGAATTAGAAAAGCCGGGAAGAGATCCGCGTGATGAGATGCCAAAGCCGATTCTCCGCACCGATGTGATGGAGATGAAGGATTTGACAGAGGGGATGATTCTGAAGGGAACCGTCCGCAATGTGATTGACTTCGGCGCTTTCGTGGATATTGGTGTTCATCAGGACGGACTGGTTCACATCTCACAACTCACAGATAAAAAATTTGTCAAGCATCCGCTGGATGTTGTGAGTGTCGGAGATATTGTGGAAGTCCAAGTTCTCAGTGTTGACATCGCCAAGAAGAGAATTCAGTTGTCAATGATTTTGTAGGAACAATTGTGTCATTTTATATAGTTATGTAGGAGAGGTAATGATGATACGACGAAAAGAAGAAATTCGTGTCCGCGAGGTGGAATATGCGCAGGGCGGAGACGGAGCAGTATGTTTTTATGACTGGCTGCTGCCGGAGGAGGCAGTAGGGCATGGAAGAGTGTTCAGCAAACTTGTAATTCCTCCGGGATGCTCAATTGGATACCATGAGCATGAGGGAGAATTCGAGGCATTTTATGTGCTGTCCGGTGAGGCAACAGTGAATGATAACGGTGAAGAAGT
>CAMVIN010000010.1 GCA_947167565.1 uncultured Clostridia bacterium | reverse complement strand
ACCTGCTTAAATAATGAATTTAATGTTTTCATTTATTTCATAACCTCTCTTCATACAATCTCCGTTCTCACGGATAATAATCACTTGTTCTCCATAATCCGATTGTTGATCCTATTAATCTGTATACTTCTCCACAAACTCAACATTTTCCTTTTTCTCTTCCATTTAATTCCTCCTTAAAATAGTCCTTGCCAAATACTGTCTGTCCCTGTTTCAACCTTTCATCATCAAGCACAAATTCCTTAATAGTATATCATACTACAAAATGATTGTACTAAAAAAATCGATTTAACACAAGTTTGCTTTTCACGTCGTGTAAAAGTCCAGTTACGCATCAGACCTTGTTTTTTTTTTAGAAGTGAGGTATATTTTTTTTAGATAATCAATTCAGGGATGGTGATTAGGGCGAGTGATTAACATAGCAATATGTGATGATGAAAAGTTGATGAGAGAATTCCTCTGTTCTCTTATAGAAGAATTATGTAGTAAACAAAATATTGAATATGAAATAGTCTCGTATTGTTCTATTGACAATTACGGGAGTTATGCAGGTGAGGACATACTTTTTCTTGACATAGAGATGCAACTTGAAAATGCTGGGCAAAATGGCATGGAATTAGCAAGAAGAATACGCCAGGATGAGAATGCGGGAGGAACACTTATTATTTTTGTGACAGGACATGAAAAATATGTATATGAAGCATTTGATGTGGGCGCTTTTGGATATCTGCTCAAGCCTGTTAACAAAAATCGGTTTGCCGATGTTTTTTTGAGGGCGGTCAAACAGATTGTGAAAGAAAAGAGCCGGCAAAAGCGAGTGCTTTTAATTGAAAATGGTGGTACAAAAAAAACGGTGCGACCAGACGATTTATACTACGTGGAGAGTCAGAACCACAAGATGGTACTTCACATGAAAGATGAAATTTTTGAATATTACGAAAAAATGAAAGTGCTACAGGAGGAACTTACGGATCAATTTTTCAGAATTCATCGAAGTTATCTGATTAATCTGGAATATGTAGACTCATATACCAAAGAAGAAGTGGTCATGATTAATGGAGATCGTTTACTTATTTCAAAATATAAGTATGCGGATTTTGTAAAGATGTACATGGATTATATTTCCGGAAAGTGAGGGAACATTATGCGTGTTGACACATTCAATATTTGTCAAACAGTAATTATGACTGTTAATGCGTTATTATTTGCCGGTGCTTTTACCTGGTTTCAGGCCCCCTTTGTTTCTGAGGGAAAAAAATGGCATAACATGAAAATAATAAACTACTTTACGATTTTTCTTTTGTATGCTGTTTTCTATTCTTCCGATATTATTTTGATAAAAATGGGGGTAGATTTCCGATTTGGCAGTTGGATAAGAAATGTGTTGATTCTTTTGACAATGGTGATTTTATCCGGCTTAATTCAAGCCATTTCGTATTCTTTTGAAGTACTCCTATGTGTGCTGTTTTTTTCCTGCCAGAGTTTGTGTTCAATGATGCTGCAAGGAGTTCAATATGTCGCAGCACAGTATCAGATACAAAATGATGTTCAGATGGAATCTGCTCTTTTGAGGACGACGATAACGAACAGTGCCATTGTTGTGGCACAGATTCTTTTGTTTGCTTTCATGCTGTGGCTGATTCGGAAACAACTTGATAAATGCGCAGAGAAATTGCAAGTCAGTGAATTGTTATATTTGATTATCATACCTGTAGTTGGAATTTTAATTGTCAATATTATCATGAAAGTATCACTGGTAAATCAGACGGTAAATAGCGAGCGACAGTTTTTTCTTCTGTATGAGACGTATCCGGTGTTTCGCTGGCTGATTCCGGTGGTGTCTGTTTTGATTTATCTGGGAATCTATATGTCACTGCGCACTTTTGCAGCAAATAAAAAGCTGTATGAAGAAAAAGAGAATTATTTTATGGAGCAACAGCAGGTTCATGCTATTATGGAGCGGACCAGAGAGGTTGAGCAATTTTATAATGGGATTCGACGGATGCGCCATGAAATGAGAAATCATCTGACCGCCGTTCAGGGACTTGCAAGAAGTGGAGCATATGAGGAAATTGATGAATATCTTGCTCGAATCGGCGAGAGTCTGGACGAATTTGAGTTCATTGTAAAAACCGGAAATCCGGTAACAGACGTAATTGTAAATGACAAAATGCACATGGCAAAAGAACAACAGATTTTGTTTGAATCACAGTTTGTTTATCCAGACTCAGATTATTATAATGCTTATGATATTGGCATAATTGTAAACAACCTATTGCTCAATGCCATTGAGGCGTGTGTCAGGATGAACGAAAGCGATATTACAAAACCACAAAAATACATTGTACTTTCCGGCAAAAAAAAGGGAAAGTTTTTCTTAATTGAAGTTCGCAATTCTTTTAATGGTGAAATTGTGTTTGACAATAAAACAGGACTTCCGATTACAAGCAAAAAAAATCAGGAAGGAACTCACGGAATTGGACTGGCAAATGTAAAACAGGAGGCCGAAAAGTACCTTGGAAATATTTCTGTTCACTGTGATAACAATGAATTTTGTGTAACGGTAATGCTACAGGAATACAGAGGTTGACGCCCGCCCATGAAAGACCGAGACAGAAGCTGCGACTCGATGCCACATCTTCTGTCTCTTAGCATTTTCTTACTTCTTTTGCAATAATTCCACATACTTATCAAACAATCGCTCAACACCTGCCTCCGGCACATCTGCGCCGATCTGTTTTAAATATTTCTTGACTGTTTTTAAATTCTCATCTCTACTTCCAAAACCCTGAACTACTTTTTTGGCGTTACTCTGAATATATTTGTCAAGTCTGTCGCCCGGTTTAATCTCTGTTGCCACAGGGCACCCCTCCTAATCCTCTTTTTCCTTTTCTTTATCCTTTTCTTCTTTCGGAATCTCTTTTGGAATTCGGCTGTACACCTCGGTCAAATCACGTATACTTGATGCCAGTTCCTTGGAAAGATAATTCGGTCGGAGTCTCCACTGCCAATTACCGTCCGGTGCACCGGGCGTATTGATTCGAGCCTCCCGTCCAAAGCACAAATAATCCTGCAATGGAACGATACACAAATCTGCTACAGAGCGGTACGCCTCACGAATAATATCCCAGACCAAGCCACCAAAGTCCGTATTCATGGAATTCACATACCGTCTTGTAAAATTTCTCTCTCCATCATTGATTTCTTCAACCCATGCGCGCAATGGCGTGTTATCATGCGTACCTGTGTATACCACACAATTATTAATATGACGGTGATTGACATAACAACTGTCCCAGCTTGTAAAGCCATACTGCAGCACTTTCATCCCCGGAAAACCGGTGTCGGTGAGAAGTTTTTCATTCTCCGGATTCGTATTCCCGAGATCCTCTGCAATAATCTTAAGATTGCTTATTTTTTCTTTTAATACATTGAAAAAATCAATTCCCGGTCCCTTCTTCAACGTTCCTTTTTCTGCGGTCTTATCCTCATACGGAATTGCATAATAATCGCAGAATCCATGAAAATGGTCAATGCGGATCACATCATAGAACTCATAGTTTCGCTCCATGCGGCGAACCCACCAGTTGTAGTCATCCTTTTTACATGCTGACCAGTCATAAATCGGATTGCCCCAGCGCTGTCCCGTAGGGGAAAAGGCATCCGGCGGACACCCCGCAACAACTTCCGGCACAAGCTCTTTATCCATCTGAAAAACTTCCGGATGCGACCACGCATCTGAACTGTCAAGAGACACATAAAATGGCAGGTCACCGATAATCTTAACGTTCTTTTTGTTGGCATATTGGCGAAGTTTTTTCCACTGGCTGTCGAACTCGAATTGTTCAAAGAAATACTGCTCCATCTCCCCGGCAAGATTCTCCTCAGCCTTTTCCATCGCCTTTTTATCACGCATTCTCAGCGGTTCTTCCCAATCGAGCCAGGATGCACCGTTCTGCTCTGACTTGATAGCCATGTAAAGCGCATAATCCTTCAACCAGAATTTTTCTTTTGCCTTAAATTTTTCATAACTTTCTGCAAGGCTCTTATCCTCTTTTAATTTCTCAGAAAAACGCTCACAGGCCTTTTTCATAAGTTCCGGTCTGCCCTCATATATTGCTCCATAATCTACGGACTCAACGTTGTCACCAAAATTTACAGCACCTACTTCATCCCATGTCAACAGACCGTCTTCAATCAGTGTCTCCAGTGAAATAAAGTATGGATTGCCTGCAAATGCTGAAAACGGCTGATAAGGTGAATTTCCAAAGCCGGTAGGTCCTACCGGAAGAATCTGCCAGAATCCCTGCCCGGATTCTCTTAAAAAATCAACAAATTCATATGCTTCTTTTGAAAAACTTCCGATACCGAATTTAGACGGAATCGAAAAGACAGGAAATAATATTCCACTTTCTCTCATTACCAAATTACCTCCGATGCCTTCTCCATTGCCGGAATCCCCTGCTTGCAAAGAAGACCGTCAAGGATTGCTCTTTTCATATCATCGCTAATCTCTCCTCTTATTGACAAACCGTGATAGGCAGCCAAGAGACATGCGAGCGGAAAAATCATAGCAATTTTCTTGTCAATCTCTTCCTCATCACTCAGACCAAAATATGCTTTAATCTGTCCTCTCCACATTGGCTCTGCGAGTTCCACCGGAAAGCCAATCAGCTCCTTCGGCTGTCTTCCCTGACGAACAGCATCTGCCAGAAAGCCATAACACAAATACATCTGCGCGATATCAAAAATCGGATGCCCGACAGCCGCATCGCCCACATCAATCAAAACCAGCTCGCCATTCTGCTCCATCACATTTTTGGTGTGGAAATCACCATGAAGAAAGGTCTGTCTCTTCGGAATGGACGACAGGTAAAAAAGTATCTTATCAATTTCTTCATCGGTCAAAAAGCCTTTAAGTGAATTAACCCATTCTTTCACTTTCTCTCTCCGATCAGGTAGTTCTCCCTCTTCCACTTCAATTTTGTGAAGTTCTTTTATGAGTTCTGCCATCCTGCCCGCATACTCTGAAACCTTTGCGCTATCACTGCTGATTATATGTGCCACGGTATCTGCATTCAGCATTTCAAACACAAGACCATAACATTCCCCACACCGTACTACATCATAGGAAATTGCCGTTGGTACACCGAGAAGAAACGTCTTCTGCGCCTGCGCGCGCTCTCCCTCCACGAACTCAGCAGAGATTCCCGGATTATATAATTTGACAATTGTCTCCGGATCAATCCGGTATACCTTTCCATAACCGCCGGAGCCAATCATCTCACAGCCCTCGACAGACACCTCACGAAGTTTCTTTTTAACATTCAACAGTTCTGTAAAACCTGTGACCTGAAAAATATCATAAACTTCATTCGAGGCATTCACAACATCCAGTGGCTTTTTCGACTTCTTCCGTAGTTTCATGAGCACGCGAAGCCCTGCGCTGGAGATATATTCAAGATTATCAACATCAATCACACAAGAATCCGCAGTATTTGCCTCCCAAATTTCCAGAAGCTCCTTTTCTGTCTCTCCCGCATTATTTGAATCAATTCTCCCATCCAGCGCAATTTTCAATACGTTATTCTCTACTTTAGCATCCATTTGTCTTACCTCCCCTTCTCACAATTCTTCTATATACAGTTTTTATAATCAATGATGGAACAGGCGAAGTCCGGTAAAGCTCATTACAATGCCATGCTTATTGCAGGCATCAATGACATCCTGGTCACGAATGGAACCACCCGGCTGAGCAATATACTTCACACCACTTCGGAAAGCCCTCTCCACATTGTCACTAAATGGGAAAAATGCGTCAGAGCCGCAAGTAACATCCTTGGCATACTCTTTTAACCAAGCTGCCTTCTCCTCTTTTGTAAATACCGGCGGTTTCTCAGTAAATACTTTCTCCCATTCACCATCTGCCAATACATCCATATAATCCTCACCGATATACAGATCAATCGCATTATCGCGATCTGCCCTCTTCATCCCCTCTTTGAACGGAAGATTAAGAACCTGTGGGGACTGACGAAGGAACCAGTTATCTGCCTTGCTTCCAGCAAGTCTGGTACAGTGAATACGGGACTGCTGACCGGCACCGATACCAATTGCCTGACCACCTTTAACAAAACAAACAGAATTTGACTGTGTATACTTAAGCGTAATCATGGAAATCGCCATATCAATTTTGGCAAGTTCCGGAATCTCTTTATTCTCTGTGACTACATTGGCAAAAAAGTCATCATCAATATTCAACTCATTGCGCCCCTGTTCAAATGTAATACCAAATACTTCTTTCCTCTCAAGCTGTTTTGGCACATAATCCGGATCAATTTCGATAATTGCGTAAGCCCCCTTCTTCTTCTCTTTCAACAGTTCTAATGCCTCCGGATCATATCCCGGAGCAATGATACCATCTGAGAACTCTCTCTTAATCATCTTCGCCGCACTGACATCACAGACATCAGACAATGCGATAAAATCCCCATAAGAAGACATGCGGTCTGCCCCTCTTGCACGCGCATAAGCTGCCGCGAGCGGTGACAATTCGCCGAGGTCATCCACCCAGTAAATCTTTTTTTCTACATCACTGAGCGGCAATCCCACTGCTGCTCCGGCAGGTGAGACATGTTTAAACGAAGTTGCTGCCGGATGTCCGGTCGCTTTCTTAAGTTCCTTCACAAGCTGCCATCCATTAAACGCATCCAGAAAATTGATATATCCCGGCTTTCCGTTCAATACTTTAATTGGCAGTTCTCCCTCCTCCATATAAATGCGGGAAGGTTTCTGGTTTGGGTTGCATCCATACTTTAACTCAAGTTCTTTCATAGTCTTATATCCTTTCTCTATTACTGATTTTTATTTACGATTTTAGATGTACATTCTCCTGTTGCGATATCGATATAGCGAACAAACAGAGAGACTTTATTATCCTGATTCAGAGCGTTCCAAACTTTTTCGGTGAAAACTTCAATATCATCTTCTGTTCCCACAAGTTTCGGCTCTCCCTCAAAACTCGGAAGAGGATTGCCGTCCTCCATATATGTGTGAATAAAATGACCTTCACCGGCGACTGGATCAGAGTAATCGAATGTATAGCGGTTGCAGGCATCCGGATTGCCGTTATTGCTCTTCAAGATAGACATCGTATACTTATAACTGCCCTCTGTCACATCCATGATACCGGAAATGCGCGGGGTATAATTCGGACCATCCGGCTCAAATTCTCTTGTCAGCAAAGCCTGCTCAAATGTCTTTCCCTCACTCATCAAGTCATAAACAGTATCCGTCTGGTCACCATTTGTCACAATTGTCTTAAAACTCTTTTTGCTGTCCCCAAGTACACGGACAGGTGCATAAATAATCAAACTCGGATCACTCAGTTTCGACTCGTCATACGCCTGTGTACGAATCCCCTCTCCATCGGTGACAAATACACGATTGCGGCTGTTCTCACTCCGCCCCATAATAAAATATGCCGTCACAGCATATTTACCATTTGGTGACTTTCCAATCACAATACCACGTCCCGGATAACTGTTGTTCTTCAATTCATTTTCCAGTGAAATCATCTGCATCTTTCTTTTCCTCCATTCTCTTAAAAAAGCCGGCCGTCTGCGCAACCAAAGAAACCGGTTGCCCAGACGGTCGGCTGATTATACTCTCCATGCTCCCTGTGGGTTCTCCCACAAGTTTTCCGCCATCCGCAGAACACTCTCCGTCAGTCACATGAAACCTACTAATAGAATACCGTATTTGAAGAAAAATTTCAATAGATTTTTAAAATAAATCAGAACTCACACTCATCAAATGGTGCGGCGGTCCTCCGAATGAAATATCCCCTTCCATGACGGCACACCGGGCATTTCTCCGGAGCCTCTTTTGAGTCAAACACAGCTCCGCAGTTCAAGCAGTTCCATTTTAAGGCATGGTCAGCAACAAATAACTTTCCCTGCTCCAGAAGATCCGCGTATTTTCCAAACCGGTCACCGTGAATCTTTTCCACGCGGGCAATCTGATGAAACGCAAATGCAATTTCAGAATATCCTTCCTGTAACGCCACATCTCCAAATTCTTTATAAATTGTATCATGCTCTTCGTACTCGCGCTTCTGCGCATCTCTCAGCAATGCCAGAAGATTATCCTCCAGTTCAATGGGATATGCGCCATCTACCACCATGCTCTCTCCCGACGCCTCCTTCAGAAACCGATAAAAAATCTCCGCATGCTCCTTCTCCTGTTCTGCAGTATAGCGGAATAACATTTCAAGCACATACATATCCAATGCCTTCGCCTGTTCTGCGACAAACGTATAGCAATTTCTTGTCTGACTCTCACAAGCAAAAGCGCGCATTAGATTTTTTTTCGTCTCGCTTTCTGCAAATGTTATCGACATAAATAAAGATTCCTCCATACTCTTTTATTTTTAGTATGGAAGAATCTTATTATTTTTATACTTATTACCTATTTCTACTCAAGTAAAATATTTTTTCTTTTTCCAATTCGGTGTAAAGTCTGCCAAGACTCCAACTGCGATTCGTCGGTGTCACAACCGCTTTGAGCTCTACCGCAATCCTTTTCTCCCGCATCTCAAACAGTAATTTATCAAAATGCTTTTCACTCACGTCTGAAAAAATCATCAAAGAGGATGACGGCAGTAATTCCTTATCTCTAGGAGTCATCTTCTCAGCGGATACATCATCTGTCGAATTCCGAAAATGAATGATTTCATCCACAGTTTTTCCGGCAGCCTCCGTCCCGACTGACACTACTTGAATCTTTTTGTTCTCTGCCAATCTGCGAATCTGCCTCTCCACGGAAGCATCCACTTGAACTAACACTATTTTTTCCATATTCCCACCGTATTATTTGGTAACCTTTATTTTAACTGTCTTATATTTGGAATAAGATTTTTTCCCATTTAATTTTACATACGAACGCACATGGAAATAGTATGTTGTTCCCTTTTTGCCAGAGAATGTCACTTTGCATTTTGATGTTGTCTTGTAAACTTTGTGTTTTGACTTTTTCTTTCCATAGCTGACTTCGTATCCCTTTACACCGGAAACCTTTTTCCATGTAAGTTTTACTTTTTTCTTCCCGGCAAGTTTAGCCTTCAACTTTTTAACTTTTGCCGGCTTCTTAATATAAGTAACATAAGCGTTCGTAGTTCGCGTTATCGAGCCCTCTTTATAGGTAACTTGAATCGTCTTTGCCCCCGCTTTCTTATACGTGATTTTGGAAATTGTAGACGTAAAGTTTGTCACCTTCTTTGTCTTTCCATTTGCATAAACAGCAGTAACCGTAAGATTGCTCTTCTTTACCTTGGTTCCTGTAAGGAACTGCGGCTTTTTCACTGTTACGGCAATCGAGCGAAGAGAAGAATCCGAAGAGTCAACGCCAAGATAAAAGGTAGATGCCACAGGATCCTTTGTCGCACTTGTCAATACAAGTGAACCATTTTTAATACTCAGATAATTGCCTGGGTATGCCACACTTTCAAAGGAAACACCTTTTGCGTCTGACAGTCCTTCTACTGTCTTAAACGTCTGTTTGTTTGCCGTATTTGCTTTTCCATCTGTATCCTGAGTTAAGGTCACAGCCGTTTTGGATTTCGCTGTCAGATACAATCCCGGTTTATTTTCTGATTCAATGGACACATAGGAATCCTTTTTTGCATCTGCTTTTCCTGCGGTAATCACCCATTGCTTGTCCGCCGCTTCTTTGCTGATTCCGACACCGACAGAAAGACTCATCGGATAACCGCTGTCTACAGATGGGTTTGTCTTGTTTTCATGAGCAAGAAGTGCTCCTGAGTTCGTATAAATAGAAGTCGTTTTGCCAAACGGTCCGGCTGCCGTCTCCGGAATATACTGTACTGCCCCATCACTGTCGAATTTTAATTCCGCTATACAGGCAGAACGACGGAATCCATTGCCTCCTGCTAACTGTCCATTATGATAGACAAAATAAGTCTTCCCGTTAAAATCAAATACTGCCATATGATTGGTATTGGATGTAGCCGTATATTCCATAATCACACCGCCGGTCTTCCAGTCACCACTGAACAAATCATCTGCCGTCGCATATGCCATGCGCTCTCTCCAGCCATAGGCATAAAATAAATAATATTTTCCATATGGCTTTCCACTCGCATCTTTCCTGCGATAAAGCCACGGCGCTTCCGTAAAGAATGTAAGTTTTGAACTCTGCTCGATAATATCCGCGGAAGATTTTTCCGTTCCCGAAGTAATCTTTCCATCACCATTTAAATCCTTGATACTGGTCATGTCCTCATTCAATTCACACACATAGAATTTTCCGTTACCCCATGCAAGATAGCGATGCTCCACGCCTTTTTCGTCCGTCTCAATCCATGCGGTAGGGTCAATGTCATTCCAGTCACTGGTCTGCGGATCTGTCACAGAGCCCTTCACAAGCGGCTTGCCGATATCTTTAAATCCGGATGTCGGATTATCCGAAACCGCCACGCCAATACACTGTTTTCCACTGTCGATAGATGATTTTGACCATGTACAATAATACAAATAGTATTTTCCATTATGTTTCATAACCTGAGCCGCCCATGCGGAATTGCTGGAATTTGCCCATGAAATCTCCGCCGTAGACGCCTTCATGGCAACGCCTTCATACTTCCATTCCTTCAAATCTTTTGTCGAATAGCACAGATATTCTGTAATATTATACGCATCTGTCGTCGCCACATCATGACCGACATAGAGATATACGGTATCCCCATCAACCAGAATGGATGGATCACCTCCATAAGCAGTATTCCCCTTGTCATCAAAGCCGGCAATCGGATTGATTGTTGTTGCTTTCTCGATTGTAATCTCCTTTGTTGCCGCCTTCACCTCTTTTGCCGGTCCGGTCACTGACATTACCGGCAGTGCAAGACTCAATGTAAGTAGTCCCGCAATCAGTTTTTTCTTAAACATGAATTTGTCCTCCTTGTCTTTTATCTAATAATGGCAAATGCTGTATATGCCACATACAGTGCAACCATTACAAATCCCTCAACCCTGCTGACTTTTTTTCCTGTACACACAAATGCATAGGCAATCAGACTGACACCGAGAAGCAGCCCGATATCAACAAATGACGCAACCGATATCCCGATTGGATGAATAGAACCGGACACACCGAGAATCAGCATAAGATTAAAAATGTTAGAACCAACAACATTGCCGATGGCCATGCCGTTCTCACCTTTTCGCGAAGCTACTACGGAGGTCACCAGTTCCGGCAGACTTGTCCCAATCGCGACAATCGTAAGTCCCACAAGCGTCTCACTCATGTGCCATGCCAGCGCAAGGTCTCTTGCATTGTTTACCACAAGATTTCCTCCAATAATAATAGCCGCCAGTCCTCCGATGATAAAAATGATATTTTTCCATATCGGTGCAGTTTGTTCTTCTGACTCATCTTGTACCGGATTTTTCTTCGCCTGATAAATCGTGTAAATCATATAAGCGATAAAAATGGCAACTAAAATCAAACTGTTCCAACGGCTGAGAGTTCCCGCCTGCGCATCCATATCCTTAATATTTGCCACTTTGCCGGAAAGAATCAGATTTCCTCCAAAAATTCCAATAATCAACGTAATAATCAACGAAAGCGGATAGTCAAATTTTTTGATTCCGTCATCGACCGGCAGTGGATTCAACACTGCACACACACCGAGTACCATCAAAAGATTAAAAATATTGGAACCTACTACATTGCTCACTGCAATCGCATTGGAACCGGACAGCCCGGCCGATATACTGACTGCCAGTTCCGGTGCACTTGTCCCCATCGCCACAATCGTAAGGCCAATGATAACTCCGGGCACATGAAATGTTCTGGCTATGCCGGCACTTCCATCCACAAAAAAATCTGCCCCCTTAATCAGCGCAACAAATCCAACAATCAATAAAATAATGTTTAAAAGCATTTGTATCATAGATAATCTCCTATCCATTCCATCTGTAAATTATTTTTTTTAAAACGCTACGAAAAATATTTTATCATAACGATTTCTACTTTACAATATATATTTGATTTCGTTTGCGACGACATTGACAACAAGAAGGACTGACAGCACTACTGAAAAACCAATAGTAAGTCAGTCCCTTCTTTATTTTCGTGATAAAGTTACAGTCGTATCATGATTATTTCATAGACTCTTCCTGTCTCTTAATCATCTGACGAACCATCTCGCCACCGATTGAGCCGGCCTCACGGGATGTCAAATCTCCGTTATAACCCTGCTTGAGATTTACGCCGATTTCATTGGCAACCTCCATCTTAAAACGATTCATTGCCTCTTTTGCCTGTGGTACTTCCATTCTTGAACTATTACTATTACTTGCCATAGTTCTACACCTCCATAAAAATTTTCTTTGGGCGTTTACCCTGTATATTTGAAAGACAAACAAGAACACTTTTTTCGCGCTCGCTTGTCATGGTACTATTGTTGCCACTATGAAAATTTTTATTATGGAAAGTTTTGGAATCTCTTTTATTCTCTCTCATTCATATCCATCTGAATCTGTTCCAGATAGTGAAGAAACGTTCCCGAATACACCGAAATCTCATAGGCTGGATTCAATTCTTCAAATTTAAAATTCTTTTGTCCCCCCGCCTGCATTCTGTCCCAAAACTGCTTCAAATCTTTAAACGGAAGATACATATAACAATCCCTGTTTTTAAAATAAATAAGAAGAAAGGCGATTCCCTCCTGCTCTTCAAATTCCTCCATGAATTTCATCTGATGTTCATGGACATTATTATAAAGTGCAAATCGGTCAATCGCACACTCTTTGGCATCAAAACAAATCGGAATTCCCTGAACAACACCAATGTAATCCACGGTACTCTTTTGGTCAAAATAGGCAAGCGTAATATGTCGTGTGGCCTTATCAATATTAATCGGCTTAATTGGCGTGGGAATTTTCTGGACTAACGCCAACTTCTGTGAGCGGTACTTTTCATTGGTAAGATTAATCAATTCTTCCAGAAAAGAACCTCGAAGTCCCCTTGAATTCCAGGTTGCCATTATGAAACTCCATAAACAATCGACTCACGGATACTGTCAGACACCTCTTTGCTCTCCAGCAGGGCAAGCAGGGTGAGTCCAAAATCCATCGCCGTTCCAAGACCACGGCTTGTTACAATATTTCCATCAATCGTAACCTTGTCCATTGTAACCTCGGCGCCAATAAGATTGCCTTCCAGTCCCGGGTAACAGCACGCTTTTTTCGCTTGTAAAAGGCCATGTTTACCAAGAACTCCCGGAGCCGCACAGATTGCTGCCACCAGTCTTCCTGCCTCATTCATCGAGAGCAGTGCCTTTTTTACAAGATCACTCTCTCCGAGATGGGTTGTCCCCGGCATACCGCCCGGAAGCACAATCGCATCATAATCCAGAGGCTCAATTTCACTCAGCTTCGCATTCATGCTCACGCTGATTCCCTGTGCGCTCGTTACTGTCATCTCATCTGTAATGGAAGCCATCGTAACCTCAACCCCTCCGCGGCGCAATACATCCACCGGCACCAGAGCCTCTCCCGTCTCATAACCTTCCGCAAACAACATCAATAGTTTTTTATTCATAATTTATCCTCATTTCTGCGCAGTATTGCGCTTTATTTTTTTATCATTTCACATCCCTGAACAGATACTTTTTCACTTCTTCAAACTGCTCCGGAACAGATGCCGCAAACGTTTGACCGCTCAATTCTTCCAGTGGCCCCGGCAGTTTCGGAAAATGTATTGTTTCCGCATGAAGCAAAAAGTGTTTTAAATCTTTGAAATTCCGCCCGCCATATTTTCTATCATTGATAACCGGATGTCCAATACTGGCAAGATGACTTCGTATCTGATGAGTCTTTCCCGTAATCAGCTTTACTCTGAGAAGTGTATAGCAATCGCTGTGACAGATTGGCTCATATCCGGTCTCGATATATACTCGTCCTTCCCCCGGCTCACCAAAAATGTGCGACACATTCACCGCTGTATCCTTGGAGAGATATCCCTTAACAAGAGAAGATTGCGTCATCACACCCTCCACGATTGTAATATAATATTTATCCAGTGCTCTCTTCTTCAATAATTCCGACATCATCTGTGTCCCAAGAAGACTTTTCCCCGCAATCACAAGACCACTTGTATTCCGATCCAGCCTGTTACAAATTCCGGGCGTAAAGGTATCGCCCGGATGCCACTTTCCCTCCGATTGCAGGTATCCAAGCAGATATTCCACCAGACTGACATCCTCCGGCTTCGCCTTCTGCGAAAGCATACCTGCGGGCTTATTTACCAGAATAATATTATCATCTTCATATATAATGTCCAGTTTGGTCACCGGATAATGAATTCCCTTTTGATGTATTCCGCGAAATTTTTCCAGTGTTTCTTCTGATAAATAGAGAGTCACCACATCCCCGGGTTGAAGCAGTTCCTTTCCCTCTGCGCGTCCACCGTTTAGTTTAATGTTTTTTTTGCGGAGCATTTTATATATAAATCCGCCTGTTGCCTCACGCAAATACTTTTTCAGAAACTTGTCCAAGCGCTGACCGCTTTCATTTTTCTCAATTTGAATTTCTCTCATACCGCCAATGTCCTCAAATGAGCTGCCACTTTCTCATCACTCTCCACAGTCAAATCTCCACCGGAATTCTTTTCAAGAAAGTCAAGAAGTTCTTCATCCTTTTCAAAAACTTTTACCTCATACTCCTTTGCTATGCGATGAACATTCTCCTCTAAATAATGAATCATATAGTTTTTGTCCTGAATCGACGGCGCCACAACAGCCAAAGTTTTTCCTTTCCAAATCAGAACAAAATCCAGATGCATAATCTTCTCGGTCGATGTAAATACATACTCGGCAAGTAGTATTCCCTCTTTTGCCTTACTGTGAATGAATTCATATCTCGCACGATCCACTCCTTTTCTCGGCAAAAAAACAACCAGCCCAACAACTCTCTTGGCTGCCGGTAGCACCATTAACACGGAAAGTACCGTAAACACATTCGCTCTTGTGTGAGTCCATAGATATCCGGCAAAAAATATTGCCAACGCAATCACAATAAATCCCCAAAGCCAGAGCCAGTTCACCTTTTTTTCCTGCCTGATATATCCAACATGACATTTCTCTATCCTCAATGTCTGCACCCTCTCTTTCTTTCGTTCTCTCCATCCTTTTTCATTAGTATCATATCATTCGCAGTATCCAAAATCAAGCCAAACAAGGAATCTTTTGTCGTCAAAATCAAAATTCTCCCCGTTTGTCCTCATACAACTTGAGAAGCGGATACGGATTAATGCTAACTTCCTTATCTCCTCTTTTTATGTATACGCCAAAATGCAGATGAACGGCAAACTGTCCGGTTGTCCCCTCTTCTCCATAGCCGGAATCCCCCATATATCCAATTACCTGACCGGCTTCCACTTTACTTCCCTCTTCCAGATTTTCTTCATATCGCTCCATATGAGCATAGTAAAAATAGGTACCGTGTTCTGATCGAATTCCCATTCTCCATCCCCCGAGTTTGAGCCAGCCTTTTTTTTCAACAATGCCGTCACATACACTTACAACAGGAAAATATCCCCGTTCCTTATTCGAAGACATCAAATCGGTTCCCTCATGACGTCTTTTGCCACCATATGTGCGCTCGCCGCCAAAAGAATCCTCATAATCTACAGATGCCTTTCCCGATTTATCCTCCGGAACCGGAAAACATTTCCAGTCCTCTATGATCCCTAAGGATTCTTCAACAGATAGTCCACCTATTTCGCAAAACGTAAGAACCTTTTTTACAAATGATATTTCCACAGCTACACAGTAAACAAGCGCCAAAAACACGAATGCTATAATTATCTTTTTTTTATTCCGCATGAACATAAAAGACCTCCTGCCTTTATCCTATGCAGGAGGTCTGATTTTATTACATGATAGCAGTTAAAATAAATATTCATGTATCGTTACGAATTATCTTCTACCGGCAATCGAAGTAATTCATAACTTCTGTCAATCATATCCTGTTTACCGGAAGAATTCTGAATCACAACATTACCAGTTCGGTCATCTTCTCTGAGCAATCCCTTTACCTTTAAACGTCTCTTCAATTCCATCGATGTTCCCAGACTGCCATCAATCAACTCAATCGTTCTATGATTCAAAAACTTTTTTAACTGCGATTTCAAAAACGGATAGTGCGTACAGCCAAGAACGATTGTTTCCGTATCCTCCGTAAGATAAGGAAGAAGGTGCTCACGAAAATATGCATTCAACTCTTCCCCTTCCATCTTCCCCTGTTCAACGAACTCCATGAGCCCTTCACATGGAACAGAAACGATCTCGGCCTGATCTTTATAACGATTAAGAAGAGCATGATACTTTTCCTGCGCAATCGTCATCGGCGTAGCCATTACAAGAATTCTACCTCCCTGACTTCGATCCACCGCCGGCTTTACCGCCGGTTCAATTCCGACAATCGGCAGCTCCGGATACATTTCTCGAAGCAGTCGAACTGCCGCACTTGTCGCTGTATTGCAGGCAACCGCAAGCCCTTTAATGCCCTGTTTGAGAAGATTTTCCACTACACTAAAGGTCAATGCGCGAATAACGGTTTGTTCTTTCGTTCCATATGGTGCATTGAGCGAATCTCCAAAATAGATAAAATCCTCTGCCGGCATAATTCGAACCGCTTCCCTGAGTACACTTATTCCACCCAGTCCGGAATCCATAAATCCGATTGGAAGTTTTTTTAATTCCTCGTTATCCATTTCCTCTTCCCCCAACTATCGATTTTGTTGAACCCGCTCACACTAATCTTCTCTGTCCAGTGATTTTTCTGTTATATCTTTTTTTCGATTGAGAAGGTCATAAATACACGGCACAACAAATAATGTCAACAGTGTTCCGTACAACAGGCCGCCAATCGTGACAATTGCCATCGGACGTGTCATATCCGAACCCATTTTATCTCCGGTGACCATTGGAATAAGGCCAAGTACCGTGGTGAGTGCGGTCATAAGAATCGGGCGAAGTCGAGTCTTTCCACCATCTACAATCGCCTTTCTCTTTTCCATCCCTTCGCGACGAATCTGATTGATATAATCAACCAGGACAATACCGTTATTTACAATGATTCCGGCGAGCATAACAAAACCAATCATCGCAATGACACTGACATCACTTCCCGAAATCCAAAGTCCGATAAACCCACCGGTAAACGCAAGCGGTATCGTAAACAAAATGATAAATGGTGACAGCAGCGACTGGAACTGAGCAACCATGATCAGATACATGAGAAGAATTCCAAGTGCCATCATGAGAAGCACCTGTTTCATTGATTCACGGGTTGCTTCATCTTCTCCGTCAAATTCAATTTCATACCCCGCCGGTGCATCAAATCCATCCAGTTGTTCTCTTACATCAGCACTGACATCACTGACAATATAATCATCCTTTATATCCGCTGTAACAGACAAATATCTGCTCTGTCCATTATGACTGATTGTATTTGGAGAATCTGCCTCCTCAAAAGTTGCAATCTTTTCGAGTTTTACTTTTTTCGTCTTTTGTGTCGTCGTATCAGTATACTCGATTTTCATATTCCGGATGGCTTCTCTCGTCATGGAAGTATCCTTCGCGTTGCTGACAAAAACACCTAAGTCTTCCGTATCTGTTGACAGTGTCGTAGAGGACGACGCCTCACTGATTTTGGCATAAATCTGCTGATATACCTGTGCTACCGTCAAGGTATATTTCATTGCTTTTGCTTTATTTACCGAGATACGGTACTCTTTCCCCGCATCATCCAGGCCATTGGAAATATTATCAAGACCGTCAATTTCTTTTAACTCCTCCATGATTTCCTCGGAAAGTTCCTGCATCTTATCAAGATTTCTTCCCTTGATATTAATGGTCACACCCTGCCCTGTCAGCGCGCTCATATCCATAGCAGATGCATTGATTGACAGCTCACAATCGAGGTCTTTTGTCTTCTCCTCAATCTCTTTTACTACATCAGCATTGCTCATGCTCCTGTCCTCAGAGAGAATCAGATACATAGTAATCGTGTTACCATTTCCACCACCGCCACCAGTCAGCATTGACATAGAAGAACCAGAACCGGTATAGGCCCCCACTGTCTCCACATCCGCAACCTCCTGCATCGCTTTGATCGCATCGTTAGAAATCTGTCGAATTTCCTCTAACTCTTTGCCATCTTCTACCGTCATGGTAGCTGTCATCTGTGTACTCTCCATCTCCGGCATCATAGACATACCATTCTTCATGGCAAGTGCACCAAACAGTCCGAGAAGTACAACAGAAACAATCAAAACAACCGGCTTCAAGCGAAGAATCCTGGCAAGAATCTTTCCATAAATATTCTGCATTCCATTAATGATTCTGGATTCTTTCGGCTTTACTCTCTTAATCAATCCCGCTGACATTGCCGGAACCAGGGTGAGCGCAATCAACAAACTGGCACCTAATGTGTATGCAAGCGTCAATGCCAGATCCACAAACAACTGCTTTGTAATTCCATCGGTAAATATAATCGGCGCAAATACGCAGACTGTTGTAAGTGTCGATGCAACAATAGCACCTGCCACTTGAGAAGCGCCCTCAACTGCTGCCCTTCTCGTCGAATATCCCTCATTCTTCAATCGGAAAATATTTTCAATTACAACGACCGAGTTATCTACCAGCATACCGACACCGAGCGCCAGACCGGACAAGGAAATGATATTCAGCGTCACACCGCTGAAATACATCGCCACAACCGCAGCCACAACACTGAGCGGAATCGAGCAGGCGACAACAATCGTTGGTCGAAGATCCCGCAGGAAAAACAGCAGAATCAAAATTGCCAAAATACCACCAAACATCAGATTTTCAAGCACAGCATTGACAACAAGATCAATGTATACCCCCTGATCCATCATAATGGAAATATTCAGTCCTTCATTGGCCTCCTGCAACGTATCAAATTTCTTTTTCAGAGAATCCGTAACATCTCCGGTAGAAAACCCGGACTGCTTCTGAATTGTCACCATAACAGCGGAATTGCCGTTGACCACCGTGTATACATCATCTGAATTGTCTGTCTGCGCAATATCAGCCACATCTTTTAATCGAATCGGCTCTAAATCATCCATATCCATATCAAGAATAACCAACTCACCGATGTCATCTATATTGTCAACCTTATCACCGACACGGACAAGATACGACGCATCTCCGTCTGTGATATATCCGGAAGGCATATCAAAATTTTCTGCCTTCAAAATTCCCTCAACCATTTCTTTTGTGATAATCTTATTCACATTTGCATTTTCTTTGGTTGTCTTCTTTGTATTTTTAAATTCAGTCTCAGCCTGTGTCAATTTTTCAGAACCGCTGTTGAGCTGCGCCTCAGCAACACTCATCTTGATACTGGCAAGAATTTTTTGCTTATTTAATTCTTCCAAAGCATCCGCTGTAGACACTTTACCGGCCTTTAATTTTGTCTTTGCCTCCTGCAATTTGCTGAGTCCGGTCTCAATTGCCTTCTTTGCCTTGACAATCTTCTTCTGATTTTTCTTTAACGTCTTCTCCTGTTTTTCGAGTTCTGTCAGACCACTCTGTGCCTTGACAAGACCAGTCTCTACTTCTTTTATTTTGGCAGGAAGTTCTGACTCCTTAATCCCCTGCTTCTCTAATTGCCCTACAATGACCTGACGCTGTGTCTGCAAGGCAGAAAGTGCCGTCTTCAATTCCTCCGGCGCATTGTCTCCCAGTGCCTTTATCTGCTGCTCCATCGCAGCAATCTGTGTATCCATCTTGTCCAGACCGTCTTTTACTGTATTTAATTGTGCCTTAGCCTGTTTCAATGACTTAATCGTTGTCTGTAAGGTCTTCTTGCCTTTTGCCATCTGCGCCAGTCCGCTCTTTAACTGCTTTTCTGACGAGAGCAGCGTTTTCTTCTGCTTTTTGACCTGTTTTATCTGTGCATTAATGGTTTCCAGTCCGGTCTTAATCTTCTCTGTCGCACTGTTCAGCTTTGTCTCGCCCTGTGCTATCCGATCGGCCGCCTTCTTCTGCTCCGATTCCAGTTTGTCTTTTCCGTCTTCTACCTTTTTTTTGTTTTTATCAATCTTTTTCTGTGCGTCTGACAGTTTCCCATCAATCGCCTTCTGCACTTTTTTATTGACTTTATCCAGCTTATCCTGCTGAATAATCACCTCAACCTTTTTCTCAATGGCTCCGGACTCATCGACGGAAGCAACCCCCTCGACACTCTCAATCTCCGGAATAATATCATCCTCTACCTTTTTAGTTACCTCTGCGCCGTCCATGTCTTCCATATCCAGCGCCGCAACCATAACCGGCATCATCTCCGGATTAATTTTCATAATAGTAGGGCTTCCAATCGCATCATCCCACGACGCCGTAATACGGTCAAGACTCTCACGCATATCCACAGTTGTCGAGCCCATATCTGTACCATCATTAAATTCCATGATAACAACGGACATATTGCTGATTGACATGGACTGAACTGTCTTTATATTGTTAATACTCGCCATCGCTTGCTCCACCGGTTCAGTAACTGCCCGCTCCACTTCTTCCGGGCTCGCTCCCGCATATGTGGTCATTACAACAGCATACGGAAATTCCATATTCGGTAACAGATCAGTACTCATATCTCTGAACGAAAGATATCCGAGCACTAAAACAATGACAACCGCAACAAGCACCGTATACGGTCGCCTTACGCAAAACTTTGATAACATGATGTCCTCCTGATTTTTGGTTAATTGTTTTCTTGTGGAAAATATTTAGCTTTAAAATCTTCCATGCGAATCGGCCGGGAATAATAGTATCCTTGATAACTATACGGTCCAAACCGGCTCATATAGTCAATCATATCCCGATCCTCTAACCCCTCCATACAGACATGTATATTAAGATTTGTGGCACAATTACTGATTGCGCGCACAATTTCCTGATTTGCTACATTCCCCTGAATATCACTGACAAAACTTCTATCAATCTTAAGGGTATCCACATCCAGATCTTTGAGAAGATTCAATGATGAAAACCCTGTACCAAAATCATCAATAGCAATTTTAATTCCCAATGATTTCAAATAATCAATCTCCTTCTGAAGGTATGAAATTTCAAGCTGATGACATCTCTCTGTCAACTCCAGGCAAAGATTTTTAGGCGGATACCCCGTCTCATCAATAATCTCCTTCAGACATTTTCGAAAACGTTTTCTCGACAACTGAGGGTACGCAATGTTGACGTTAAGAATAAAATCCGGATAATAATTCAATATTTCCTTTCCCTCCGTCATTGCGCGTCTCAAAATCCAGTTGCCCAAATCGAAAAAATTCGGATCATTTTCCAACCATGCTATAAACAACCCCGGCGGCACCAATCCATACGGTTCCTTCTCCCAGCGAAGCAACGCCTCAGCACCTACTAATTTTTCAGATTCCGCCCCGATCACCGGCTGATAGCATAAGAAAAAGCCATCACAATCATTGCGTATTGACTCTCTCAACGTACTTAGAATCTCAACATTTTTCCGGCTGTCTGCCATGAGATTCTCATCAAAAAAGACAAGTTCGCCATGCTTTTCGTATTTGGATTGCTGCAGCGAATAACTGGCGCTGGTAAGCAGAGATGACTCATCATAACCTTCTCCCAGCACTACTGCTCCCGCAGAGACAGTAATGGCAATCCGCTCACCGCCCAAATACAATTCATGCGCTGCAATTCTCTTAATCTGATCATAAATTGTACTAACTTCATCTTTGTCATCCATTCCCACAAGGCAACACGCAAACCGAACCCCATCCATTCGGTAAACAGGTCCATATTTATGTCCGATTTTGGATACCAGACTCTCCCCCAAAATTCTCAACAACTGGTCTCCGATTCTGTATCCATATAAATCATTCACCTCTGAAAAGTTGTTGATGCCGACCAAAATAATAGTACCGCCCTGACCATTCTGTCTTAAAAGCTGATAGTACTGCCGAAATCCGATAATATTGTACAAGTTTGTTACAGAATCGACATTATCTGAAATACTGTGATTTTCAATCGAACCTACAAACATATCTGCTCCGCCATCTTTTCCATCAATGACAATTCCCCGACAGGTACACCGGACATATTCACCCTTGCTGTTCCTTGCCCGGTAATCCATCGTATGAACACGATTTCTTCCTGACATCAACTCGGTAATATCCTTCAAATATTCCTCCCTGTCATCCGGATGAACAAATTCAGACCATACAAATCCGCCATCTATCATGTATTCACTATGCATTCCGAAATAGCTAACCATCTTTTTATCCCACCGGGTTACATTTGTCTCCATATTCGTTACAAAGAAAAAATTTCTGTCAGACGTATCACAAAATCCCTCAAATAGCGGACTATCCAGACCGGTTTTGTCAATTTCCCATTCCATAAGCCCAAACCTCCTCTCATTACAAATCTCTTATATAAACTAATATCTTTACATCCTCTTTGCAAAGATCTCCATATTTCCAACATTCACTTCATAGGTACCGGTATCGCACACTTTCTCTACCCGCTCACCATTGAACACATCAGAAAGCATCTCAATCGGGGTAGAGCCCCATACCATCGGTCTCTGTGCGATAGCAGACACAATCTGGCCACCACGAATATATGGAATCAATTCTTTTGTAAAATCCACGGTAACAATCTTTACATCATAGGATGTCTTTGCAAGATGTTTCGCCAACGTCTCTCCCCAGTCAATATTCGTTGTAAAAATCAAGTCCAGATTCGGATGTTCTTCCATAAGATCACGGAGAAGCGCATCTACATTCATATCATCCGGATGACTCAGCACATCAAAGGAATGAACCTTTATGTCCGGATGAGTGCTCATTTCCTTCATAAAACCATCGGCGCGATCTTCAATCGCATCCATCTGCGTATCTGACCAAAGTCCAATCGCCACTTCCCCTGATCCATTAAGCTGATTCACCACTGCTCTTGCAGAATTCTTTCCACACTCGACATTGTTGGTTCCAACAAGTGACACATATGGAATTCCCTCCACGGCCGACTGAAGAAAAATAATTGGAATTTTTTGACTGTTTATCTTGTTCAAAACTTCTTTCATGCCCTTGCCCGTAAGCGGTGATACCACGGCTCCGTCAAACTCCTCACTGTTGACCTTAGACAAAAACTGAACCATCTCCTCAACGCCCTTGTCTCCACGGTGTTTCGGAGCATATATATCCACATCAAAGCCCAGAATCTTCGCCGTCCTCTCAGCCTCTTTCGTAGCCGGATCCCAAAATGGCAAATCATAATCCCAAACCATCGCAATCTTTTTCTTTCGCTCTTTTATTTCCTCTATCTTGATATCTTTTGACCCCTTCTCCAACTGATCTATATTCTTCATGAGGTCTCTGGCCATCTGTTTGAGAAGAGAGGCATTGTTATCCTGCATCAGAGTGAGACTGGACACTTCCTCTGTCGCTGCGTTAGATTTTTCAGTGACGCTATATATGTTCTCGATTGAATCCACCAATTTGTCTTTTTCAGCCATCATAGAAGATACATCTCGTTGAAACTCTCTCTGCCTTCCGACAAAATCCTGAATCGAACCACGGATATTCTCCATTGTACTGGTCACTTTGTCTACCGTTTCCGTCTGTGCCATAAATGTCGCATTGGAATTATCCATTGTCGTCTTCAACGATGTCAGTTCATCTTTAATCTCCTTTATCGAGGTGCTGATTCTCTCACTGGCATGACGGCTCTCCTCCGAAAGCTGTCTGACTTCATCTGCCACGACAGCAAATCCCTTGCCGGCCTCACCGACTCTGGCAGCTTCAATAGAAGCGTTCAGAGCCAATAGGTTTGTCTGGCTTGTAATATCATACAAAAGCTGAATCACTTCATCAATCTTATGTGTTTTCTCGACCAAGCGATAAATCTCTTCTGTAATGGAGTTAATTGCTTTTATATTTCGATTCTGGGAAGCCTTTAATTCGATGATAATATTTTTCCCCTGTTCATTCTCTTCGTTCATCAGGTGTGCAAGATCATTCATTCCTTTGGAAATACTGGTTAAGTCATCAATCTGGCCCACAAACTCATCAATGGTATCCTTACAGTGTTCCACTTCAGTTTTCTGCTGTGCCGCCCCATCTGCTATGTAGCCGGATGCATCTTTAACATTGACAGAATTATCTACAACACTCTCCACAACCCCCTCTAACTGCCTGGATACAGAACTTACTTTTCCAAAATTTCTAAAATATTCTTCAAAAAAAATTTTATAACTATTGTAGATAGCCAGATCCGTACTATCTAAGTGTCTGCTCTCAAGCACCTCACGGAAATCATGATTTTCCAGACGTCGCAGCATTTCTTCTAATTCTGTACCTTTTTTCATCTTTTTCCCCACAACCAGCACCTCCATATTCTCACATTATATAGATAGTTTAAGTGTACCATAATTTTCCCAAAAACACAAGAAAAAAGCGACGCAACCTAACACGCCGCTTTCTCCGAAAAACACCTGTATTATTTTGTTGCCAGCAACATCATAATTTCGTTACTTCTCTGAACAAACTCTGTCATTTTTTCTGCCGGGAGAGGCTGGTTACTGAGAAGTGCCAAATCATACAATTGCTTACAGAACATATCGGTCTTCTCGCCCTCCTTATTTTCCAAAACATACTGTACCAATGAGTTATTCTCATTCAATACAAGTGTCTGCCCGTAGTCCGACATATCCATACCGCCCATGCCGTTTGCAGAATACATTTTCATCATATCCTGCATTCTTCTTGCTTCTTCCGCAATCGTAATCATAGATGAAACATTTTCATTCTTTAATTTTTCAACTTTCACTTCAAGATTCTCTTTTCCGATAGCCTTGCGGAAAATCTCCTGCAATACTTCTGTCTCTTCCTTTAACTTGTCCTCATCACCTTCTTCTTTAAAGGCCTCTGTTAAATCTGCATCAATTCTCTGGAACTTGACAGCCGTATCCCCAGCTTCAAGAGAAGAAACAAATGGCTGATCAATATTGTGAAGAAGTACAACGGCGTTAATCTCCTGCTCGCGGAACTCTGTTGCTGCATATCTGTCACATAATATACCGTTTTCTTAGGCGCCTCAGTTTCTTGAGACTCATTATCTTCCTCACCCTTCTCAACAACCTCTGCCTCAACTTCCGGCTCAGGCAATGTCTCCAGATATTCTGACAATGTGCTGTATTTATCATCTATATCTTTAAAGAGAACATAATCTTTAATCTTCTCTTTAAACTTTTCATCTTTCAGACAGCCAAACTTGATAAATGGACTGATGTCATCCCAATACTTCTCATAGTTCTCACGGTCTGTCTTGCACATACCACTGAGTTTATCCGCCACTTTCTTTGTAATATAATCAGAAATCTTCTTGACAAAACCATCGTTCTGAAGTGCACTACGGCTTACATTCAATGGCAAATCCGGACAGTCAATCACACCTTTAAGAAGCAAAAGGAACTCCGGAATAACTTCCTTAATGTTGTCTGCAATAAACACCTGATTGTTATATAACTTAATCATTCCCTCAATGTTCTCATATTCAATATTCACTTTCGGGAAATACAGAATACCCTTTAAGTTAAATGGATAATCCATATTCAGATGAATCCAGAACAACGGCTCTTTGTAATCATTGAACACCTTGCGATAGAAGGTCTTATATTCTTCCTCTGTACATTCATTTGGGTGCTTATTCCAGAGAGGATTGATATCACTGATAGATACCGGACGTTTCAAAATCTTTGTTTTCTTTACCGGTTCTTTTTTCTCTCCGTCTTCTCCATCCTTGTTTTCTTCTTCCTTCGGCTCTTCCACGATTTCTTCAATGACAGTATCTTCTTCTGTCACTTCTTCGCTCGGAATTGTCTCATACTCCGGTTCTGCATTTGCTTTTGTGAGGAATATCTCCACCGGCATGAAAGAACAATATTTCTCAAGCACCTCACGTACACGATACTCATTGGCAAACTCATAACTGTCCTCATTCACGTGGAGAATAATCTCTGTACCAACTGTGTCCTTATCCGATGGTCCCATCTCAAAAGTCAGGCCTCCGTCAGACTCCCAGTGAACTGCCTCTGCACCATCTTTATAAGATAACGTATTAATTTCCGCAGAATCCGAAACCATAAATACAGAATAGAATCCCAGACCGAAATGACCAATAATCTGCTCATCATTCGCTTTGTCTTTATACTTTTCCAAAAAGTCAGCCGCACCGGAGAATGCAATCTGGTTGATGTATTCTTTCACTTCATCTGCCGTCATACCGAGTCCATTGTCTGTAAATGTGATTGTCTTTTCTTCCGGATTAACCTCAACAGAAATCTTTGCCTTATAATCATCTGCCAGTTCTGCCTCGCTAATCAAAGACAATTTTTTTAACTTTGTGATAGCGTCGCAGCCATTACTGACAACCTCACGGATAAAAATATCATGGTCAGAATACAGCCACTTTTTTATGATTGGAAATATATTTTCCGAATTAATCGCCAAATTCCCCTGTTCGTTCGTCATATCAATAACCTCCTGAATCTAATTGACATATTAAATTTTCGATTTAGCAATGCCCCTGCAATTGCACTGCCTATCTAAGAGATATAATAATACGCCTGTTTCAGAATGTCAAGAAAAAATTAGCACTCATTTTTAGTGAGTGCTAACAAAAATTCTTTTCCAATACATTTTGGCAGTAATTATCCCATTCCTGCTGTCCTTCTCTGTCCATCGAAAAATCCTTTTGCATATATCCTGTGTAAGCAGTCAACGACTCTCTCGTGTACTCAATCCGCAAAGAACCAATATCCCCATTTTCTAAATAATGACAAAAATCCAACTTCATTTTAACTGGAGTTTTTTTTCCTTTAATCCACTGAAACACAATCGGCTTGCACTCACTCCATGCAATCTGATTCTGTCTGTCTTCCGGGTACTCTCCTGTATCGTACCACTCTCTGCATCTCTCTCCCTCCAACTCTAATCTAAGAAAAGTAACTACTTCACAATGACGTACATGAAAATTATCAAATAAATTCCCTGTAAACAAATCCGACATGAATTTTTTTACATTTTCTACATGAATCGCTATCATATCGCATAAAATCCTTTCCCATCGCAAATACTACTTCTGTTTCATAAATATAATTAACCGCACAGCCAACGCAGAATGGAGGTGAGCGCATGCGCGCAAATCAGCAGACTTACAAAAATGTAGCAAAACACTGCAGTGCTTATACGGCAAAGGACCAGGAACATTACACAGCCTCAAACAAAGCAGGTGATACTGATGTTACCTGTACCACCTGTCGTCATTTTACAGAAGATGCCTATTGTTCACTGGACCTCTTTGATCCAATTGTGCAAAGACACAATTTTTAACTGTGCTTTTTCTTATTTGCTGACTTTGAAACAATTTTTGAGTGCCGGCCGGATTTCTCTTTCGGCCGGTCTTCTATCTTTTCAAAGATAGCAATAGAGCGAGGAGCCAAGATATAACTGCCGTCCTCTATCTCTACACATTCCTCTCCCGCAGTATTGACCAGTATCTTCCACCTTTTATCACTTTCAACATCCGGGAGAAAAAATTCGTGCTCATCCCAGTGAAAATTAAACGCAAAATATAAACTCTGTCCCCCAAAATAACTTCCGTAATACAAAATACCCAGTTCACGACTGTAATAAGAAAAATCCGCAACCCAAGGTTCTCTGCCGTGACAGGAGACATCCGGAACTCCCCGCCCTGACAAATCTGAACCGGTCAATTGTCTAACCTGATGATAAAGCGGATGTTTCTTCCGAAACCATATCATTCTCTTTGCAAATTCAAAAGTCTCACGATTCTTCTCTAAATTTCGCCAATCCAACCAGGTAGTCAAATTATCCTGACAATAGGCATTATTATTACCCTTCTGGGAATTACCAAATTCATCTCCGGCAAGGAGCATAGGAACAGCCATACCCAAGAGAAGCATCACAAACGCATTTTTTTCCTGTTTCTCCCGCATACGGAGCACCTGTTTTCTGCGTGTTTTCCCCTCAAATCCACAATTCCAACTATAATTATACTCTGTACCGTCCCGACCGCGTTCTCCATTTGCCTCATTGTGTTTAATGTCATAAGAAATTAAATCGCGCAAGGTAAATCCATTGTGACTCGTGATATAGTGAATCTTTCCGATTCCATTTTCCTGTTCCTTAAACCTCTGATAAAACCTTCCCGTCTGTCCCTCATCACTTTTAAGATATCGCCTTGCATCCACTAAAAAACCATCATTCATCTCATAAAACGTAGGCTCTCCACTTACACAATTTCCTGTTGACCACTCATTTCCAATTATTTTAACATGAGATAGCATAGGATCCTGCCCAAGCCAGTCCAGACTAAACTGATCCTGATTGACGCGAAACCCGTCAATATGATAAAAATATGCATAATAACGCAGACAATGCAGCACAAATTCCGGCGTCTTTCCGACAAAATACATATCCAGAATAACATTGATTCCATTCTGATGAAGTGCCTTCACCATCTGTTGAAACTCAGCTGCCGGACTCGTTTTTCCGCTGGAATAACTGGCCTTCGGAGCCAGATAAAACGCATTTCCCGTATAGCCCCAAAAATTTAATTTGCCGGTAAAATTTCCCTCGCTATCTCTCATGCACTCATCGAATTCATATATCGGCATTAACAGCAGCGTATTAACTCCCAGTTCCTTGAGGTATGGAATTTTCTCCTGAAGCCCGAGAAAAGTTCCCGGAGCCGAAACGCCGGAACTGCTGTGCTTCGTGAATCCTCTGACGTGGCATTGGTATAAAATCATCTCTTTTCCAGGGATTTTTTTCCAATTTTCATCCGTCCAGTCAAACTGCTCCAACTCAATACCATGTCGTACTTTCGTCTTTCTAGATCCAAACTTAGAGTGCCCCAATATCGATTTAGCAAATGGATCTGAACGATATTCACCATCTATAACAAAATGATAACTCACATTTCGGATGTTCTCTTCTATATTCTGTCCACTCAGAACAACAGAAAAAATATCTGACATTCCCATCTCTTTTGTCGGATACATCTTTATTTTTTTCATCTGATTCTGCTCATACAGGCACAGATAACAGGACTTGGCTCCTCTCTGCCACGCCGTAATCTGGAAAAGACGTCCCTTTATGTATTTTTATCTCGTCTATAAACAACATCCGTCTACCTCTTTTACCTTTTTTTATTCAATTCTGTACCCCATTTATTATAACGAAAGATTATAAAACTGGCAACCGCTAAATAGGAAAAAAACAGAAAAAAATGAAAAATGCTTGCAAATCTTTTGATTTTTAGTACAATGGAATATTGAATGACACCTGACAATAGTAAAAATAGTGTGCACACGTGGCACGAATGGAGGTATTTATGATTCAAGCATCCAATGTTTCACTTAGATTCGGAAAAAAAGCTCTTTTTGAGGAGGTCAACATAAAATTTACGGAGGGCAACTGCTATGGTATTATCGGCGCTAACGGTGCAGGTAAATCCACATTTTTAAAAATTCTCTCCGGCGAACTCGAACCAACTACCGGTGAGATTAGTATGGGAGCCGGCGAGCGTCTGTCCGTCTTAGAACAGGATCACTTTAAATATGACAGCAATGTTGTCCTTGATACTGTTATAGCCGGAAACCAGCGCCTATTTGACATCATGAAGGAAAAAGATGCCATCTACGCAAAAGAAGACTTTACAGATGAAGATGGAATCCGTGCCAGCGAATTAGAAGCAGAATTTGCCACCATGAACGGTTGGGAAGCAGAATCCGATGCAGCTTCTCTTCTCAATGCCCTTGGTATTGACACAGACAATCACTACAAACTCATGAGTGAACTGCCTGACACCGATAAAGTAAAAGTACTCCTTGCCCGCGCTCTGTTCGGAAATCCGGACACCCTTCTTTTGGATGAGCCGACCAACCACTTAGATTTGGATTCAATACGCTGGTTGGAAGACTTTTTAATCGATTTTGAAAATACTATTATCGTAGTCTCCCATGACCGCTATTTCTTAAATAAGGTGTGTACTCATACCGTTGACCTTGACTATGGTAAAATGCAGATTTATGCCGGCAACTATGACTTCTGGTATGAATCAAGCCAGTTGATGATTAAACAAATGAAGGAAGCCAACAAGAAAAAAGAAGAAAAAATCAAAGAATTACAGGAATTTATCCAGCGATTCAGCGCAAATGCTTCCAAATCCAAGCAGGCAACTTCACGTAAGCGTGCACTCGAAAAAATCGAGCTGGACACTCTTCGTCCGTCCAGTCGAAAATATCCTTATGTAGATTTCAAACCGGACCGCGAAATCGGAAACGAAGTTCTGACCGTTACCAATCTGTCAAAAACCATCGATGGAGAAAAGGTACTTGACAATATATCCTTTACCGTTGGTCACGATGACAAAATTGCATTTGTCGGCTCCTATGGTATTGCCGCAACTACATTATTCCAGATTCTCTCTGGCGAAATGGAGCCGGATGAAGGAGATTATAAATGGGGAATTACCACCTCCAATTCTTATTTTCCAAAAGATAACACCAAATATTTTGCAAGTAATGATACGATTGTTGACTGGCTCATGCCATTCTCTCCGGAAAAGGATGCAACCTATGTCCGCGGCTTTCTCGGACGTATGCTATTCAAAGGTGATGACGGTCTTAAAAAAGTAAATGTCCTTTCCGGTGGAGAGAAAGTTCGTGTCATGTTGTCCAAGATGATGATGTTAGGCTCCAACGTCCTGATGTTAGATGAACCGACTAACCACCTCGATATGGAATCTATCACCTCCGTAAACAACGGATTGATTAAATTCCCGGGAGTTGTACTATTCACCTCTCAGGATCATCAGTTTATCCAGACAATCGCCAACCGCATTATTGAAATCACACCAAATGGCATGATTGATAAAGTAACAACCTATGATGAGTATCTCGACAGCGATGAAATGGCGAGAAAACGTCAGGCGCTTAGTTAATTCTTGACAACCACACATGAATATTATAAAATACGTATTAAAAACATTACAAGGAGTTGATTTTCTTTGGGGCCCGGTGACGCGGTAAACATAATCCTATTAATTGTATTACTTATTTTATCTGCCTTTTTCTCTTCTGCGGAGACTGCTTTAACTACGGTAAACAAAATCCGTATGCGCTCTCTTGCTGAAGATAAAAACAAAGCGGCAAAACGTGTATTAAAACTGATTGAAGTGCCGGACAAAATGCTGAGTGCTATTTTGATTTGTAACAATATTGTAAATCTTTCTGCATCTTCTATCACTACCTCCTATGCGTTTGACATCTGTAAGCGTATGGGATTAGCTGATAGAACCAGCCTGTTCGCAGGTATTGGCACTGGAATACTTACTGTTCTGATACTGATTTTCGGGGAAATAACACCCAAAAATCTTGCGACTAGAAATGCAGAAAAGTTATCCCTTATTTATTCTAGCAGCATTTTGTTTTTTACCCGAATATTGACTCCGATAATCTTTATTGTCAATCAGATATCCAACTTTATCATGTTTCTGTTCCATGTGAACCCTAATGAAAAACAGGCGAGCATTACAGAAGATGAACTGTTGACATTGGTTGATGTCAGTCACGAGGAAGGTGTCATCGAGAGCGAAGAACGTCAAATGATTACAAACATCGTAGATTTTGGTGATTCTCTCGCTAAAGATGTCATGATTCCCCGCATGGATATCGCCATGGTGCCAGTCACTATTTCCTACAAGGAACTAATGGCCGAATTTACGGAACACAAATACGCCAGACTTCCTGTATATGAGGATACCATCGACAATATAGTCGGCATTATCAACTTAAAGGACTTTGCTTTCTATGATGGCGACAAGAGAAGTTTCAATATACGTCCTCTTCTGCGCGAAGCCCATGTCACTTATGAATACAAAAATGTATCCGAACTGTTTATGGAAATGCGCAAAGATTCCATTCCTCTCACCATTATTCTCGATGAGTACGGAGCTCTTTCCGGACTTATCACAATTGAAGACTTAATCGAGGAAATCGTAGGAGAACTCCGTGATGAATATGATACTGACGAAGAAGATGAAATCCAACAGTTATCCGAGACAGAATACATTCTTCTCGGCTCTGCTTCTCTCGATGATATCGATGACATAACCGGACTCCCTTTAGAATCCGATGATTATGATTCCATATCCGGTCATGTCATCAATCTCTTAGAGCATTTTCCAAATGTAAATGAGATGGCAGAGGATGAATATGCAACCTACACTGTTCAGGAAGCCGATGGCAACCGTATTGACAAAATATATATGGTCTTAAAACCTCGCCCTTCCGATGAAGATGCCGACGAAGAATAATGTGAATTATCTCCTCAGTACATATTTTTTCTTTCTCCATATACTCCCGACAACTGCACCGGATAACAGCATTCCAAGCAGTGCCGGAACATAAGTATTGTTTTCTCCTGTATGCGGCTGTTCATTCGATGAACCGCCGCTTTTTGGTACTTCCTCTTCCATATTCGTCTTTGGCGTTTTTTCATCTTTTGTTTTAACAAACTTTTCATCCACCATTGATACCGTCTGTTTGTCAGGTGTATCTAAAACTCTATACGTTATATCCGCAGCTTTCTGATAATTTTGAGGTGCATTTTTCTCCCGGAATGTGTAACTTTCTCCCACTTTTAACAGTCCTTTTATTATCACGGGAAGACTCTTTGATGTCGTGAAACCATTTATGATTTTCCCTTTACTGTCATAGACTTCAATTTCTGCTCCCTGCAAAAGTTTTCCGGTATCGGAAGCCATTTTTCTAAATTCCACAACGGTCTTTTCATCAACCATTTTAACTAAATTCTGCCCTTCCTCTGTAATTCGGAAAACGATGGAATCTGCTGTCACATACCCATCGGCAGGTCTTGTCTCTGTCAACCGGTAATCCACATCATGAAACAATCCCCCAATATGGACAGCACCTTTTTCATCAAATTTTGCCACAAGATTCTGGTACCCCCACTCTGATACATGATCAGAAAACCGAACGCTCTCTTTTTCACCTGATATCCATGATACGATTACATTCCCTCTCCCATCAGATATCTCAAGGTTACAGCCTGGGATTTCCTCCCCTCCGCCAACAGAAATTTTATCAATTTCTACAGTTGTCTGCTTTTCTTTTACTGTATGGCTGCTTGAAATAACCTTCGTAGAATCATCTTTATACTCCAAATGTACCGGTATTTCGTCTTTTATGCAGTAATAACCGTCCGGTGCACTCAGTTCTCTAATGTAATAATCACCGGAATTTTTTTCTGATTTTAATGGAAGGTTGTAATCAAAATCTGCCTTCCCGTACTCATCAGTAAACACAGTACCAATCGGATGATCTGCCAAAAAAATCTTCTCTCCTTCGGCATTATATATGTCATTACGGGAATACAATACAAACTTTGCCTGTCTGACCGGTTTTTCCGATTCTGAATCCACTTTGTTAAGAGACACATTTGTCTTTGCTCTCTCATTTTGTATTGTCAACGTGCCCTCATAATCCGTATTCTCTGTAGAATTCAAGACATATTCCTCCTCTTGATTTTCCCACTGAAAAGAGAGCTTCCAGTTTTTATCTGCAAGTATGTATCCATCCTTTGTCTCTTTTTCCACAACACGATACTCCCCCAGTGGAAGTGAAATTTCTATTAGATTTTCTTCGTCCATCTTCCACTTGCAAATACCCCCGCAATCCTTATCAAATACAACTCCCTCACCGGTTGTTACCGTTGCCACCAAATCATTTTTTTCAAACCAGTTTGTCCCTTGATTATCCTGCGTGGCAATCGCTTCCTCTGCATATATTTCTAACACAACTCCTGTCAAATCAGTCTCTTCATAAGTAAAATTACCATTCTCAAAACCTTTTAATTGTTCTCCCTTTTTCTTTATCTTCAACTTGCCATAAGTCTCTTCATTCACATAATCTGCGGAGACAACGGTAT
>CAMVIN010000009.1 GCA_947167565.1 uncultured Clostridia bacterium | reverse complement strand
GTATGATGACGAAGCTCCCATTATATCCTGCAAAGATAGTGTAACCTTATATGAAAATGACAAGTTCAATTCAAGGGATTATGTGAGTGTAACTGACAATTCCGGTGAAGAAATATTGGTTGATATAACCAATAATGACCTCAACTTAACGAAACACGGAACTTATCATATAACATTTTCTGCAAAAGACAGTTCCGGTAATGAGACTACAAAAACAATGGAAGTTGTCGTACACAAAGTTTACTCCTTTTCAGAACGAAAAAAAGCAGTAAAAAAACTGTTAAAAAAGAAAGACTACAAGTCATTAAAAATGAGTAACGATAATAATAAGAAAGCAGTATACATACAAGTAAAAAAGGAATTATCTGCCAAAAAAGGAGATAGTTGCATTTTTATTGAACCATACATAGCGCTAGTTCAAAGCAAGAAATTATACAATTTTTCTTTTGTCGTGTTCAATCAAGTATTTAACAAAGAATATTATTTTTATCCAGATTTTATGTATATTCGCTCCAATAAAGGACGAATTAAAAGCAGCAGTTATGCTTTTAAAGACAGTGAATATCAATATGAATATGGATATGTCTATACCTATCCTTATTATGACTCGTTTTATTATTATTTTGATAAAACAGAAAAAGTAGCAAAAATCATAGAAAACGGAACTTATCTAAAATTTACCGCTTATCCGACCAGAAAAAGTTCCATCACTTATACCTGTTCAAAAAAAGAATTAAAACAATTAAAAACATTGATAAAATTCTGTAGAGAATTAGATGCTTATTTTAAACAAGTCTAAAACAAGAAAGGAAATCATATTATGAGAACTTTAAATTGTCCCAATTGTGGAGCAAATATAGATTTTGCAGATGAAGAAAAAGAAGTTTGTTTTTGCCAATACTGCGGAAGCAAAATTACAATGGAGGACTATCGCATCACAAACCATATTGTCGATGAGGCAAGAATCAAAGAAACTGAAACTTATCTCATGATTCGAAATCGTGAATTAGACATGGAAGAAGCAGCTCTTGCGGAAAAAAAGAAGAAGAAACTGGCTGCATACATCATTGCACTCATTTTTATAGCAATCTCTGTTATTCTATTTATCGCCTCACTTTTTAATTATAATGAAGCTGCGTTTGTCTATCGCACATTCGCTCTTGCTTCCTGCTTGATTGCTGCATTCATTGCAATTAAAACTTTTACGGACAAATTGTAATACAATAGAAATATAGTCCGTAATTTTTTCTCATAACGACTGACAGATACCGATTGAATTGCCATTTTCTTATGTTTTCGTCCGTACCTTTTACTCCTAAAAAATTAAGGGCATCCACCTAACATCTATGGACGCCCTTTCTACATTCTTTCTTTATCCCGCCTGCGGGTGAATAATCTTCTTCGGACATTTCTCCGCACACTTACCGCAGCCGGTACATTTTGTTCCATCGATAAACGCAATGTTATTTTCGACTGTCACGGCACCGAACTCACACTGTTTGACACAGAGACTGCAGCCGATACAGCCGACCTTGCACACGCTCATGACATCTTTGCCCTTATCCTTGGAATTGCACTGCACAGCATAGGATGCCTCGTATGGAATCAGCGAAATCACATTGTTTGGACAAGTCTCCACACACTTGCCGCAGGCAACGCATTTTTCTTTGTCTACTTTGGCAATGCCATCGACAATAGAGAGTGCACCGAACTGACACGCTGCCACGCAGGAACCAAGTCCCAGACAGCCGTGTGAACAAGCCTTGTCTCCACGTCCCGGCACCATGACTGCACGACGACAATCCATCTCACCAACGTAGTTATATTTTGTGGACGCCTGCTCACAGGTTCCGGCACATTTGACAAATGCCACCTGACGGACGGAATCCCCCGCCTCGACGCCGAGAATTGCTCCGATTTTGCCCGCCACCGGCGCACCGCCGACCGGACAGCCATTTACCGGCGCATCTCCGGCGACAATAGCTTCAGCAAGACCATCACACCCCGGAAAGCCACAACCACCGCAGTTATTCCCCGGCAGACACTCACGCACCTGAACCACTCTTTCATCCGTCTCAACGGCAAAGGCTTTCGCTGCCACTCCGAGCAGAAGGCCAATAAGAATTCCCAATACTGCAAGGAGAATGATAGAAATCACAATAACTTTTGTCATACCTCTCTCCTCCTTTATCAAAAACTGACGCCGCCAAAGCCACAGAAGGCAATTGCCATCAGTCCTGCCGTAATCAGGACAATCGGCGTTCCCTTGAGCGCTGACGGAATGTTACTGTTTTCCAATTTCTCACGAATTCCCGCCATCAGGACAATAGCGAGAAAAAATCCCACCGATGCGCCAATTCCTCGAATCGTCGCCTGAAGAATCGAATCGTTGTTCTGGACACTAAGAAGTGCCACACCCAATACCGCACAGTTTGTTGTAATGAGCGGAAGGTACACACCCAGCGACTTGTACAGAGCCGGCATGGATTTCTTCATGAACATCTCCACAAACTGAACCAGTGCTGCGATAACCAGGATAAATACAATCGTATTCAAATATTCCAAATCATTTGGAAGGAGAAGCAGATTGTACAGTGTGCTCGTAATCAAGGAGGCTATCGTAATAACAAAAATAACGGCTCCGCCCATGCCGGCGGCAGTCTCAACTTTCTTTGATACCCCCAAAAACGGACAAATACCAAGGAACTGACTTAACACGAAGTTATTGACAAGAGCCGCAGTAAATAAAATCGTAAACAAACTCATACTTGCTCAGCCTCCTTTTCTTCTTTTTTCTCTTCCGAATCGTCTTTATTCGTAGCACTTGGCATCTGAAGCCGGTTCTGCAGAGCAGTCAGTCCGGCAAGCACGAAAAATGCGCCCGGTGCCATAACGAAAATGGAAATATGAAAGGTGTCCGGAATAAATTGAAATCCGAAAATTGCTCCACTTCCGAGGATCTCACGGCAAATACCAATCAAGGTAAGTCCCAGGGTAAACCCAAGCCCCATGCCGATTCCATCAAAGGCGGAGGCAATCACAGGATTTTTGGATGCGTACGCCTCAGCGCGGCCGAGAATGATACAGTTTACCACAATCAGTGGAATGTACACACCAAGTGCGCTGTACAAAAATGGAATATACGCCTGCAAAAGCAGCTGCACAATTGTCACGAAAGATGCGACAACCACAATAAATGCCGGAATACGAACTTTATCCGGAATAATATTTCTCAGTGCTGAAATCAGCATATTAGACAAAATCAACACAACCGTCGTGGAGAGTCCCATGCCCAGTCCGTTGATGGCTGACGATGTGACAGCAAGTGTCGGACACATACCAAGCATCATGACAAAAGTTGGATTTTCTTTTATAATACCATTATGAAGTCGTTCTGTATATTTGCTCATTATTTATCCCCCCTTACTGATTCATCATAGAAGAGAATTCCCTTTACAGCTCTTGTAATCGCCCGGGACGTCACGGTCGCACCGGACAACGCCTGAACCTGAGAGTCTGTCGCACTCGTCTTGTTATACATCTCGTCTGCCGCATTAGAAGGCAAAACTTTCCCCGCAAATCCAGCCTGCCAATCTTTCTTTTCACAATTAGCGCCAAGGCCCGCCGTCTCGCTCTGGGATGTAATTGAAATACCGGTAATCGCCCCGTCTGCACCGACACCGAGAGCAAAACTAATCTTGCCGCCATACCCTTTTGTTGCGTCGGCGAGGTACACCTTACCTCCCTGCTCCGTTGGATGAACCTCGGAAATTTCCACATAATTGCTCAGCGAATCTCCCTCTGCAATCTCAGCATTCGACAAATCATGTTTGCCGAGGTATTCACCTGCTGCCTTGACAGCCTCTTCATCAGAGTCCTTCACCGAATCGCCATTAGCGACAACAGCCGCGCACGCCTCATTGTTTGCCTTTGCCTGCGCTTTGTCAATCGGTCCCTTGGTAATCGCGTATACCCCCGCAAGGACAGCACCCAGAATCAGAGTAATCAGACAGAGAATCACAGCATCTTTTACCATACTACTTTTCTTTTCATTCATTCGCCTTCTCCTCCTTCCCAAATGCTTTCGGAATGGTAAAGCGCTCAATCAGAGGAACGCAAAGGTTTCCGATAATAATCGCAAAGGACACTCCCTCGGCAGACTCTCCGCAGAAACGGAACAGTCCGGTCAGAAGTCCCAAAAGAATTCCAAAAATCACTTTTCCTTTCGGCGTAATCGGACTTGTCACATAGTCCGTCGCCATGAAAAAGGCACCGAGCATAAGACCACCACCGCAGAGTTCGTATGCCAGAGGATAGAAATTGGCATTGCCATCACTTGTCGCAAACGCATAAATCAGATTGAACACTGCGAAAGTAAGAATATACACAACCGGAATCTTCCAGTCAATAATCTTTTTGGCGAGCAGATAAATAGCACCAATCAGAATTGCCGCCACAGATGTCTCACCAATCGTACCTGCAGTTGTTCCGAGGAACATATCACTGAGCCCCGGCATAGCAGATGCTGTTCCCTGCGCTACCTCTTTGACCTGCATGAGCGGAGTTGCACTCGAAATACCATCGACCGCCTGCACACCACCCCATATTTTATTCCCCTTTTCAATCACAAAAGATGTCATCGAACCGCTAAAAGACAGCATGAGAAAACATCTTCCTGCGAGTGCCGGGTTCATGAAATTCTGCCCCAATCCACCGAACATCTGCTTTGCGATAATAATTGCGAACACGCCGCCAAGCACACACATCCACAGTGGGAGTGTTGCCGGTAAATTCAGCGCCAACAAAAGTCCGGTCAGCAACGCACTGAAATCCCCCGTCGCAATCGGCTGCTTCATACATTTCTGCCATATGTACTCTGCAAGAATACACGTGACACAAGTTGTCAAAATCACTAACAAGGCTCTCACACCAAAATTGTAAATTCCCACAAACGTAGCAGGAATCAGTGCAATCACCACATCCCTCATGATGGACTTCGTCGAAGAATTGTCCCGCACATGAGGAGACGAAGATACATTTAATAATTTTTCTTCCATTGCTTTACCCTCCTCGTAAGATGTATCATTTCTTCCTTGACGCGTCCATAATCTCACGCCTTGCCTGCTTAAAGAGCTGTGTAAGCCTTCTCTTTGCAGGACACACAAATGTACAGGTTCCACATTCATAGCATTCCATTCCATTCAGTTTTTGAAATGCTTCTTTGTCATCCCGTTCTACCGCCTGTGCCATCATCTGAGGCACGAGATGACTCGGACATACCGTGGCACAACGGCCGCAGCGGATACAGTTTGTAGGCTCACTCTTCTCAACCTCATCCTCACTCATGGCAAGAATTGAAGAACTCGTCTTCGTAATCGGCGTATTCAAATCATACATCGCCATGCCCATCATAGGCCCGCCGGAGATGAGTTTCTTCGCCTCGCATTTCAGACCACCGCCCGCCTCCAGAAGTTCCGCATGACTCATTCCAAATTTCACCTCATAATTTTGAGGTTTTGCCATCGCATCTCCGGTCAGAGTAACTACCCTCTTCATACAAGGCGTAGACTTGCACACCGCATCATAAATAGCAAGTATCGTCTGTACATTGTCCACAATGCAGCCTGCGTCTGCCGGAAGCATCCGTGAATAAATCCGGCGCCCGGTCACAACATAAATAATCTGACGCTCTGCACCCTGCGGATACTTCGTCTTTAATACTTTAACCTCCAGATTTGGATCATCCTGAATCAGGTACTGAAGTTTGGCAATCGCCTCCGGCTTGTTGTCCTCAATAGCAATCACACCCTTGGCATTGTCAAACAGGGATACCACGACACGAAGTCCCTGAACCAAATCCTCTGGTCTTTCCAACATCAACCGATAATCCGAAGTCAGATAAGGCTCGCACTCTGCGCCGTTGACAATCACATAGTCGATGTCCTCTTCATTCTTTGGCGTAACCTTCACATTAGTCGGAAATCCGGCACCGCCCATGCCGACAATTCCCGCATCTTTAATAATCTGGCGAATCTCCTCTTTAGAGAGTTTGGTATAATCCCTCTCCTCACCCAGTCCCTCAATCGGCGTGTACTCACCATCGTTTTCAACAACAACACAGTTCGCTTTTGCGCCGGATGAGAGCAGTCTTGGTTGAATCGCCTTTACTTTTCCCGAAACGGAACTTACAATGTTGGCAGAGATAAAACCACTCGCCTCGCCAATCAACTGTCCCATCTTCACGGTATCTCCTACAGATACCACTGGTGTAGCAGGGGCTCCGATGTGCTGACTCATAGAAAAAACAAGTTCTTCCTTTGGTTCAAGCACCTGAATCGGACTGTCCATACTCAGTTCTTTCCCCTCATATGGATGCGCACCCCCTCGAAAGGTAGACTGTCCCAATACAATTCCTCCTTTGCCGTAAATGATATATATTTTCATTATAGCATATTCACCAAAAATAACAAGTTTTCCATTAAATTTTTGTCAAAAATCAACGACAAAAAACAGCCATTCGGTGAACCATACCAAATGACTGCTCAATTTTAATTTGTGAGATGCCGCTCTCTCAAATATTTATCCTTTGTTGCTAACCCTCCCCGGATATGCCGTTCTGATTTATTCACATCAAGGACTTTTCTCGCTTTTGCTGCCAATGACGGATTGACACGAAGCAGTCTCTCTGTCACATCTTTATGTATCGTACTTTTTGACACGCCAAACTGTCCCGCTGTCTGGCGGACGGTGGCATTGTGCTCAATAATATATTCCGCAACCGCCACCGCTCTCTCCTCGATCGGTGTTCGATTTCCCTGATAACCTTTCAATGGCTCCCCCTTGGGATATTTGTTTATACAATCTATGAGGGAACTTCATGAAATATGAATCAGGATTATCTCTTTTCCTAAACAGACATTTTTTTAATCCGGAAGCCATCAATTGACGGGCGATATCCCGAAGCGATATAATACGTTGTTCCTGCCGTCAGCACATAGCCACTCTCCTCGCTCCAGGATAGCTGCGTTCCATTTGCATCATACAAATACACATAAGAAACACTGATATCGTAACTACCGCTCTCATCCGGTGTAAACTTATAACCGTAATAATCCCCGGTCTGGTTCAGTTCATAATGAGTATTCAACTCTGCAACATATGTTGTATCCTTAACTCCGACCTGACTCATTGTCGAAAAGGCTGCTATTACTCCCTTTTTGACAATTGTTTCCTTGAGCGGAGCATTGACAGACTGATTGGAAACTTTAACTGTCGCTGTGTACCGACAACGGTCATAAGTCGTTGTGGTCGTGCGGTTGTATCCGGTAAACCAGTCAAGATCGGATACCTCCGGCACCGTCTTTACCTCGGTATTTATTTTGACATCTTCGGATTCAATTGTATAGGTCCCTGCCTTTACAAAAGTAAATGCCGTAAAATCACTTAACTCTGCTGATTTGTAACGGTAAACCGAACAGTTATCACCATTCTTAATATGCCAGGTGTATGACTCCGGTCGGATATTTTCTCCGTCCGCATTTGCCTTTTCTCCCGACAGGGTAACCCGGTACATAGGAAGTGTAAAGTTCACGCCTGCATTATCTGCCTTGTAAGACTGATTGTACAAACTCAGAACTGTTCCGGCAGTATCTGAATCACTGTTATAATATACCTTTACATCATAATTTCCCTCTACGAGCCGAATCTGATACTCACCATTCATCGCCTTGTCTTTAGCTGCTTTTAATGCCTCGTTATATGCGGTCGTGGTATCGTAGTCAGAGGACTTCACATAATCAGCAGGACTTTTCGCATAAAGATCGCCGGAGACATAACGATTTCCAGAATCTTTATTGGTAAATACAATCTCATCCCAAGGCATACCGTTTTTCGTTGCATCCAAGACCTTACCACTGATCGTAACTGCCTGGGCAACGTGAAACGTCATGGTAATCGTCGCTGAGAGATTTGGAATTCTCTTATCTGTTGCCTGTATCTTAACGTTATAAGTTCCCGCCTTTGTCGTAGTCCCCACTATGCGGTTTTCATAAATCCCCTCATCATAATCGAGAGAAATATCAAGATTTGCTTTGTCAATTATGCTGTAATCATAGTAACCGCTCCCGCCGGCAAAAAAGAAATCTGCATTGACATTGTACGCATTTTTTGTCTCGGCAGCCATTGTATAATACGGTGCTGCGGCACCGACAATCTGTGTGTCCGAACCCACCACAAAATAAATGGTCTTTGTCAGCGTATTCCCTCTCTCATCCTTTGCCGTCAGCGTTGCTCTCGTCTGTCCGGCCTTTGTCGGTGTACCTTTCACCAGTATGGAATTTCCCTTCGTCTGGGAAGTCAGGCCCGCCGGAAGAGAAGTAATACTGTAAGTACTGTATCCCTCGCTCTCATAAAACGTAAATTTCTGAGAGCCATAGGTATCAACATTCCAGGTAGAGACCTCGTCATCCGTATAGGCGGTCACATTTTCTTTGTACTGCGTCTCAATCGCCTTTGTTCCGCTCAGGGACGGAATATTTATCTGTACATAGTCGTTGAGTTCCAATTCCGATTCATGGTGCAGAATTGCCTGATACGTGGTATTATCCGAAGAAGACAGATTTTCAATCTCAGCTGTATTCAGATAAGAACTCTCTTTATGCGATTTTCTCTTTATTGTCACTTTGCTCTTATCCAGATTTGCCTTACTGTCCAGCGTAAACGAAATCGTGCGGGCATTTATTACAGACGCTTTTACCAGTCCGGCATTTATCACACTCTCTCCGCTTTTCGCGGCATTTGACGCCTCTTTCACTGTCACATTACAGGTCGCTTTCTTCCCGCTTCCGTCAGCAGCCGTCACAGTAATCTGGGCGGAGCCCTTCTTCTTTGCCGTCACGACACCTTTCGATGACACTGTCGCAACAGAAGTTTTAGAACTCTTCCACTGAACTTTTTTGCTGGCTGTCTTCGCCGCGGTGACTGTGGCTTTCAGTGTCTTTTTCTCTCCCGCTCCCATTGATAAACTTGTTTTATCAAGTTTAATTTTCTTGACCGCTGTCTTTTTGACAACAACCTTGATTGTTGCTTTTTTCTTCTTGTTCACCTTGGAACTGACAGTTATTTTTGTCGTACCGGCTTTCTTCGCCTTGACAACGCCCTTGGCATTGACGGTGGCAATACTCGTTTTCGCCGACTTGTAAGTCACTTTCTTGTTGGCCGCCTTATCCGGCGTGACTTTCACAGTTGTCGTCAGGGAAATTTTCTTTCCCTTTGCGACATAGGCCGTCTTGCCTGACGGAGCCTTTACACTGACTTTCTTCACTGTCACTTTCGTTTTTGCAGAAGCTGCGGACGGTGTGCGAATCACACTTCCGGTAAATATCATAGCTGCCGCCATAACTCCTGCCAATGTTTTTGCTGCAAGTTTTTTCATCACTCACATTCCTCCTTTTTTACGCTTTTTTATTTATGGTAAACGATGTCGTCGTTACAGAAGGGCCCTGCGCGACATAATAAGTCACGTCCTCTGTCAAAAAATAACTTCCATCGTCACCTGCTACAATCAAACTGCCCTCTTCGTCATAAAGCGAAATCAGGCTGTTATCAATGGTATACCCCCCACTCTCAGGCGGAATAAATTGATATCCGTAAATATTTTCTTCCTCTGAAATAGTTGCCATTTCACCGATATTCACAGTCGCCTCCGTGTTTTTCACCCCCGGAAAGACAACCGAATTCACAACATCTCCCTTTTGTATCAGAAGTTTTGTGACCTGCTGACTCACCGCCGTATTCTTGACTGTAAAATTGGCCGCATATCGGCAGGTGTCCCTTCTGGTCGTCGCCGTATAACCATAGAACCAATTCAGCGGCGAATCATCCGAATTGGTACACTTCTCATTCTCATAAAAATCCCCGGATTGCAGAGCATAAGTGCCTGCCCGCAAATAGAGTTCTCCCGTATGGGCATCACCGGATTTTTCATAAACCGCCACCGACTCTCCCCTCAAAATCTGCCAGGAATGCAGGGCAGGAAAAAATGTTTCATCACTGCTCGTCAGCGTGACCTTATAGAGAGGCAGTTTCAGATTCACTCTGCTCACCGCCGCACTGTATTTCTGTTCGGACAAGGTAACTTCCGCGCCATTATTGGACTTGTCCCGATTGTACGCCGCTGTCACGCGATAAGTTCCGGTGGCAACACGGATCTGATATTTCCCGCTTCTCTCCCCAGACAACACGGACGCCGTCGGCGTATAGCGGTCCCCCCGGTCCGCATTGGTGAATGTGACCGAATCATAAGGCATGCCGTTTCCACCAGCATCTGTCACCGTGCCGGAAACCGTAATTGCCTTCGCCACATGAATAACCACTGTCGCCTCCGCTGTAAGAGAGTCCTTCTCCAAATCAGTAGCCGCAACTTTTACGGTATATGTACCCGCTTTCTGAACATTTGCTGTCAGCGTCAGATCATCCCCGGCCGTTCCATTATTCTCCGCAAGAGACGCACCAATTCCTCCGTCATCAGTCACTGACAGGGCGTACTTACCGCTTCCCCCCTCAAACCGTACCGCAGCAGATACATTTTGTTCCGTGTCATTTTCCGCCTCCAGCACATATACAGGAAGACCAGCCCCCACAATCTTCTCTGGTGAACCGACAAGAAACCACACTGTTTCCGTGTATGTGTTCCCCTTTGAATCTGTCGCTTTTATAACAGCCTCGGTGACACCGCTCTTTGTTGGAGTTCCGTAGACAACAAGTCCTTCTTTTTCGCTCTTTTTTGAACTCAGTCCATCCGGAAGAGCAGTAATCGTATACGTGCTATAATCCGCACCGAAAAAGCTCAAATTGTCCTCACCATAACTTCCCTCTGTCCAAGAAGAGAGTTTTTCCTCTGCAAATGAAGCCGGCAATTCTTTTTCCTGCGTCTCTCCTGTCTTGTCCTCAGATGTCGTTTCCTGCTTCTGTCCGGCAGCCTCTGAGACCTCCACCCGGCAGGAGGCAGACTTACCGCTTCCATCCGTCGCCTTCACGGTAATTGTGGCACTGCCGGCTTTCTTTGCCGTCACAACGCCCTTGGCGGAAACAGAGACAATCTTTTTATTTGCCGATGACCACCGGAGAATTTTACTGACATTTTTGGACGGTGAAATTGTCGCCTTCAGGGACATACTCTTCCCCGGCGCCAGGCTGAATATTTTCTTTTTAAAAGTTATTTTCTTAATCGATTTTTTCTTAACTACAACTTTTATTTTTTTCTTTTTCTTTGGATTTTTCAGAGAACTTACAGTAATCGTCGTCTTACCCGCCTTTTTCCCTTTCACTTTTCCCGAAGATGTCACGTAGGCAATCCTCCGGTTCGAGCTTCGGTACGTAACCGCCCTATTTGCTTCTTTATTGGGAGTAACTTTCACCGTTGTGGTCAGCGGCACTTTTTTTCCCTTGGCAACATAGACAGTCTTTCCTGACAGCGACGTCACAACAATACTCTTTACTTTGACTTTAGACTTAGCAAAAACGTCTGTCGGTGTAGCAATTACCACTGTTCCCATTAAGAGAACAGCAGCAACCACACCAACAAACGTTTTTCTTATAACTTTTATTTGATTCATCATCCGGTATACTCCTTCCCGTTTCCATTCACTAATTTCTAACCGGATATCGCCTTACCGCTTTCGCAATATTCAGGCAATGGTCACCCACACGCTCCAAATCCACAAGAATCTCATTGAAGTAAGAGCCCTGCGTCACTTCACATTTTCCTTTACTCAGACGCTTAATATTGGTATTTCGCATCTTATCCACCAAATTGTCAATCTGATCCTCAAGGTTATAAATCAAAACATAATAGTCTTTGCTCGGTTCCTTGAAGTGTTCAAAAGTCTGATCAAAAATCTCATATACCGTATCCGACAACTCTTTTATCTCTTTAACCGCCTTTTTGGAAAAATTCTGGTTATTCTGCTTCATCTGAAGCGCATAACCCAATACGTTTTCCGCATGGTCCCCAATTCGCTCAAGATCCGTCACAATATGATACAGCGCACTGACATATTTCGCTTCCTGCGGAGTGATATCCAACTCACTGGTACGAATGAGTGCCGAAGTAATCTCTTTGTTCAGCATGTCCACGACCGCTTCATTATCATTGAATTTCTCTTCATCCAACTTGAACTCTGTATCAAAATATACTTTTGTTGAAGCCTCAATATTATCATGAACCAATTGATACATACGCCCTACTTCCTGATCAATCTGACCAATCAGAACCGTACCGGACTGGTATCCGGAATCATCAATATAATGGAGCGTCATGCTATCCTTCTCATCCGAACCCGGAATCAGCCACTTCGCCATCTTGACAAGATATTTAGCACATGGCAAAAGAATAATAACTGTCATACATTCAAAAATTGTATTGGCATTGGCAATCTGACGGCTTGGGTTATCCGGCGAAGTCCCCGCAATCAAATCCAGCGTCTGCGGGAAAATCTGCGTCACAACAAGGAATAAAGCCATGCCGATGCTCTCAAACAACACAACAATCATTGCCACGCGTTTAGCATCCTTACTCGCATTCAAAGAAGCGAGTACCGGTGCCACACTGGCTCCAATATTCATTCCAAGCATAATATAAAATGCCTGCTGAAATCCCATAACACCACTGAGTGCCATCATCTGCAAGACACCCACCGATGCCGACGCACTCTGAATAACGATGGTAAATACCATACCGACCAATACACCAAGCAGTGGGTTAGAAAAACGTTGTAAGATAGACTGGAACCATGCCTCATTCGCCAACGGCTTCATCGCATCGCTCATCGTTCCTAATCCGATAAACAAAACTCCGAGACTGGCTATAATCATGCCGACATTCTTAGCCTTTTGTTTTTTTACAAACATTGTGATTGCCACACCCACAAAAGCAATAATCGGTGCTATCTGTGATATATTAAAAGCAATCAACTGACCGGTAATCGTCGTTCCAATCTTGGCACCCATCAAAATACCAACGGAACGCTCCAATTCCATCATACCGGCATTGACAAAACCAACCACCATAACGCACATGGCATTGGAACTCTGAATAAGCGCTGTGAGTCCCGCACCAACGCACATAGCAATCACACGGTTCTGGGTAAGTTTCTCTAATACTTTTTTTAAATAAGATCCGGCTACCAGTTTCAATCCGTCGCTCATCAGATTCATGCCAAAAATAAACATGGCGAGTCCGCCGATCAGACTTATAACATTCCAAACTGACATAAATTAATCCTCTCTGTTAGGGGGTTATTTTACTTCGTGTATCCATCCTTCCGGTGCCTCGATATGACCCATCTGGATTCCTGTCAATGTATCATATAATTTCTTTGTCACCGGTCCCATTTCCTCCATTCCGCTTGGGAACAGAATTTCTTTGCCGTGATCGTCAATCTTTCCTACCGGAGAAATCACTGCTGCGGTTCCACAGAGACCACACTCGGCAAAATCTTTCACTTCATCAAAGAGTACTTCCCGGTGTTCCACTGTCATACCAAGATATTTCTCTGCCACAACCATGATAGAACGTCTTGTGATAGAAGGAAGAATGCTCGCTGACTTCGGAGTCACAAGTTTATTATCCTTCGTGATAAAAATAAAGTTTGCGCCGCCTGTCTCCTCTACTTTTGTGCGAGTCGCAGCATCAAGATACATATTTTCATCGTATCCCTGTGCATGTGCATCTACAATGGCGTGAAGACTCATCGCATAATTGAGTCCTGCCTTGATGTGACCGGTTCCGTGAGGAGCTGCACGGTCAAAATCGCAGACACGAATCGTAATCGGCTTTGCGCCGCCCTTGAAATATGGTCCTACCGGAGTACAGAACACACGGAACTGGTACTCTTCAGCCGGCTTCACACCGATAACCGGACCACTGGCGAACATATATGGACGAATGTACAGAGTAGCCCCCGAGCCATACGGAGGTACAAAATCTGCATTGGCCTTTACTACTTTATCAACTGCTTCTACAAAGCGCTCTGCCGGAAATGACGGCATCTCCAATCTCTTTGTTGTATCGATCATACGCTGTGCATTCAAATCCGGACGAAATGTTACAATTCTGCCATCCTCTGTCGTGTAAGCTTTCAATCCCTCAAAGCATGACTGCGAGTACTGCAATACGCCGGCACACTCATTGATGACAACACTGGCATCCTTTGTCATAACACCGTCATCCCATTTGCCATCTTTGTAATTTGACACATATCTCTCTGTCGTATCATGATATGCGAAACCAAGATTGGACCAATCCAAATTCTGCTTTTCCATCCTTATTCCTTCTTTCTTTTATCCATAATTTCCAAAGAATATGTATTCTTTGTTCTATTGCGCTACGTTATATGATACTCCTTGAATCGAGGTTTGTCAAATGTTTGTGATTTCCTATATTTTTTTTACAAATGCCTCCCGCATCTGAAGCGTAAATAGTAATCCATCTGTATACCTCTCTTTTCATTCAAACCTGACACATTCCTCTCCAATAAAACATATTTCATTTACTTGTTTCCTTGTTAACTGTTCCTGATTTTTCCCATCTAAATCCATGCTCCATAACCCAGTCACAGAATCTGCTTTTTTCTTTCTCGCTCTTACTCCGAAATAGATCTTATCATTATGTATGTATAAACAAGTTACTTCCGCCAATGCCTCATAGTCATCGTACAAGGACCACAATTCTTTCACTTCGCCTGAATCTGTATCAACTGTACTAATGTCATATGTGTCCGCATAAACAGCCAAGTTATCATGAAAACATGTTTTCTTAGGGCTCGCATTGCCGTTAATTTCAATTTCCTCAAACCGGTCATTTTTCAAAGCGTAACTCAACAGAGTCCACTGCTCAATATGACCTGATAAAAGCAATGTGTTTTCGTCCAATATAGTACATGCATCAACATTTTTGTGTAGCATTTTATCATTGCTTCCATCAAGATTACATTTATGCAATGAATTTCCAGACCCTGCAATCTCAGTACAGTAAAAAATAAATTCTTCTGTCACAACAAACGAGCGAACATAAGAAATGACTCTGTTCATCCGGTCATCCCCTATATGTGCTTTATACAAATCTCCTTGTTCCATTAAATATATAGTTCCATCAACTATCTGATAGCAGGATTCCGGATTGTTGTTTTTCTCTAAAAAGGTGTCCGCTTTCATTTTATTAATATAAGGATATAATCTGCTCTTGTTTAACGCAACAGATTCATAGTTAAAATAATACAATAAGACTGCTCCAAATCCTGCACACACAATCAAAAATACGATACCAATTACAATCAGTAACTTTTTCATTGAGAACCACTTCTTTCTTGTCAGTATTTCTATTTCATACAATTGCATCATCACATAATGTCGCCTCAAAAGGTATACTCGCATCATATATCATAAGTTTCTTAATTTTTCCGCCATCCAGATCACATCGCCCTATCACACAATCCTTTTTTTCTGCATAGAATCCCCCTTTATCCTAATACATACAACGATTCTATAAATCCACTGAAAGAATCCGCCACTCTGCTCATCAGCAAATATCCTTCATCGGCATCCTCTAATTCATGATCGCAAAAGTATATACTTCCCACATCACTTCCCGCTGTTTTCATACATATAGGATTTCCTGCTGAATCATCTGCAAAAACAAAGTATTCGTCTGATATCAACTTTTCAGACTTCATCTTTTTATTTACTTTTACTATATCATCGTATGATGATTCATCATTTTTATAAAAGACAAAAAATTCTCTAATGTCTGTACTTATTCTTTTATTTGATGCATCGTCTATAAAATCAAAAACTAAGTCTTCCTCTGGAGTTCCCCCATTACTGTTCAATAGAAATTCAACATATTTTTCTGGAAATATAATATTCATCATTTTACTAAATTCATTCATATCTTCTCTTGTCAATTTGATCCCTTCATCATATAATTCCATCTCTAAGCTCCTTTATTTTTCTCAATCCTATATTACTGACCGAAATTCATCTATTAACTGTTTTATTTCATTTAATTTTGCAACGTTTTGTATCCATCTGTCATTAATTGACGAAAGGCCATAAATTACACCTGCACATCCTCCTGCAAGAGCAGCGATCGTATCTGTATCATCACCTAAGTTTACAGCGTTTAGTACAATTTCTTCATATGAATGACCATTAAATATCAGCCAAAACACTGCTTCAAGAGTATCTATAACATATCCTGTTGAATTTATTCTATCAACCTTTTCATTAATAATTGTTTTTTCTAACACTCTTCTAAAATAAGACCATTCTGTTAAATATTCATTCTTACATTCTTTATTAACAAACTCTATTGTCCTTTCATATGCTCCATCTTTCTCATAACCTTTAAACAAATTTGAAACAAAATTTACATATATTATACCCGCTAATAACGATCGCTTGTGTCTATGAGTTATTGAAGACACTTCTTCAACCATCTTTTTTTGGTCTTTATCACTAATGTTCAAGAAAGCTATCGGCAGAATTCTCATTAATGAGCCGTTCCCATTATCTCTCTCTGTAGCCCCGCCACACATCATTGGTGAAACACCTTTCACAATATTTTCAATAGCAAGTCTGGTTGAGTTACCGATGTCAAACATGACTCCATTTGGTGTAAAAAGCCCCTCTTTATAATATTTAACAAAATATTCCGATAAAAGATCGAGAGAATAGCCCTTAATTAAAACTGCTATTAATGCTATCATCAAAGATGAATCATCTGACCAAACACCAAACCCTTGATGATATGTACCATATGCTCGTAGTTCCTTAACCGGGTCTATATTTCTTTCAGCTCTGCTTGTAAATTCAACAGGAACTCCTAGCATATCTCCAATACAAAATCCTAAAATCCCACCATACAGTGAATCTTTCTCCTTGATAGTAGTATCAAATTCAATTCTTTGATTACTTTCAAAATAGATGCATTCCTTCTCGCAAAATATTATGTGATTCGGTTTTCTTTTATCTTTATATTTTTCACAATTTATAGCATTGCCAAAAATATTATATTTACATTTTTGGCATTGAGGCGATGATGTCCTTGCTGATGCGCCGGCCCTATACGCCTGAACATCTATTTCCCATTTTTCTGCTAATGATAATGTTTTTTGTTCCGTTATAATAGATCTCATTTCTACTTCCATCCACATTCAATTAAATATTTATCTGGAATTCTCAGTTCTATTCTTGATTTAACTCTATTAATATACTCGTCTAAATCTATATCCGAATAGCAAATATGTTCATTAACTATTGCTATTTTCTTATTCTCGCCAATTTCAATTGAAAAGCCAATGACATCTATAATATTCTCTGGCTTTTGTCATTAATCCCCCAGCCCAGAATATCTATCTTACCAAACCTTGAATCATTTAGATTGCGCACTAATGATTCTTTATCTATTCTAAAATCTTTTAATTTTCCCTTTTTATACTTCAAGTCCAAAACAACTCTTCTATCCACATTTTCCTCCAAAATCTTCAGCATTTCCTCATAATCACCATTATTATACATAACACTATCGGATAATTCCATGAGTACATAAAAGTATTTAGTTTTTCCATCTATTATCCCCCATGCCTCAATACTAATGGCTCCTGCTTTAATATCCTCTTCTTCTCTTATGTAATAAAACGGTAATTCTATTTTTCTATGTTCAACTTTTCCAAACAAACTCATAATAACTCCTTTCCTTTATTCACATTCTTTCTCTTCTTTTCATTCAAACCTGATACATTCCTCTCCAAGCCAGCGCCTCATAGTCTTTTATCATTGCTGCCATCAAGATTACATCTCTTTTCCCTTCCTTTTAAGTAAGTATTTCAGTGTATCTCCATGTTCCCGCTCAGTAATAATAATTGAATAATCTGAAAAAATTAAAATCATTGACAAGCCCGCATTGTCAATTTTATCGAGGGCTTGTCTGAGATTCACACATAATCCATCATCTTTATCCCACGATATAATGTAGCACCCTTCCCCTGTTTTAACTGCTATTATATTAAAAATATCATCTAAATTACACCCTTTATATATTATAGTATCTTTCTTAATATAATTTTCAGCATTATGACAAAATCTACTTAGAGCCGTCTTTCTTTTTTTCTCTTTGGAAAGTTCATAAATAAGCCTATCCTGCCACCTTTTTTGTATAAAATTTCCCGCAAATTTTTTCTCTATATCGTAATTCATTGCAAACACACACTCCCTTATTTTATCGGCTGTTCACAGTCCCAACTAATTATTTTTATATGATATTCATCAAGAAGCTCTTCTTCATCAACAAACAATTCTTCTGTCGAATCAGGATAAGTCTTTTTCAAAACAACATCTGAGGCATTATATTTATTTCTCTCACTATACTCCGGATCCCCCATATAATATCCCGGAGGCGCATAGTTATAATAGATCTCTTGTTTTACTCCATTATCATCCTCGTCCTTCCATAGTACTATTTGGCTGCCGCCTTTTCCTAAAGCCGCTTTCCATTTGCGAAATATTCCCCTTCCCTCATCTATGTCAATTCCATCATAATCACATATAATTGTATCCTCTAACACTTTCTCCTCACCGTTAATTTCATAATTCAGTGTAAAGGAAAACTCGCCATGTGTCACCTGAGGCTTAAAATACAATAAGACTGCTCCTAATCCAGCACATACAATCAAAAATACGATACCAATTACAATCAGTAACTTTTTCTTTTTCACGGAAAACCACTTCTTTCTTGTCGGTATTTCTATTTCATATCGATCGGTTGATTATCCTGACTATACATCTTCATCCTAACACACTTCCCAAATAATTACAATAAAAAAACTATTATGTATAAGACGAACGAGGAGTCAATTAAGTTTTATTTTTTTATTTTTTTCAAAAACTTGCGCTCTCCCTTTTCTTACATTATAATAACAACAAAACTGGTAACTGTTATTGACTTAGAAATGAGGTATCTATGCGAGTAGTGGGAATTATCGCGGAGTGCAATCCCTTTCACGAGGGGCACGCCTATCTGATTCAGAGAGCAAAAGAAATCACGGGCGCAACTTATGCCGTCGTTATCCTAAACGGCGATTTTGTACAGCGCGGAGAACCCGCTATTTTTGACAAATACACCCGCGCCCGAGCTGTTTTAGACGGCGGTGCGGATTTGGTCTTTGAACTTCCTGTTCGCTTTGGCATTTCCAGTGCCGGAGATTTTGCGCTGGGCGGCGTGATGGCTCTAAATGCTCTCGGGTTTGTGACCGACCTCTGCTTTGGCAGTGAGTGCGGGAATCTGTCTGCCCTTCAAAGAGTTGCCGGAGAATTATATAAGGAAAGCGATTCATTCCATACGGCTCTCACAAAATATCTATCCGCCGGTCTTTCCTACCCACATGCGAGGGCGAAAGCACTGGAGGACACATGGGATTTTTCTGCGGACAATGGGGAGAAAGAAAATCTGTCAGCTCTTCTGCACGAGCCGAACAACATTCTCGGCATTGAGTACTGTCTTGCCCTGAAGAAGACCTGCTCCACACTTATCCCTCACACAATTCAGCGAGAAGGAATGGCGTATCATGCCACGGAAAGCAAACATTCCGTATTTCCCTCAGCGACTGCACTTCGAAAAGAAATCATGACAAGCAGCATTCCTCACCTGTGTCTTGATGATTTTTCCTCTGTGATTGGCTATGCTCTCTTATCCTCGAAAGATTTGAAAAAATATAAAGATATCCCGGAAAAACTGGCAAACCGGATGAACAGCCGGCTTAATGATTTTACCACTGCGACAGAATATATAGAAGACTGCCGGACCAGAGCATTTACCGAAGGGCGAATCCGTCGCGGAATTCTGCAGTGCATGCTGGGAATCACCAGAGACTGCGACGGCACCTTCACCAGTGAAAATTCCATGCCATACCTCAGACTTCTCGGCATGAAAAAAGGCACATCTTCTCTTCTGTCACATTCTGCAAAAGAAGGCTTTACCATTTTATCACGTCTGGCCACCGACTCAAAAAAACTCGGCAGAGAAGAAAATGCACTGCTCTCACAGGACATTTTTGCCGCAGATTTGTACCGTCAGGTGTGGTGCCGGAAATATAGCGAGCATCGACTGAACGAATACCAACACTCCTTACTTATAGTAGAATGAAACTATTTCCAGATACCCAGATGTTCCAGTAAGATTTTCACACCAATCAGAATCAGAACAATCCCCCCCAACAATTTCGCTGTATTTTGAAAACGATCACCAAATTTTTTTCCGAGCAGAACCCCCATGCCCGAAATAAAGAACGTCACACCCCCAATGATTGCTCCATCCCAAAAAACATTTTCTCCCAGGAACGCCAGCGTAATCCCCACTGCCAGTGCGTCAATGCTGGTAGCTACCGCCAGCGGAAGCATCGTTCGAAATCCCACTTCATCTGTTTTTTTGTCGTCATCCCTGTCTTTCCACTCCCGGATCATATTTCCGCCAATAATCGTGAGCAGGCAAAATGCAATCCAGTGGTCAATTGCCTTCACAAAACTACTGAATGAGGTTCCCAAAAAGTATCCAAGCATCGGCATGAACGCCTGAAACGCCCCAAAATACAGAGCAATAATCAGTACATTTTTCCACTTAACCTTATTCATAGAAAGCCCCTTGCAGATAGACACAGCAAAAGCATCCATAGCAAGACCGATTCCCAGAATTACCACTTCTAAAAAACCCATAAATCCTCCTGATCACAATCTTCAAAAACAGCACCTCTTTTTATCCCTTTTCTTTCATAATATTATACTGAAATAAGTAATTAGTCAACGCCTGTCTTTATTGACAGATAATTCGGAAAGTTGTAAAATTAAGGTACATCAATGTGAAAGAGAGGTATCCTATGGCTAACAAAAAGAGAAAATCATTAAAAAAACTTCTTCTGACAGAAATCGTTATATTTGTCGCAGTCATTCTTGCCATCATTACCATTGTAAGTATCAAAATGCAGTCCGACAAAATACTTGAACTTACAAAGTCTGTTCTGGGGAAAGAATCTGTATCCTATTCCAACGAGGTATACAACTGGTGGAGCAGCGTTGAGGGCAGAGTAAAGCAGACTGCTGATGTCTGGAAGAGTACGCCGGAATTATCTTACAACGATGCTCTCTCTATGCTCTTAAAGCTCACTGAGTCGGATCCTGATTCTCAGGATATCTATATTGCATACGGTGACACCTCTAAGTTTCTGGACGGCTCCGGCTGGGTTCCGGATGACACCTTTGTCTTTACGGACAGAGCATGGTACATAGGAGCACTGGAGAAAAATGGTGAGATTTACACATCAGAACCGTATCTTGACGCTTCTACAGGTAAAACCTGTCTTGCTTGTTCTATCATGCTGAGGGATAAAGTTGTTCTGAGCAGTGATATCAACTTTGATAAAGTAGCAGAAAAAATGAGCCAGTTCCAGTCCAGTTCTAAGGATACTACATTTTATATCATTAACAAAGACACAAAAGATATTCTTGTGAGCAGTGTAGCAGACTTAGCCGGTCAAACAACCGAAGAATGCAAAGATCCCGTTATGCAGGGACTAAACAGTGTACTGGATTCTCTGAATACAGAAAATTCCATCACCGCTGATAAAGTGCAGATTGCTAAAACTTCCAAAGGAAGAATGATGTATTCGGCGACAGATATCGAGGGAACTTCTTGGATTGTGGCATCTGCTGTTCCATATTCCTTTGTAAGTAACAGTATTATGAAGACAGTAACCACGATTTTTATCATCGCTCTTGTCTCACTTATACTGCTCGCCGTGGCACTTTACCTGATTATTTCCAAATTCATCAATCCGGTAACTACTGTATCCGACAGACTTACCGATATTAGCAAGGGAGATTTTACTGTCGCTCTTGTTCCGGAAGGAAATAATGAGATTACTACGCTCAGCGAAAATCTTAATGATTATATTTCCAACATGCGAAATATGTTATTGAAATTGTCGCATATTTCAAATGATATGAACAATAGTGCGGGAGAGTGCTTTGATATATCTCACACGCTTTCCTCTTCTAACCAGTCACAGGGGGATTCTATAGAGAATCTCAACAATATCCTTCGTGCCATGAATGACTCGATTGATGAGATTGCCCGGGCCGCCACTGATCTCGCCTCAACCGCTAACCAGTTGTCGCAGAACGCGGAAGACGTCAAAGATTTGTGCGCCGAGACCATGGACTCCTCCACAACAGGAAAATCGGAAATGCAGAATATGACAAAGAATGTTTCCACCCTGAACGATACGATCCGTGACCTCACTGAAATCATTCATGCCACAGGAAAGACTGTCGAAGAAATCACTGGTATTACCGAAGCTATTAACGCTATTTCCGAGCAGACAAATCTGTTGTCACTCAATGCCTCCATCGAGGCAGCAAGAGCCGGTGAAATGGGGAAGGGATTTGCCGTAGTTGCATCGGAAGTAGGAACGCTGGCAGGCCAGTCATCGGAAGCCACCGAGACAATTCGCATGCTGATTGGCAGTATCACAAAAAACATCGAAGATATCAACCGCAAAGCTGATATCTGTATTACCGATATGGAAGCATGTATGTCCGGCGTAGAGAGTGCCAACAAATCTTTTGATTCCATCTGTTCCGATGTCAAAAAGGCAACCGACGGCATTGTAGAAATCGCTAACGGCATTGGAAAAATCAATGATGTCGCTTCCGATAATGCAGCCACGACACAGGAACAGGCATCAACCATCAATGAAATATTAAATCTCAGTAACATGATTGTGACCGAGAGCAACAAAATATCCGCCGAGACGGATAGCATTTCCAATATTTCAGAAAACCTGAATCAATACTCCGATGCGATTAATTCAGATCTTCAAAATTACACGCTGGAATAATCTTATAAAGTGTGACCTAAAACGAGATTTAAAAGAAAGAGCTGCAGGCAAAACGCCTACAGCTCTTTTTATCGCTTATTTTTTAAATTTGAAGTTGCTGTCCGATACTGCTTCATCTGTATCCTCAATTCCGACAATCGCTTCTCAGCATCCGCTCGCGAACGCGCATTGCTGTAAAATTTACTCAACTCTTTTGCATCATTAACAATCGCAGGATTTCCTTTGATATCCCAGCCAACAAAATACCGCTCCTTAACATAAGGATCCTTTATGTAGGTAATATCGTAGGCAACACACTGAGCTTTATCATTATCAAAAATATCAAACCGGTCAAAGTGATTCATAACAAAAGAATCAAATTCCTCTTTTGTGACTGCATCCGAGGCATAATTTTCATTGTCCGGATTCTCATACTCAATCCAATATTTGACTACCCGGTAACAGATTCTCTCCCCGGTTGACATATAGTGCTTATACAGTTTTTCTACATTCGGCACCAAAAGAATTCCGTCCTCTTTGCTCACGGACACTCGAAGAAAATCACTCAACCCCGGATCAATCGGCAGCATGCCCTTCTTTGTAATCGGCGGAATTTCCAAATACACTTCCTGACCGGATTTATTTAATTTGTGAAAACGCACACTCACGCTCACTCCCCCAACAAGTCTTCCCCTATATGAAATGTGCTGATTTGCAAGCAGCATATAATTATATTCCACTAAATACCTTTTCTCCATTTGTAACGCCTCCTTGCATGATACTCTCCTACTTTATATATCGGCATTATTTCCCCAATCGTCCATACAACTTTGTCATCTTATAAATCTTCTCGCACAATTTGTCCGTAAGCGCCCCCCGTTCCATCCGCCACTGCCAGTTAAATCCAAGGGTAGACGGAGTATTCATCCTCGCTTTATTTGTCAGACACAAATAATCCTGTAACGGAATCACGCACAAATCTGACACGCTCCCCATAGCAAGACAGATGAGCTGCCATGTCAATTTTTTCTTTGAGGTGAAACGTCCACTGTTCATATAACGGAGTGCCACTGATTTATCCTCTGCTTCCAGCTCATCCCACCAGCTAAATGTTGTCGTGTTATCATGCGTCCCTGTATAAACTACGGAATTTTTGTCATAGCGATACGGAAGGTAATCGCTGTCCTCACGTGAGTCAAATGCAAATTGTAAAACCTTCATACCGGGAAATCCTGAATCCCGGAGCAATTCGCGTACGCTCTCCGTCAAAAAGCCAAGATCCTCCGCAATAATCGGCAACTCACCCAATTCATTTTTTAGTGCAGCAAAAAGTTCCATGCCCGGTCCTTTTTCCCACTTGCCATTCTCTGCTGTCTTGTCCCCATAAGGAATGGCATAATATTCGTCAAATCCACGAAAATGATCAATGCGAACCATGTCATACCACAAAAAGCACTGTCGAATTCGCGAAATCCACCATGCATAATCGCTCTTTCGGTGCGCCTCCCAGTTATAGAGAGGATTCCCCCAAAGCTGCCCTGTCTCCGAAAAGGCATCCGGCGGGCATCCCGCAACACCGATTGGCGTACCATTTTTCTTCAACTGAAAGAGTTCCGGATGCGCCCAGGTGTCTGCACTGTCCGGCGCCACGTAAATCGGGATGTCCCCAATAATCTTAATCCCCTTTTCATTGGCATACTCTTTGAGCGCCTTCCATTCACAAGAGAATTCATATTGCAAAAACTGATAAAAATTCACATCATCCATTAATCGATTCTTATAAGACACAAGAGCCTCCGGCTCACGCAGACGAATACTCTCCTCCCACTCAAGGTAACTCTGCCCCCCCTTACTGTCCTTTATCGCCATAAAAAGCGCATAGTCAGGAAGCCAGTCCCCATTTTCCAGAACAAAGTCATTATAGGACGCATCCGTCTCAATTCCGCTCGCCGCAAACGCCTTACGCAAAAGTGCAAATCGATTTTTATAAATCACATCATACTGCACGTAATCTTCTCTCGTCCCCTCCGCAGATTGATCACAATCTGCCTCCGTCAGCCACCCCTTCTTTACAAGCTCAGCCGGTGAAATAAAGTACGGATTTCCCGCAAAAGAAGAAAACGACTGATAGGGTGAATCCCCATACCCCGTAGGCCCCATCGGTAAAATCTGCCAGCAGGTCTGCCCCGCTTTCTCAAGCCGGTCTACAAATTCATAAGCGCACTCATCAAAACATCCAATCCCGTATCGGGAAGGAAGACTGGTGACCGGTAATAAAATTCCACTGTTTCTCATAAACAACCTCCAAACCACAAAACCAAGCAGTTGTTATTCGTTCCATCATTCTCCTACTAAAAGCGATTTGCTGACGCGCACACTGTAATTCTTCGCCCATTCAGCATAGGATTCTTGAAATGCCTTTGTCTGACGTTCCTCAATCACTTGATTCTTGTATTCTTTCGCAAGTGAATTGCCTGCCGCCTCAACACAATACGCAATATAAAAGCCATCACTCTCTTCAATTACACCGGACAACGTTCCCTGCTTTAATCCTATTGTATTTGCCACAAGATTCTCCCGGCTATCCATCTGCCCGACAAGACTCTCTACCTCATCTGCCTGTGTGTTCTCACTTGCAAAATTATAAAAATTTCCCTGTAACGCTTTGGCCTGCTCTAAAAGAGCCTGCGCATTTGCTCTCACAGCCTCTTTGTCATCCGCTCCTGCCTTCAGATAAATCAACTGCAGGCGAACCGCTTTTGACTGGTCTTTTGTCACATTGACATCTACCTTTCCGGTCACAACACGATACATTTTGTCTGCCAGTTTATTCTCTTCAAAAATCCGGCTCATCACATTCTGTGAAATACCGTTTTGTGTTTTTTCCTCATCTGAAATCCCCTCACAATATTCTGTCGCACTGTGGTCTGCCTCTTCTTTTTCATCGGCAGCTAATTCAACCCCCTGTGTGGCAGCCGCCTTACAAATAACCTTCACTTGTATAATCAGCCGAACAACATCCATAACCGCTTCCTGTCCAATGCTGTCTTCCATATCGTTCCCTGCATAATCCCACACACTGTCATCAAAAATATCCCGGTACTGATTCTTCATCAAATAGTTGTATACGCGATATTCATCATAGGACACCGTTGTCTTGCCCACTGACACAACTGCCGACTCTGCCGAAAGCGAACCATTCTCTACCGATGCAGCACTCTCTTTTGATGTCGTAGTTTCCTCAACCTTCTCACTGGTACTTCCACAGGCACAGAGCCCGAACACCATACTCAGGCATAGCAAACCTGTCAACAATTTATTTCTCACTTGATTTTCCTCCTTACAAACTCTCCTCATGAATATCTTCTTTTGTCAACTGCAAAATCTCATCCACAATCCCGTCAGCCACATCCAACAGATTTCCTTGTTCTGCTGTTCCACCTGTAACCGCACGTGTTCCCGAGCCAATTGAATACAAAAAATGAGGAGTTCCGGTCGTAACAAATCGAAGTTTCCTGTTCATCTTCTCAATCAGAGGCGGAATCCCCAGCGGATTAATCTTCGCCTGCGGATACATGGTAATCTTCAGCGTATCCCCCTGACCGTTAATCTCCGTAATGTATGCTCGATGTGCCTTTGCTTTGAGAAGTGCAATCGCCAGAAGATTCATAACACTTTTCGGCGGTTCGCCAAAACGATCCACCAGTTCATCTATCATATCACTTTTCTCTTCTTCTGTCTCAATTTCTGCAATTCTCTTGTAGATATCTAATTTTTGCAGCTCATTCTTAATATAACTGACCGGAATAAATGCGTCAACCTTTATCTCAATACTTGTCGCAAAATCTTCGTCCTGAACGCTCTCGCCTTTTAGCCGTTTTACTGCTTCGTTGAGCATTTTACAGTAGAGATCATAACCGACTGCCTCCATGTGCCCATGCTGCATAGAACCAAGTAAATTTCCCGCCCCGCGGATTTCTAAATCCCTCATAGAAATCTTAAATCCCGAACCAAGATCTGTAAACTCGCGAATCGCCGCCAGCCTTTTCTCCGCAACCTCCTTAAGAATCTTATCGCGTTTGTACATGAGAAATGCATAAGCCGTCCGATTACTCCGTCCAACACGTCCACGCAACTGATAGAGCTGCGACAGTCCAAGGCGGTCTGCATCTTCAATAATAATCGTGTTGACATTTGGGATATCAAGACCGGTCTCCACAATCGTTGTCGCAACCAGAACATCAATCTCTCCCTCTACAAAGCGGAACATGGTGTCCTCCAGTTCCCGCTCTTTCATCTGTCCATGGGCATAGGCAACCACTGCCTCCGGCACGAGTTTCGCCACCTCATTTGCCATAATGTCCATATTGCCGACACGATTGTACACATAATAGACCTGACCGCCCCTGCTGACCTCACGGAGAATTGCCTCTCTGACAATCTCAGCATTTCTCTCCAGTACAAACGTCTGAATTGGCATGCGGTCTACCGGTGGTTCTTCCAACACACTCATGTCCCGAATTCCCACAAGACTCATGTGGAGCGTTCGCGGAATCGGCGTTGCCGTCAGTGTGAGTACATCAATATCATTTTTTATTTTTTTTAACTTTTCTTTGTGTTTTACCCCAAATCGCTGTTCCTCATCCACAATCAGCAGTCCAAGATTTTTGTAGGATATATCCTTGCTGAGCAGGCGGTGTGTGCCGATGACAATGTCCACACTTCCCTTTCTCAGACCATCCATCGTCTTTCGCTGTTCTGCCGGAGTGCGCAGCCGGCAGAGAAGTTCCACATCTATACCAAAGTCCTTCATTCTCTGCGAAAATGTATTGTAGTGCTGCACGGCAAGAATCGTCGTCGGCACTAAAAAAGCGACCTGCCGTCCATCCATCACCGCTTTGAACGCGGCACGAATCGCTATTTCCGTCTTGCCGTACCCCACATCGCCGCAAATCAGACGGTCCATGATTTTGGTGCTCTCCATGTCGGCCTTCGTTGCCTCGATTGCCTTCCTTTGATCCTCAGTCTCCTCATAAGGAAACAATTCTTCAAATTCTGTCTGCCACACCGTGTCTTTCTCAAAACAGTGCCCCTGTTTTGCCTGTCTCTTCGCGTACAATTCAACCAAATCTTTCGCAATTTCCTGTACTGCTCCACGCACGCGCGACTTTGTTTTCTTCCACTCCGGTGAATTCAGCTTATTCAGTTTTGGCACCTTTGCCTCACCGCCGGCGTATTTTTGCAGAACCTCCAGCGATGTCGCCGGCACATAGAGATTGCTCCCGGCAGCATACTCAATTTTCAGATAATCCTTAATTATATGTTCGCGCTCAATTTTCTCAATCCCCTTGTAGATGCCAAGTCCATGATTCTCATGAACTACATAGTCTCCGATTTTCAAATCCTGAAAACTGTGGATTGACGCACCTTCATATTTTTTTATTTTTTTCTTTTTCTTCTTTGCTCTTGCACCAAAAATATCTCCTTCAGTGACAACAATAAAGTTTATATTCGAATACTCAAAGCCCCGGCGGACATTCCCACGGCTTATCATGACCTGACCCGGCTTCAGTTCATGTTCCATTTTTCCGTCGTAAAATGCCTCTACCTCAAAATCCAGCAAATCTTCGCACAGTCTTCTTCCCCTCGTCTCCGATGCCGAGAGAAGCAGCACCCGGTATTTTTTCTTCTTGAACCGAGCGATATCCTTTGCCAGCATGGAAAAATTGTTATTATACGACGGAGACGGCTGCACCTGAAAATAAAAATTGCGCTTAACTTGTATGTCTTTACATGTTCCGTCAAGAGTCGCCATCAGCACCAGCGGAAGTTTCTGTAGTTTCGCAAAAATCTGCGGAACCGAATATAATACGTCCATCTGCTTCGGCAGTATATATCCCTTCTCCAGTCTTCCCGCCATACTCTCCCGAAATTCATACTCTACCGCCTCTGCCTTCTCGACACAGCGGTTTGGCTCATCTAAGAAAACAACTGCCTTCTGCCCGGCAAAATAATCAAAAAAGGAGACCGTATCCCTCGTAAAATATAGCACATAACTCTCCATACTCACCATGCCCTGATATGCCTCGAAGGTATCTAAGAAATATTCCACGTTTTGGCGAAGTCTGGAAGCCTCTTCTTTTTTCCCCTGAGTCTTTAATTCAGCAGTCACTTTTTCCATATCCTGCCTGATTTTGTGCATTCCCGAAAGTGCCTCATCTTTTGTCATAAAAATCTCCGCAGACGGATATATCTCGATTTTTTCCAAATCTTCTACCGAGCGCTGACTCTCCACGTCAATACTCCGTATCGTGTCCACTTCATCGCCCCAGAAGTCAATCCGGCACGGACTGTCCTCCGTCAGCGGAAATACATCAAGAATCCCTCCCCTCACAGAGAACTCGCCCTCATTCTCCACCTGTGCCACATTTTCATAGCCGATATCCGCAAGACGCTTTTGAAGTTCCGTAAGATCCAGCACATCTCCCGGTGAGATACAAATTCTCTTCTCCATATAACGCTCAAAAGGCAGGCAAAAATCCATGCCTGCATCCACCGTTGTAACAATCGTAACCGGCTCATGTTCCGCCAAGGCTTTGATAACTTTCATGCGCTCTTTCACAATCGCCTGACCATGTACATCCGCACTGTAAAATATCAAATCCTTTGCCGGATAGTACATGACATTCCGGTCATACATCCGGTAGTCCTCAAGGATTTCCTTGGCGCGAATCTCATTGTGTGTCACAATCAGACGGACATCACAGATATCCTCCATGCCATAAATAAAATGGCATCTCTGGGCATCCATGCTCCCGGTGACACTGACCGGTGTATTCCCTTTTGTTACAGCAATCTTCAGTTGGTTATATTCATCCAGTTCCCTCAAAGGGGCCAATAACGTCTCCACAATTTACCTCTTTCTGTCTCACACTTTACTGTCTCTCGATTCTGACACCATTTACCTTATTCATAGCGCTCGCCACATCCTCATTCATAATGGCAAGTATTGCCTCGTCTGCTAGCGCAAACACATCCCGGAACATGCCGTCCTCTTCCTTGGAAAAGCGCCCCAGTACATATTTTACCAAATCGCCGTGCTCCGGCTGCGCCCCAACACCAATCTTGACGCGCGCAAACTCCTGTGTACCAAGGTGTGATATAATGCTCTTAATCCCATTGTGCCCTCCGGCACTCCCCTTTGGGCGCACACGAATCTGACCGACATCCAGACTGATGTCATCATATATTATAATAATATCCTCGATATCCAGTTTGTAAAAGTCAACCAGTGCGCGAATGCTCTCGCCACTGTTATTCATATATGTCTGCGGCTGCGCAAGAAGAACCTTCTGTCCACCAATCAATCCCTTTCCTACAACCGCCTTGTTCTCCTTCCCCCGCATGGGAATGTCGTATTTGTCACTTAAATATGTCACTGTGTCAAATCCGATGTTGTGCCGCGTCGCCGCGTACTCAATGCCCGGATTGCCCAGTCCCGCTATCAAAAACATAGTGTCCTCCATTATCAGTTCATTTTTTTAACCATTGCTTCTTTCCGAAAGAATGCCACACCGTAACAATAAATCTGCTCATAACCACTAAAGCCTTCTCCGTATCTTTCTGAAATAATTTGCTTAATTGCATCGCCGCATCCTTTTTCGAGTTCTGATTCCTTTTTAACTATCTTAGTTTCCACGATAATAACCCGACGTTTCTTTTTATCCTTAATCACAATATCCGGTCGTCCAAGCCCCTTCTCCTTATTCGATTCAACACCATATCCCCTGCCAACAAAAATGCCCGCAAGAAAAGCATGATAATAATCCTCATGATAATCATGATAACTTATCGTCTCCCAAAGAAGTTTTGATAGAATCACAGTCGCATTTTCCTCATCGCTTTCCCATAAACAGTTCATCAACTCTTTTATCGTTCCATCACTCACCGATTCACTAAAATATTTTACGACAGTGTCCTCAAAAATTGAAAAAATTTCTTTGTTCGGTATTTTAAGCGCAACTGTTTCCCCATCGTCGTCTGGTTCTGCCTTTGTGATATATCCGGTCATTAAAAGAACACTCCATAAATTATCCTCAGAAGAATGTAAAGTATCATATGTCAGTTCATCCGTTATCGTCTGCATGATGGTTCCACCATTAAGCAATGTTTCAAACTTATCTGCCACATCATAATCCGTGTGTTTTACGAAAGTCATCAAAATTCCATTATGGCTGGTATTCTTCCAATAATTCTTAGGTTTCGCTGTTCTCTTGTACTTTACCGCTGATAGATAATTAATCACATCCCATGGACAATATACATAATTGCTTCCAAATACATAACCATCATACCACTCACGCATCGTATCAGCAATTTCTTTTCTGTCCGCAGCTTCAAGCATAGCATTCACTTCTTCTTCGGAAAAGCCAAAATATCCGCCAAATCTTTCATCAAGTACTGAAAATGACGAGAAATTGTTTGTTCCTGTAAAGATACTCTCTTTGGCAATTCTAAGACAGCCCGTAATAACGGCAAATTTCAAAAAAACATTATCCTTTAACGCCGCACTCATCATTCCTTTTATGACATCAAGCATCTTAGAATAATAGAGATTCTTTACCGTATCTTTCTCACTTGCCTTCGCCAACGGTACATCATACTCATCTATAAGTAAAATAACCTGTTTTCCATATACAGTATAGAGAATACGCATAAGGGTTTTTAACGAATTTTGAATATCACTCGCCGTTCCCTTTTGCGCCTTTAATTTTGCGAACACATCCAAATCATCTTTATCAACCGAGTCTTTTAGAACCAAGTCCGAAATAGATTTGCAAACATCAGCAATCACATTCATCAATTTTGCATATGCCACCTCATAATCCTCTGCTTCCACATCTTTAAAGGAAACAAACAATACCGGATACTGATTCATCCACTCTTCACAGAACTCTTTATGTTCAGTAATAGCTAGTCCTTCAAAAATATCCATACTGGATTTTCTGACACTGAAAAAGTTCTCCATCATACTCATCATAAGTGTCTTCCCAAACCTTCTTGGTCTGGTAAAAAGTGATACTTTGTTTTTGGTATCATGTACAAGTTCATATATAATCTTGGTTTTATCCACATAATATGCCTTTTCCCTACGAAGAGACAAAAAATCCGCCTCTCCTACACTAACTGTAAAAGCCATAGCAAGTCTCCTTTATTTTCTATATACCTGAATAAGGCTATTTTTTGACCTTGATTTTTTTCACACTGCTCCATTTACCGTAGTTCTTGTTCCCCTCCTCATCAATTGAATACGCCCGGACTCTGATATAATAAACTTTCTTTTTCTTAAGTTTCTTTAATACAATTGAATTTTTTGCTATTGTCTTTGTTTTCTTTTTCTTTGTCATTTTTTTATTTAATGCATATTGAATTTGATATCCTTTTGCTTTTGATATCTTCTTCCAAGAGACAACAACTTTCTTCTTTGCCTTGTTTTTAACCTTTACTGACTTTACTTTTCCAGGCTTTGTAACACCATTATTTTTTTCTGTAGTATTCGATTTATCAGATGTGGTTTCACCCGCAGTTTCTTTCTGGCCTTTGTCAGTATCCTTAACTTCTTTTTCTGGCGTTTCTTTTATTGTATCTTTCGAATCTTCTACTTTATCATCAGACTCTTCTACTGGTTCCCGCTCGGTAGATTCCGGTAAATTTCCACTCACTTTTGCATTATCGGTATCCGCATCAATAATTTTTCCAAGATTATTAATATCACCTTTTACTACGCCACCACTGATGACACCCTTATCGTCAACAGTTACATTTTCTATGACGCCTTTATTATCCACATTTCCACTGAGCACACCACCCGAGACATTACCATTTTCAGTAACATCAGCGGATTTAATCATACCATTATTTTCAACATTAGAAGATATTGTTGCCTCTTCTATTACTCCATTATTTAATACAGCAATCTGATATTCTCCACCGGATATAGAAATATTTTCATCTACTGTCAAAACCACGTCACTTTCTGCAGTCAAGCATACTTTATCCGGCAGTTCAATTTTTGACTGAGAGTCATCGGAATTCCCACTTATTGTCTGAGCACACAATACTTCTACCTTGTCATTAGTTTTTACAGCAGTCAGTGCATCATTGATATCCGTATAATATTCTTCATTTTTTCCGTTTGTAACTTTAACACTGTATATATACCAGGCAATCTTTTTATCTTCTGTAGTTCCATCTTCCCAGCAATAATGGTCTTTATCTTTGATTACGGCCGTAAAATAGTATTCTCCCGGTTCCTCTGCTTCCTCCGATTTCATTTCAATATAATCGTTGTCTGCAAGGTACTCCGGCAAATGCTTTTTGCCATCATAGGCAATATTGACCTGCCCCTCTTTTATCGTCGGAACATTTAATCGCTTCTTATTTACGGTCAGCATCCCACTCTTATATGTAATATTATAATTTTCTGTCACATCTGTTTTATTACATATAATCGTGGCATTACTAAGTGATATAATTACAGCGTCTGCCACCTCACTTGTATCTGCTTCCAGTTTAAAATCCGATAGATAATCGTTCTCCGCAAGTCCTGTCGCTTTAATCACAGAATCATCTGTTTTTATTAAATCCGAATACTGAATTGTCTGGTCTTTTGCTTTTATTTCCACTTCTTTCGGATTTACAACAATTCTGCATTTTTCAGATTCTATCATCTTGTTTGTATCCCCATCAGATACTTGAGCCACACAAATGTAAGATCCGCTGTCTTTTACATACTTACATGACAAAGTGTTTGAAGTTTCATCAATCTTCTCTCTACTATCATTTTCATCCACTTTGTACCACTGATATTCTATTTCCAGCCCATGTTTCACTTCAAAGGTCACATTATGTTCTTTCCCATCGTACGTAAAAGTAGTTTCATTTGGCAAGTCCTTAATCAGTTCAATATCATCAAGATTTCTCTCAACAAAAATTGTTGTGTCTGAATAAATATCCAATGGCCAATCAGTGGTTTCAATAAGGTTATTCTCTTCTTTTGTTTCCAAATAATAAATATATTCATAACCTGATTTTTCATCTTTCTCAGGTCTTTCTATTGTACCATCTTTTGTCTCTACTATCTTATTGATAACTCCTGTAAATGAAACTTTATACTCCAGTATTTCGACGGAAATCTGTTTCGTAGTTTCATTTCCTTCATATGAAGCGCATACTGTTAATTCTTTTGCTTTTTCCTTTGATGAAACTGTCAGGAGTCCATCCTGGGAAATTGTTGTTGCTTCATTTTTTGCGCCTTTTATAGACCAATCGACCTTGTCTGTGTATTCGTCAATTTCCGTGCAAACTTGGGCCGAAAATTGTAGAGTTGAACCTCTGGTTACTGTAGTTTCATCCAAGGTTATCATCGGTTTCATTAAAGGTATGAATTTGGCATTTTTCTCTTTCGCATATTGTTCTGCATAGGTTGACTCAAAACCGTATATTGTCACTTTTGTTAGGTCAACATAATAGAAACTGTCGTCTTTAATGTTGTTAACATTTGATGGTATCTCTATCTCCGATAAGCTACTACATTGATAAAAACATTCAGTTGGCACATCACTGATTTTGTTCGGTATGTTTATACTTGTTAATCCACTGCTACACCAAAAAGTTCTCATCCCCAATTCCTCTATTGAATCAGGTAATTTTATCCCTATTTCATGTGTTATTGAACTCAACGCATAAGCACCAATCCGTTTCAATGTTGATGGCAATTTTATACTCTCTAATTCCTTATATTTACTACTTCCATATAATAAACCATCTCCTATCTCTATAATTCCTTCTCCAAATTCTATTTCTTTTATTGTTTCACTGCAATTTGATACCACATTTTTATAAACTTGCATTCCTCCATCTGACATCTCAACACTTGGTGTGACAATTGCAGTATTTCCTTTTGTATAAACCACCTTTTCTACAGGGCATCCGTCAAACGCTATCTTATTATCCACATATTCTGTATCTGCTGGCAATTCCACACTCTTCAAACTTTGACACAAGGAAAATGCCCCGGCTTTTATTCCAGTCTCTCCTCCCTCTATAACCAATTTATTAATTCCTGATTTATAAAACGCACCAGATTCTATCATCTTTATATTTGATGGTATCTCTATCTCTGATAGGTTGCTACATTGATAAAAACATTCAGTTGGCACATCACTGATTTTGTTCGGTATGTTTA
>CAMVIN010000008.1 GCA_947167565.1 uncultured Clostridia bacterium | reverse complement strand
TATCAACTTCCTTCTTGTGAACTTCCTATATTTAAATTATACAGGAAGCTCCTAATGTAAATTGCCTTTTCCAAGCGGTATTGAAAGCATGTTGTTTTTCTTCACTGCATTATTGTTAAATGCTTTATACATTCTCTTTTCTAAAATCAGATGCTTTGCTTGCCACCTTAATCGTGATTTTACCGTTCTTAATAAGTTTACTAAAATTTTTGATTTTTTTTGCTTTAGCATTTTTTTGAAATTTTACAATAACTTTGCCACTATTTACAACTTTATCAACCTTCCGTATTTTTGTAGCAATTTTAACGCCACCTTTAACCGCCTTTGCTGTATATGAGCCTGGAATAAAAGGTACAATTGCCGCCCCAACATCCCATCGTTCTCGCAATACGTATACAGATGCAGGCTCTCCGGCTCATCACTCTCTCCGGTATAACTATCCCTCGTCAAAAATCTTCCCACTGCCGGCTGATAGTACCTTGCCCTGAGATAGACTTCCTCCGTCTCCTTATCATACGTCATCACCGTCCGCATTGGTCATGAACCGCATGTCTATTTAATTTCAATCTTTTCATCATTTTGATCATATAATTTATTATCTTTAATAACCATCTTATTCACAGGTTTCTCTGCTATTTTACTCAATTCATAATCATTTCGCTTACTTTTCCACTCCGAATAATTAAATACCCAGACACCATTCCACTCCTTATCTAATTTTACGTGATTATAATTTGCATCTATTTGATACCCTTCTACAGAAATGAGTATTTGTCCATCAAGATATGCTATATTGTAATCCACAAAAGAATCCATACTCAATAATGTTTTAACCTCTGTGTCCGCCCATGAGACGATATCAATTGCATCTAATTTAAAAAAAACAATTGCATCGTCACATAATATCGCTTTAAAAGGTATATCCGCATCATACATCATAAGTTCCTTAATTTTTCCGCCATTCACCCCACATCGCCCTATCGCGAAATTCTCATCATCATCATCGTAATAATATAAAAAAATCTTGCTATTATAAACAGTAAACCACTGCACACATAACTCTTCAGAAACTATCGTTCGGTTCTCACCCGTTATTGTGTCATAGCAATAGATTCCACCTACCGAACCACCATAATCTGATTTTAAGTAATATATTTTTTCATCAGATTCAATAAAACTCAACACCTGCTTAATTATAATTTTCGAAGACTTGTCCTGGCGGTTGACACAATATAAATCAGATTTATAATTAGATGAATCTAAATACAGCAAATGCTCATCTGTCAATTGGTATTTTTCATCCATATTATGACAATGCTGTATCTCTGTGTCTAACGTTTTTAATTCCAATAATTCAGAAAATTGGTCTTTCTTGTGATTATTATTCAAAAATAGGTAAATAAAAAATATGCATAACCCAAGTATAATAGCACTGCTACAAATAATTACCGGGACCACAATTTTTTTCCGCATAAAAACTCCTTTCAACAAATCAAATATTCTCTTATCTTTACCAAATCAATCCGATATACACCACTTTTTTTGCTGACCACTTCCATTTATCTTTATTAATTCTATCAACCGTTCAAACGCTTTATTCGGTCTTTTAAACGATTCATGATAACAATTACTAAAAATTATACTATATGGCCCATGTAGTTGTCTTGCTTTTTTCAAACTTTTATTAAAATCACCTTTAAAGCATACAAATTTCGCTTTATTTTAACATTTGCCAACTTTACTATTTTGTCATAGGGACCCAAAACTTTTTCAATCACTCCGCTTTGTGCTCCCCAGTAAAAATAAAACCATTTCAATTTTCTATTTTGAATAAGCAAAACTGTATGTCCCTGTTCTGCTGCCCCATGTTTATATTGCAACCATATCGCATCATGCCCACTCGGATCAACACAGTTTACCCCATCGTTCTCGCAATACGTATACAGATGCAGGCTCTCCGGCTCATCACTCTCCCCGGTATAACTATCTCTTGTCAAAAATCTTCCCACTGCCGGCTGATAGTACCTTGCTCTGAGATAGACTTCCTCCGTCTCCTTATCATAGTATTCCCCGCAGTAGCGGAACGGGTTTTCATCCTTCTTTTCCGGTTTTACTTCATTGCCAAAGGAGTCATACTCATACGTCTTCGTCACCTTACCACTGTCATCCGTCAGCTGTACCACATTTCCATGAGTGTCCGTCACATAGAACGTTTTCTCTGAAGAATTCCCCTTATCAGCAAACACAAGGTCATTTCCTCTTATATAACGTTTCTTTACTTTTCCACCCTCGGACAATTCCATCACCAGCTGATCTCCGTCCCAGACAAAGACTGTCTTCTCTTCGGTCTTACCGTCCTTGTTCTGTACTTTCGATATTTTCTTTGACTTTTGACCGTTCGCCAGATATTCTGACGTATATTCTGAAATCACGCCGGAGCCGGTGCTGTTCTTTAGCGTTGTCAGCCGTTTCTGGTAATCATAGACGTAACTTGTTGTCATGCCATTGCCCGCCACTGTTCGTTCCGATAAATTACCGTCGGTATCATAAGCGTAGCCCACGACTTCTTCTCCATCTTCATCCGTTACCGATGTCAGCTTGGATTCGCCATCATATGTATTTTTATGTGTATTCCCATTCTTATCTACCGTCTTGGTCAGGTTGCTGTTGATATCATACGTATAATTTTCTGTCCTGCCCTCCGGGTCGGTATAGGAAATCAACTGGTTCTTGTCGCCGTAGGTGAAGGTATCCGGCTCCTCTGCTTCCTTATTAGCGGAATCATCCTCAGTTTCGTCTGTGTTTTCTGTAGCAGAATTTTCTGCAGATTCCGCCGCCTCGGTCACTTCAATATAGAGTGCTTGCTTCACATTTTTATATCAACTGTTTGACAACTTTATTAAGTTGAATTTTGCATCATATAGCTTGCCATCTACACAATAAAATTTATTATACGATTTATCTGATATCTTCGTCATTTTCCATTCATCTTTTTCCATATCACTCAAACTAATTTTCCATAGACCATTCCATTGTGAATCTGATTTTGTCGTATCATAATTACCTTCAATCATATATCTTCCAAAACTTAAATACAAATTTTCCTTATCACTTACCATATATGAATCAGATAATCCATCTTCTTTTATTAAATAATGGCTCTTTAGATTCTCTAAGTCATAAACCTCTGCTGTAAGGTCTTCCAGAATAACAACAAAATTCCCTATCCAAGCCGCACGAGTAATAATACCCTTTCGTTCAAAATATGTTTTTTTACATATACCGTTCAAATCATATAATTCTAAAACATAATTAAATTTTTCATTCAACCTAGCACATAAAATTTTTCCATTGTACAAACTAATCCATTGAATTCCCATTGGCGCGGAAAAAATTACCGTAGTACTCTCTGTCCCCATATCATAGCAACAAACCTTATATTCACTGTTAAAATAGTATACTTTTCCATCAAATTCAAAGAAATCATATGCCTCGTCCGATATTTTTTTATAACTTCCATTTTTTAATTGATAAAGAGTCTTATCATATTCATCTTTAACGCCACACACGAAAGCCACATTTGATGAAATCTGTACACTCTCAAAGTTACTATTCTGCCAATGGCTCTGTGAATTATCGGTAACTCCCTGGCGCTGCATAAATTGCAAATAACTATCACTTTCACTTTTACATCCAGTCACAAATAATAAAACTATACAACATGTGATAATCATATGAGATATATATTTTTTATTTTTCATATAAACCTTGTATGATATATAGAAGCAAATATATACCATATTCCTTTCTTTTTGATATTGTGGTTTAACCACATTGGTACCGTGTACCTTTAAGAAAATATTAACTAAATTTAATTGTTTTGTAATGATACACGGTACCAATGTCCTTCAATTCAAGTTATCGCTTCACACTTTCCCTTGTCAATTGCGTATACTACATTATTCAGTATATATATTCCACCATAATATATTTTTTTTATCATCTGCTTTCCTTGTCCTGTATCCAAATCAATCTTCCAAATACCATTTTTATCCGATTTTTTTTCAACATAATAACCTGCTATACTAGATTTATTATTATTACACACCAGCCCCTGAATATATAATTCCGTTTTCCCTATCTGTATATCATGAATCCAAAGATATAAATTGTTTTCTTTAAACTGCATCGTAAAACAATTCCACTGACCAACTTCTCTATTATATATCCAAACACAGTCATTTTCACAAAAAACAAAATATTTTTCAGATGCAGCTATCATCTCTTCGTATTTAATTTTATTATCGCTCTTTAAATCAATAGAAAAAACCTCTGTACTTTTCATAGTATTTGCATCAAATTGCAAAATGTATCTTTTATCTGATTTTTCATCAATGCGAGAATAATAAATATAATCTTCACCAAATATCTCATCATAAACTTTTTCAACCAAAACTTTCTTTTGATTAAAATCATTCAAATTTCTCGATAAAATATTCCATGAATTTTCATCTCCGGAATCATCACTAGGTTCTGTAGTAAATACCTTCTTATCCACAACTTTATAATTATAAATTTCTCCTGTCCATAATGTTTCCCATTTTTTCTCCGCAAAATCATATTGGCAAAACCCGTCTTTCCCATCCCAATATAAAATTCCATTCACTATTTGATAAGAACAATACTTATTTTTTTCTCTAGTAGTATTTAGCGACATATTTTCAGGATTTGTAAGTAAATTAATCAAAACTTTTTCTTCATCATCCCCCCCAATCCAGTTTATTATAATTCCTACTATGCATATTAATATAAGAAACAGACCTGAAATAAACACTTTCAATACCGTTTTATTATACAATTTTAATTTCTCCCTTCTTAATCAAATGACAGTATCATATTATTCTCATATGTTATGTTATTTTAGGATATGATACTATAAAATGTTGAATCGACATTGGTACCGTGTACCTTTAAGAAAATATTAACTAAATTTAATTGTTTTGTAATGATACACGGTACCAATGTCTTGATGATAATCATCATTCCCAACTATTTCCCTGTATTCTTCCTTTAAATCCTAAAAGAATTTTTTTCCAGTATAACACACTTTTATCGTTTGTGACAAAAAAAGTTATGAATGATGCTTTTCTCCATTCCCGCCAGCATTGTCTTTCCTACCAGTGTGCTTCGATTCTTCTTACCGGCATCCCAGCCTCCCTCCATCTGGTCCACATGTGCTGCTGATGGTATCTGCATTCGCCCGGTAAGGGCTTTCTGTACAAGCACCACCTCATACGTTCCGTTCTAATAACGATCCTGATATCTCGCCGGAATATTTCCATTACCACCGGCATTGACTGGTGAGTTTAAAGTGAATACTGCTATCCAACTCATCCACGATAAGAATCTGCTAACACAAAAAAAACACAATACTAGTGTATAATTAAAAAATATTGATTAAACTGTTCCGCACCCACATTCGTAGCTGCTTCGCAGTTACCGCAGGGTGCTGAATATGATAGCTTTGGAGGTAGTTATGAAAATCACACATCTATCATCACGCATTTTATGTCTCGGTCTGATTGCCGGAATGACTATGAGTACAACCGCCTGTTCTTCCGGAAAACAGGAAGAGAGCACTGACACCGTATCATCTGCTGCCGTAGAGACCGCACGCTCGAATCAGGAATTATTTGTCCAGTGTTATCTTGACCTTCTATGCAAACAAGATTTCAAACAATATGCCAATGCCTGCGGCTTTACTGTCAGCGAAGTAGAGGAAGACTATCCGGATTTTCTTGACAACGTGATTGATTTATTCCTGACCTACGAATTCAGCGACACAGAGCGCGACAAATTCCGCGAGGAATTAAAAGAAATTTTCAGCAAATGTGACTACACGGTAAAAGAATATGTAGAAAACAGTGACGGCACCTGTACAGTACCGGTCGAAGTAAAAAAACTGGTTGTCTTCAAAAAGGCGATTCATACCGCCAATGAAAAATATGAAAAATGGTCAAAAAAACAGCCTGAAGATACCGATGAACTGGTACTCACAGACAAATTCATGGATTATGTCATTGACGGCTGTAAAGAGGCACTTCAGAATCCACAGTACAAGGATGCCACAATTGTCAACATTACATTGACACCTTCTTCTTCCAATCCGAATGTCTACGATTATGATCCGGAGACTCTTGGTTCTCTTCAGGAAGCTCTGGTAGATTTTAGTGCGTGGGATAAAGATGTAGAAGATGAAGACGACGATGTGGAGGCATCTGATACGACAGAGGATTAATCGTTGCCATACTCTTCCTGTCGATAGTATTTCAAAACATGATTGTAAAATGTCCTCACTGCGGGCGCCATACTGTCCGGAGTGAGGGTTGCTATTCCAATAATCCGATACGCCTCTTCTTCGAGAGGATAGCAGTCTACTTCATATGGAATATCATTCATAACCATTTCCGGCATCAGACAAATCCCAAAATCATTTGCCACCATGGCAATCGTGGAGAGGTCATCCACCACATGATAATTGGACTTTACATTGAGATTGTGTTCTTTCAAAAAATTCTGTATGTCCGCATCAGTACTCTCCCTCTGCGTGACAAATTCATAATTTCTGAGTTCTTCAACGGTAATGGAATCTCCGCTCTCTGTTCGCTTCATATCCTTTGGCATCACACAAATCAAAGGGTCCTTGTAGAGTGGCTGAATCGGTATATCCTCCGCACTCGAGACTGACAAAAACCCCAAATCGACCACGCCGTTTTTGATCCAGTAGACGACATCATCATATGTTCCCTGAAACAATTCAATCGTGATAGCAGGATATTTTTCCTGAAAAGAATGCATGATATCCGGAAGCCAGTTTGTACAGACACTGGAAAAGCAGCCGACTTTTATTTTCCCCTGCTTTAATCCGTTAAATTCTGCAATTACCTGTTGTAAACTCTCATCACTGTTCAGCACTGCATTGACATAAGGAAGAAGACGCTCCCCGTAATTCGTGAGCGTCACACCATTTTTCCCTCTATTAAGTAGTGTAAATCCAAGTTCTTTTTCCAGCGCAGATATCGCATGGCTGACGGCAGAAGGCGTGAGACCGAGTAAGTCTGCCGCCTTGCGGAAACTCCCCTGGTCTGCCACCGACTTCAATACCTGATAACTCAATAATGTCATATAATCTGTTCCTTATCTTGCACACTTGTAGAGCAAGTCCTCCCAGCGGCGGTCAACCTCTGCCTGGAACTGCTCAATCAATGCCTCGTTGCCCTTTTTGAACAAGTGCTTGAATCTTCCCTGCGGGCGCAGAAAATCTTCGATTGGCAGTTTTTTCTTCGGCTCATAGGAAAGTGTCCACTTGCCATGGTCTACCTCAAACAGCGGCCAGTAGCAGGTCTCTACCGCCAATTTACAAATCTTCATGATATCCGGCGTATCATAGCGCCATCCTCTCGGACACGGTGTCATGATATTCAGGAAACTTGCCCCCTCTGTATAAATCGCCTTTTCTGCCTTGGCGTGAATATCCTTAAAATCTGTTGTAAATGTCGTCTGACCGACATAGGCAACATCATGGTCTGCAATAATGCTCGCCAAATCCTTGCGGTTCTGCATTTTTCCGACAGATTCTTTGCCGACCGGTGTTGTCGTCGTATCCGCAAACATCGGTGTTGCCGATGAGCGCTGAATACCGGTATTCATGTACGCGCCATTGTCATAGCAGACATACACCATGTCATGTCCACGCTCCATCGCACCGGACAAAGACTGAAAACCAATGTCATAGGTTCCACCGTCACCGCCAAACGTGATAAATTTAAATGTCTCATCCTCCGGGAGTTTGCCACGTTTTTTCAAAACTTTGTAGGCAGTCTCCACACCACTCAGGGTTGCTCCCGCATTTTCAAATGCGTTGTGGATATAACTGTCCTCCCATGCTGTATACGGATACATATAGGAAGAAACCTCAAGGCATCCTGTAGCATTACCGATAACCGCATGGTCTTCTTCGCGAAGCGCACGAAGCACTGCGCGGACAGCAATCGTTGCCCCACAGCCGGCACACATACGATGTCCGGGATTCAGTCTCTCAGGTTTTTCCATCATTGTCTTTAAACTTAAATCGCTCATTTTGACCTCCCTCTCTTAGCGCAATCGTATGTATTTAAACTGCTCAACTTCTTTGCCCTTGGTTATCATTTCATCGAGTTCCTTGAACACTCCGACAACATCACTGATTGTAAAATCGCGGCCGCCAAGACCGTAAATATAATTGACAGCCTCAATCATCACCTTGTGACGGAACAGAGCTGCCGGCACCTCACTTCCGAGCGGTCCTCCATTGCCGTTGTAACTCTCGCAGCGGTCCATAATTGCCACTGCCTTACAGTTCTTCAGCGCCTCGGCAATCTCTTTTGCCGGGAACGGGCGGAATACGCGGAGTTTGAGAACGCCTACTTTCTTGCCCTTCTCTCGCAATTCATCTACTGCCTGCTTTGCCGTACCTGCCGCAGAACCGATGATTATCATAATGTAATCCGCATCTTTTGTGCGGTATTCCTCAAACAACCCAAATCCTCTTCCGGTCAGCTTTTTGTATTCTTTAGCCACTTCAAGAATGACTTCTTTGGAATTCTCAAGAGCCAGCTCCTGATTTTTTCTCGCCTCCATGACATAGTTGGAAACAGAGTACGGGCCAACCGCAATCGGCTTGCCCGGATTCAGAAGAAATTCTTCCGGCTTGTACTCGCCGACAAAGTTTTTCACTTTATCATCTTCTAAGAGTTCGATATTTTCTACGGCGTGGCTCGTGATAAAACCATCCTGACAAATCATAATCGGCAGATGCACCCGTGGGTCCTCGGCAATCGGGTACGCCTGCAGGAAATTGTCATAGGCCTCCTGATTGTTCTCCGCATAAATCTGAATCCAGCCGGTATCACGCGCGCCCATCCCATCGGTGTGGTCGCAGTTGATGTTAATCGGACCGGACAAGGTACGGTTTACCAGTGCCAGTACAAGCGGAAGGCGGTTCGAAGCCGCCAACAGAAGTTCTTCCCACATGAGGGCGAGCCCCGCTGAGGAAGTTGCCGTCAGACTTCTTGCGCCTGCTGCCTCGGCTCCAATCGTCGCACTCATGGACGAGTGCTCACTCTCGACCGGAATAAATTCCGTATCAATCTCTCCGTTGGAAATGTAGGTGGATACCATCTGCGGTATCTCGGTGGAAGGAGTAATCGGAAATGCCGGCATAACATCAGGATTAATCTGACGAATTGCGTAAGCCACTGCCTCATTTCCGGACATTCTTTCTTTGATAGCCATTAGATATTTCCCTCCTTCATCTGTATTGCGTCAAACGGGCACACACTGGCACAAATGCCGCAGCCCTTACAATGATCATAATCAAAATCCAGTCTCTTGCCGTCTTTAACCGGAATACTACTGTCCGGACAAACCGGTGTACACAACAGGCACTGTTTGCACTTCTCCGCGTCAAATACCGGTGTATTGGTTCTCCACTCTCCGGTATTGAACAGACGAGAGGTCCCACCGGCAAATGTCATCAGTCCTTCTGTCAGTTCGCCGTGAGGTGTCTTTTCATTAATCTTCGTAATATCTGTTCTCATGATAATCCTCCATACTTCATTCATCAAAAGAAGCGGCGTTAAAATCCGCCGCTTCAAAGAATCACTCAATCTCTTTTTGCTTTACGCAGACATCCGCTCTTTCTCATCTTTGTGAATGGACTTGGCAACCACATCATAAGCCGTCTCAAGTGCCTTCATGTTGCCGTCAATCACTTCCGGCTTCTTTGCAAACTTGTGCTCATAGGATGCTCTCATCTCCGCAATGAACTCATCTCTGTCCATAACACCGCTCACGGCAACCGCTGCCGCTAACATCGGTGAATTCGGGAAGTTCTTGCCGAGATTCTCAACAGAAATCTTTCTGGCATCTACGGTGTAAACACTTCCTTTGTATCCGCGTAATTTATCAAGGATTTCTTCTCTGTCTTTTGGTGTGTTGACAATAATCGCTCCGGTATCCTTTAGTCCGGCAGTCACATCAACGGATGTGAGCAGTGTCTCATCAACAACTACGACATAATCCGGATGGTAAATGTTAGAATGAACACGAATCTTGTCAGAACTAATGCGGTTGTATGCCGTAATCGGCGCACCCATTCTCTCCGGACCGTATTCCGGAAATCCCTGCACGTTCTTTCCCGTCTTGAATGCCACATCTGCCAGTAACAGAGCTGCTGTCTTTGCGCCCTGACCGCCACGTCCATGCCATCTGATCTCAATTCCATTCTTCATTTTCCTAATCTCCTATTCTCTTTATCAAAATAATCATAATCCAACGTTGTTCGTTATTGAGAGAAAGCAATCAATAACTCAACTGACAATACCTATTATAGCGCAGAATAGAAAAAAGTAAAGAGAAAGTAGTTAATTTTATTCATTTTAAAGATGAATTTTTTTCACCACAAGGCACTATTTATCAAATCCATAGTTTTCCCGCAAAAAATCAATAACTTTACACGAAGAATTTCCATCCGTATTATCATGGAATTTTTTCATTATATTCCTGTACTGTACCCTCTCTGTTTCGGAAAAATTACAGACAAACCTGACAAATTCCAACAACATGTCAAAGGAATCAATCCGATAACCGCCAAGCTCCTCTAAATTATCAAACGCTAAACTGTTATGCCTGAAAAAATCCTCCCTGTCTCCCATCGTGAGTCCAATCGGCTGACCGGTGAGAAGATAATCAAAATAGACGGAAGAGTAGTCTGTAATCAGAGCCGTCGAGCATCCCAGAAGTTCATAGAGAGTAACTCCTCTCTTTTTCAAATACTCATCATTGGCAATTACAACATGTGAGAGTTCTCTTGACTGAAAGACTGTCAAATCCTGCGCCGGATGAGGTCTGAAATATAACATGAGCCCCTGCGCGCCCAGCACATCATTGAGGCGGAGCAGTTGCTTTTCATCTCCAATTTCCGGCATACCAAAAGGATATTTTGTATCCGTCTGTGTGCGGTGATTGCGATGCTGACGATATGTCGGCATCCAGATAATAAATCGCTCAGAAATTTTTTCTTTTCTCTTTTTTACCAGAATATCATTTCTCGGATACCCAAACGGTTTTAGAATCTCAGATGGCAGCCCCGCTTTTTCCGTATAAAACGTATCCCAGTATTTTCCCAGTGTTAAATACGCCTCGCACTCGCCAATTTCTTCCCGGCAGGTATATTCCGGAACATATTTAATCGGCATGCCGTGCCCCAGATGAAAGCGCACCTGCCCCTTTCTTCGCTTTTGGATATAAGAATTGGAATCCAGAATAAAACGGGAGCCATAAAGAACCCGAAGTCTTTTTATCTCTTGCGAAAAAGAACTGCTCTCCCTCGGAACAGCATACACATTCTGTGGCAGTTCTTCCGGTACAGTTCCCCGAATCAGCCAGTATATTCTGTGTCTTTTGTTAAATCCGTTTTTCAAAAGATATTGATATACCGCACCGGCGTTATCAGAAAAATCCGGATGACTCTCCAAAATAACATCGTCTTTTAGGGGAAGCAGCCGGAAAAAACATAACAGCAGTTTTTTTATCCATGTCATAGCATTAAGACCTCACAACAATGATTTTTTGATAGAGTGCCGGATGAATTCTCAAAAAAAATGTGGCTATCTTTCTGTTTCGCCCCACATAGGGATTGCGCAGGATATCCGAAAAATGCTCCGCAAACCACCGGTACTGTTCTTCTTTTTTGCCCTTGCCCACACCGCAGTCACGGACGAATTTATCATAGACGCGAAAGTGCGCAACAATCTGCCGAAATTCCACTTCTCTCTCCAAATGAAAATCACGCAGCAGTTCCGCAATTCTCTCATAGGCAATAATCACATCAAAATCACGCTTCGAATAGGAAGAGGTTGTCAGACTTCCCTCGCGCCTGTTATAGTGATAAAATGGCTTCATGTCAAATATAACGGTCTGCATTTTCATCAAAATTGTAATCATGGCAATAGCATCTTCTGCCAGCGTGATATCTGCCGGAAATACATTTGTCGGAACTGACTCCCTGCGAAAAATCTTGCAGACCGGTCCCGCCATGGTAATCCGGTCGAGAAGAATCTCCCGGATTGCGCCCCGCCCGTCTGTCTCAAAACAAACCGGTTCCTCGGGATAATTCCGGCTGTGCCCATCAGCGTAATCATAAATCATCCCACACACGGCACAGTCCGCCTGATTCTTCTCTATATTATTTACAAGCGAAGAAACCATATCCGGCTCTATCGTATCATCACTGTCCACAAAAACCAGATACTCCCCTGTGGCTTCAGCGATGCCAAAATTTCTTGTAGCACTGACTCCGGAATTCTCCCGGTGCCAGACTCTTACCCTCTCATCCCCCTGATAGCGCTCACAGACGGTGCCACTGTCATCTGTTGCTCCGTCATCAATCAGCAGCACTTCAAGATTATCATAAGTTTGAGCCAGAATACTGCGGATACAACCATCCAGATATTTTTCACAATCATACACCGGCACGATGACCGATACTTTTTTTCCCGTTCTTTTCATAACAAAACTCACCTATAAATCCAAGTGCGCACCAAAACAACATCGTCTCAAAACGGTACGAGGTAAATACTCCTACGTTAAAGAAGTAGAACACAAATCCCGTCACAGTCCAGAACAGACTAAGTAAAAACAATTTTGTATATTTTTTCTTTCTAAGGACCAGAATTGTCTGCCATAGCAAATAGCCGAAAAAGCAAACCATCGTTAACACGCCGAGCAGTCCCGTCTGAACCAGCACAAGCAAATACATATTGTGGGTATTGTACTGCCGATTTGACAGATAGGAGTGAGCATCCAGTTTCTGCGCATAGGTCAATGCGCCTCTCGCAGAAAATCCTGTGACCGGTCTGTCCTTACAGAGCTCCAGATAATCCATCCAGATACGGAACCGGCTGTTGGAAATATTATCCTCCGACACATCATCTCTTTCAAATTCTGTCTCTACATCTCTGTTTGGTGTAATGACATATCCCAACCCCTGAAACGCAAACAAAATCACAAAATAGGTGGCAACCAGAATCGCGATTCCGGCAAGTATTCTCGTTACCATGTATTTTATCGCATCCCACGAAATAAATTTTTCTTTCATCCGATAGGCATTGAATACAAATACCAAAACCAGAGTACAGAAAATAGTAACATAGGTGGAGCGCGAAACCGCCAGCACAATATAACATGCCTGAATTACACCGCTGATCAAAAGATATATGCGCAGCCATTTGGGTCTCACTCTGTGATAGAGGTACAGAATTCCTCCTATTAACAGAAATGAAATAAATGCCGCATAGTTCGGATCGGAGAAAATACCGAATAATCTTCCTGACATAATCCCCTGTCTGCTCGGCCGGTTAAACCCGGAAAAATAGTAGTACCCTTTATAATTGAAAAGATACATCCCCATGGAAATGAGACAGCCAATATCCCATATGTAGCACGCCCAAAAGAGAACCCTTTTGATAATATAATACCAGTCTTTTTTTCCACATATTCTTGCAAGGAGGTAAAAATCAACAATCACCATGCCGATTTTGGCAGACTCCATAAAATTCTCACTGAATCCCAAATCCCGGTTAGCAACCACGCTGAGCATCAAAGCAAGCATGTATACGCCAAGAATCACGGTATCCATGCGCACCAGTGTCTTTCTCGCGCAAAACACAAGATACCCCGCCATCAACAGTCCGCCCACCATCATAATCCGGTAAGATTCAATCACATGAGTTACTCCATAAACCCAATCTGAAATCATGTCAAAGCCGGTCATGAAGATACCGATCCGGTTTCCCAGCAGATAAATTGTGAGATAAACCATGTATATCATAACCGCAATTCGCGCCTTTTTGTTCATTTTTCCTCTCCAATCTTTCTGATAATCTCCGAAGATTATAACACAATGAAAAAAAACCGTCAATTTTATTGCTTAATTTTCATAATTCATATATAATATAAGACAAGGTTATGGGGAAATAACAGGAGGAAAATTGTGGCAAAAAGACAGCTTATCAGTGTGCGTCAGTTAAAGCCGGGGATGCGGATTGACCAGGCAATTATGGACCGCATGGATCGCACCTTAGTCGGGCGCGGCACAATTTTAGATGAATATGTCATCGAAGGAATTAAAAAGCGCGGAATTCGCGCTGTCTATATTGGGGACGGAGAGGACGAAACAAAGAAAAATGAACCGGAAAGGCCTCTCTCTCCTTTAGTGCGCCACAATATTGAAAAAGCCCGCGTAGAAGATCCTGTCAAAGTACAGTTGTCCGCCAGCGTTAAGAAACGCATCTCTGCGGGAATCCAATATCTATATAGCAATTCCGAATCACCGGAATTTGCCAGCACCTCCTCTCAGATTACTTCAGATCTCATGAAAGCAATCGACGACAACAGTGCGCTTGCCGTAGATATCAGCACACTCAAAACCAGTGACGAATACACCTTCAAACACAGTGTTGACGTTGCCACAATGTCTATGATTATTGCCAAACGTCAGGGAATGAGCAAACAGGATGTATACAACATCGGCATTGCCGGTCTCCTTCACGACATGGGCAAATCCAAAATTCCTCTCGGTATTCTGAATAAGCCGGGGCGTTTAGACGACAATGAATTTGCTATCATGAAGAAACATTCCGAATTTGGTTACAATATTCTGAAGAATAAAGAAGAATTTAAAGGCGCAATTTCTCTCGCTGTTCTCCAGCATCATGAAAAGATGAACGGCAAAGGATATCCTCTCGGTGTAAAGAGTGATAAAATTCACCCTTATGCCAAAATACTCTCTGTCAGCGACGTGTATGATGCCCTTGTCACAGAACGTCCCTACAAAAAACCTTTTACCCAGCGAAACGCTGTAGAACTCATTATGTCCATGACAGAAGAACTGGACATTACTGCCATGCGCACATTTTTGGATACGGTCATCCTCTATCCGGTTGATTCTATTGTACAGTTGAGCAACGGCGAAGAGGCAAAAGTCGTAGAAAACAAAACGGGCTCCGTTCTCCGCCCGACTGTCGTCGGACTGGAAAGCGGAACCATTTATAATCTGGCTGAGGATCTCTCTCTCGCTAATATTCTAATTCTATAGTATTAACGATTCACCTCTGGTATTTACTAACAGCGATACTTCTCCACCTGTTTGTGAAGAGATTCAGACTCAATCGTGTTCTGATTGGAAATCTCCTGCAGATGATCCATACTGCTCACCATATCCCGGCTGACATCACTCATTCTTCCAACCTGACTAGTGCTGTCATTCATTGCCTGAGTTATTTCCTTAATATTAATATCTACCTCTTTGACGCGAACAGCCATATCATCTCCCTGAACTTTCAAGGTTGACATACTTTCCTGCAACTCTTTTGTAGAAGTTCCATACTGCCTCCCCAATTCGAGAAATGCATTATAATCTTCCGCAACCTGCTCACTCATAAAAACATTCATCTCATCTGTCAAGGAAAGCAGAGAATCCACAGAACGCGTTGTCTCCTTGCTGATTGTCTCGATTTCCTGCACAGACTCTCCAATATAACTGCTCAGACGCGATACCTCTGTGGCAACAACGGCAAACCCCCGTCCCTGTTCACCGGCTCTCGCCGCCTCAATCTGAGCATTGAGACTGAGCATTTCTGTCTGCTCCGCAATATCAGAAATCTGAGTGGCAATCTCATTAACTGCCTTAATCTTTTTCGCACCTTCTATCGCAACTGCCATATCTTTGTGAATCTGCTCAATCTTCTTCATAGCAAGTTCTTTATGATTGTCGGCAAGTTTCTCCGCTTTTGCGGCACGCTCATTTTCTACATTTACCATATCTGCAATTTCATCCACCTTAGCAGCAAAATTTCCCACTTCCTCTGCCGCCATACTCAGGTTTTCACTAGCACTCTCACTCGTAGAACTGCACTCCTCCATGTTGGCGCTAATTGTATTAATGTTATCATTCATAGAATAGATGGACTGGGAATTATGATCCAAAGTCTCGTAGAGTTCACTGCCCGCATTGACTATATCGGATGAAGTAGACGCCACGTTCTGCACCAATTCACGAATCTGTCTGATAAACAAATTCATGTTACCGGCAATCACTTCTAACTCATCGCCACTGTGAATTTCAATCTCTTTCCGCAAATCTCCCGAACCGTCAGTAAGATCTACAACTTTCTGATTCAGAGAGCCAAATCCCCGGCGAATAGAAAGCCCCAAAGCGAGCGAAATAAAAATACCTACAGCAAACAAAATCACACAGACAATGATAATAGTAATCAACAACGCTGTTGTCTTCTGATTAGCATAGGCAACACTGACATCGACAACCGCGAGGGCAACCACAGAATTGTCTGCATAAATCGGGCTGTACGCACTGATATGTGTTCCCCATTCATCCGTATACGGTGCACCCGCCACTGTATTTCCGGCATATGCAGAATCAATCTCTTCTGAATCATCTCCGAAATCATCTCCCGGCATTCCCGGCTCTTCCGGATCGGAGTCAACAACAAAAACATTCTTTCCGTCTTCCTTACGAACTGTATAGACATATTCCACACCGCCATTTTCCAGAAAAAGTGTGAGAGCTTCTAACACTGCCTGATAGTCACTGCTGCTGCCATCATCGCCGGACTGAACCTTTGAAATCGCGTTGCCATCAACTGATGCTGCCGCACATTGCGCTACATTCATAGCATTGGTGCGAATCTGTTCCATCATCGCTGATTTGGAGCGGTTATACAAGACCACGCCAAGAATAGCATCTGATAAAAGCAGTATTATCGCCATTGCAATAATAATTTTTACGCTGATAGATATTTTTCGGACTCTCATTATATTCCTCCTTGACTCATAATTATAGGCTTTCAATTATTTCATCTATCGCACAAAGGAACTGATTCATCTGCTCATCTGTTCCTATTGTAATTCTAAGATACTCCTTAATGCGCTCTCCCCCAAAATGTCTCACATATATTTTTTTCTTTCTCAATTCTTCAAACAAGATCTCACCAGATACTGTCTCATGTCTGGCAAAAAGAAAATTGGTCCGGGAATCAAGTACAAAAAACCCTCTCTTTTCCAATTCTGACTTACAGCGCTGTCTGGTCGCTATCACTTTTTGAAGATTTTCCTGAAAATAGTCCTCGTCCTCCAGCGACGCTGCCCCTATCTCAATAGATTCTTGCGTCATCGTATAGGAATTAATAGACTCCTTCACATCCATCATCGCCCGTATCAGCCGCTTATTCCCCATGGCAAACCCGATTCTCATACCGGCGAGAGAGCGGGATTTGGAATAGGTGCGGATGACAAGCAGATTCTCATATTTTTCAAGGAGCGGCAGAGCCGTCTCTCCCCCAAAGTCCACATAGGCCTCATCGACAATGACAATGACATCCTGATTGGCCTTAATAATCTCTTCGATTTCTTGAAGTCCCATCCCGATGGAGGTAGGCGCATTCGGATTGGCAATCACAACACCGCCATTCTCTCTTTTATAATCTTCCGGTCGGATATGAAAATTCTCATCCAACGGCGGGCACTCATACGGTATCCGGTAAACATCTGCCCAGACCGGATAAAAAGAATATGTAATATCCGGAAATAAAATCGGCTTATCGGAATTGAAAAAGGTCAGAAATGCCATCGACAGCACATCATCCGAGCCGACACCGACAAATACCTGCCCTTCTTCCAGACCGTAATACTGTTCTAATTTTCTCACCAATTTCCCCGCTGACGGATCCGGATAGAGTGCAAACCGGTTGACATCAATGCTCTTCTGAACCTCGTACACCCCCGGTGATGGCGGGTAAGGGTTCTCATTGGTGTTGAGTTTTATTATATTTTGTTCCTGTGGCTGCTCCCCCGGTACATAGGGTTCAACCTTTCGTATATTCTGCTCCCAAGACTTCACAATAACTTCCTCCAACTATAAAATCAATCTCCTAAAATTATACAATAATTTCAGGAGATTGACAAGGCTCTCTTTGTCCCTATTACCGCTCACTCCATCGTTAAACTGGCATAGGCATCCACCATCCCATAGCCCCACTCAGCATTCGGTCTCGGCATTCCTCTCGGAACAGCTCCCCGGATAAACATCTCACTGATGGTAAGCCCCGTTGCCCCGGTCATCCCGATATCAAACAGGGACTCCATAAAAAGAGCTCCGATTCCTGTCGCAAGAGCAGCCGACACACTGGTGCCGGACATTGTGCCATAGCGGTTGCCCGGATAGGTGCCGACCAACTCTACTCCAGGCGCTGCCACCTCGGGTTTAACTGCTCCCTCCATGGAAAATCCGCGCCCCGAGCGCAGATACAGGGAATCGGTCATGGAATCATACGCCGACACTGTCACAACATTTTCCCCGGTTCCCGGATTGGTGATCGTCGTGTTGGGATCCGGCGTGAGAAAAAAGACGTCTGCCTCCAAAAACTGCCGAATCGGAAGCCAGATGTGAAAATCGGGGTTCTCATAATCAAAACGGGTTCGGATTTTCCACAGGCCGGTTTTGGGAAGCAGAAACCGAAACACCACGACCTGTTCTCTCGTAATTTCCTGTGACACACCGAAAAACAATTCCACTGTCGTATTTTCCTGAATAAAGCGATGCTGAAAACGCCCTCCGGACACAGCACGTATTCCCTCTACCTCCTCGCCGCCGGGCGCTGTAATGTCTATCATGAGATTCCCCGGCGTCTGCCACCAGAGCTGTGCCATAAATCCGCTTATGTTCTGCTCCACATTGATACTAATTGTATCTTCCTGCTTCTGAATATGGTGATGATGTCTGGCGTTCCCTTCATTGCCCGCACAGGTAAACATCCCGACTCCCTGATAGGTCGCATAGCGGTCCATGAACACAGAAAGATTGGAGGCACCTCTGTGACTTCCCATGCTCGTCCCCATTCCGACACAGATGACAATCGGTTTTAATTCGCGCCTTGCCACTTCCAATAAGTATGTCACGCCCGCCATCACATCATCCTCCTGAAAGGCAGGAACATCCGCTCTGATTCCGTAATAATTCCGGTATGCCGCCTTTGCCGGCTTGCATTTTACGATGACCAGTTCCGCCAATGGCGCAACACCGCCAAACTCCCTCTCCCGCTTTTCGTTTCCGGCGGCAATCCCGGCAAGAAAAGTCCCATGTCCCACCTCGTCCTGCTGCGGAACAATTTCGGATGGATTTTCACTCAATAGTGCCTCATCAATCCGCTCTCTCGTATATTCCGCCCCATAAAAAAAGGGTTGCGGCCCGGCCCCCTCCTGCACCGTCTGATCCCAGATAGAGACAATACGCGTCGTTCCATCTGCATTGCGGAACGCCTCATGTCCGTAGTCAATTCCCGTATCCACAAAACCAATCAATACTCCTTGACCAAACAAATCCAAAAACGGCTGCCGGCGTATGCGGAGAACCCCGCTCGCCTCCAGCGCCTCAACACTCATCAAGCCGTAGACATTGGGAATTGCAGAAAAACCGAATCGTTCAATCTCCACACTCTCCACCGAATCAACAGTTCGAAAGACAACTGCCTGATTGGCATCAAAGGGGATAAAACAATCCGGTTCATATAAATCTGTCAGATACTCTTCACTTATGTAATTTCCTATAATATAACTCAACACATTCTCTTCGTAAATAATTTCCCTGCACTCCATGATAGCACCACGTTTTATTCTGCTCAGTACTATGATATGATAAAAACCTCTATTCGACACTTTTTGAATCAAGGATTATTGGGCCTTTTTCTACCCTAAAACTCCAGACTGTCCGCATTAAGAAGAAAATACTTCATTCCCATAATCACAAATCCTTCCTCATTTCTCCACGGTTTCTTCGTTCCGTTCACTATCACAATCTTTTTAAATGAATCCGGTATATTTCTAAGCGAACGTAACTCCTGTGTCTGCTTTTCCTCAGAAGTCATATCATATGCAACTTGAATATAATACCTTTGACTTCCCTGATTCACTACAATACCAACATCCACATTATACCCTCTGATCATCAGCTCATTATAAACAATGTTCCCCATAATATGAGTAGGCTCCTGCTGTCTAAAATTCAATCTGGCATTTCTAAGTCCTACATCTGAAAAATAATATTTGAGATTTGCACCTACATATTTTCGTCCTTTTATATCATACCGCTGCACTTTAGAAATCAAAAATATATCATGAAGCTTATTTCTCTCTACCACATCCCTAATATAAACATTGGAAAAAATATTTTTTAAATACTCTGTTTTTTGACGCTCATCAGAAAATTGGACAACCTGCGGAAGTCCTCCATAAGTCATATATTCCTCCCATGCATCATCATAATCTCCATCGTAAGCATTGAAATACTCAGCAAAGGACAAAGGGTAAATTCTAATTTAATCTCCAAAAAATAACGCAAAAAGTGGCGAAAAAAATGCGCACTGAAAACCGTGCGCATCCAAAGAACAACTTCGATGTTCTTTACTCCACAATATTGAACTTTAGTTCCCCCTCATAATAATCGTCGGAGAACCTTTGCCTTCTATATAATCCTTTGTAATAATTACTTTTCCAATCATATCATCTTTCGGAATCTCATACATGATATCCATCATGAACTGCTCGATGATGGAGCGCAGTGCTCTCGCACCGGTCTTTTTCTCATGGGCTTTCTTCGCGATGGCATACAGCGCATCTTCCTCAAACTCCAAGTCTACCTCGTCCATGTTGAGAAGCTTGCGGTACTGCTTGGTAATCGCATTGCGCGGCTTTGTCAACACCTGTACGAGAAGTTCCTCATCCATCTCCTGCAAAGAAAACATAATTGGAAGCCTTCCAATAAACTCCGGAATCAGACCGTACTCACGAATGTCCGAAGTCTCCGCTTTGGCAAAGATATCCTTGTCATCATCATACCTGTCTTTGAGTTCTGAGCCAAATCCCATCGTCCCCTGCTTGGTAAGACGGCGCTTAATAATATCCTCAAGTCCCGGAAACGCGCCACCGCAAATAAATAAGATGTGGCTCGTATTTACCGTCGTCATCGGTACCATGGCATTCTTGTTCGTGGCGCCTACCGGCACCTCAATGTCCGCCCCCTCAAGCAGCTTTAAAAGCCCCTGCTGCACAGATTCACCGCTGACATCGCGACTGTTGGTATTCTGCTTTTTGGCAATCTTATCAATCTCATCAATGTAGACGATACCTCGCTCTGCCAGTTCCACATCGTTGCCGGCATCTGCCAGCAACTTGGAAATCACGCTCTCTACATCATCGCCGATATATCCAGCCTCGGTAAGAGCCGTAGCATCCGTAATCGCAAGCGGTACCTGTAAAAGTCTCGCCATAGTCTTGACCATAAAGGTCTTTCCGCTTCCCGTCGGTCCGAGCATCAGCATATTGGATTTCTCAATCTCCACACCGTCATCACTTGGATTTTTCTCTGCGAGAACGCGCTTATAATGATTGTACACGCCAACCGACAGCACCTTTTTCGCATGCTCCTGCCCAACCACATATTCATCAAGATTTCCTTTGATTACGTGGGGAGCCGGGAGTGCATTGACATCCAGCACCGGCTTTTCTTTTTTCTCTTTTTTCTTCGTCTTAACCTGATGTCTCTCCTGAAATTCCTCCGGCGGTTCCATGCCCATCGGTGTCAGATTGATAAATTCCATCCCCGGAATCTGCGGCATGCCATACATACCAATCTGGTCAAATGTTTTCTGCATACAGTCCGAACAAATGGTAATATTGTTCGGAAACGTCATCATTTTCTCTACTTTACTCTCCGGACGATGACACATATAGCAGACTTTCTCATATCCGCTTCTGTCACCATTTTTTGAGTTATCATCTTTCTTGTCTACAGCATCTCTTATCTCTTCACTCATATCCTCTTTCCTTTATCTGATTATATCATCAATATGAACCTCTCCAAGGGAATATCTCGGACTCATCATCGTAGCCATAACCATAACTGTCATCGCCATAACCATTGCCCGGACGCTGATTGCCGGAACCGCTGCCCTCTTCGCTCTCATCGTCAAGACCTTCGAGCGTATCCTTTCCCTTCAGAGTAACTTTTACTTTCTTCTCTTTGTATTCACCGTCATCGCTTCTCTGAAGCGTAACCGTAATCTCTGTTCCCGCCTTTGTATTATTTACAATTTCCTGAACTTCATTAATTGTTTTAACTTTGCGGTCGTTGATTGCAGTGATAACATCGCCCTGTTTGATTCCACCCTTATAAGCTGCTCCTGTATCGGAAACTGCTGCCACATAGACACCGACCGGAATCCCATAAGTCTTGCTCACTGTCTCATCGATGGAACGGCCGGTGATACCGAGATAACCTTTCTCCTCATCTTTCAGCACGGTGCGATCCATCAAATCATTAATAACAGAAATCGCATCACTCATCGGAATTGCATATCCCATTCCCTCAACTGTCGTCTGTCCATACGACATATATTTGGAAGAGTTGACACCAATCACATTGCCGTTGGTGTCAATCAAAGCACCGCCACTGTTACCCGGATTAATCGCTGCATCTGTCTGAAGCAGAACCTGTGTCGTACCTCCTGCTCCGGTACCATCAGAAGAAGTTACCTCTCTGTCCTTGGCACTGAGATATCCGACGGTCACCGACTGCCCATATCCAAGTGCATTACCGATTGCAATCACCATCTGTCCCACTTTTGCTTCATCGGAACTTCCAAGAGATGCCACTTTAATACTCTTCTTTGTACTGTCCTTCATATCCTTCAGCTTGACAATCAGAACGGCCAGGTCATTGGACTGACTGGTCCCTTTCACTTGAGCATTGACCGATTCTCCATCATTGAACTGGACAGAAATCTCATCCGCATCTGCCACAACGTGATTGTTCGTTACAATGAGCAGCTGGTCGTTGTCCTGTTTTACAATAAAACCGGAACCGGCTCCCTCAGAAGAGTATGTCTGTCCAAAAAAGGAGGTCTGTGTGCTCTTCTCTGTAATGGCCACAATCGAAGGCATAACGTTCTCTACAATACCGGACACGTCACTGACTCCTACCGCCCCACCGGATACTGTCGTTATCGGAATCTTTGTATCTGCCGTATTCACTCGTTCTATCGCTGTATCCTTTCCGGATATTTTGTTAAAAACAGTATTCAATCCAAAAAAGCAGACTGCTGCCACTGCTCCAAATACCGCCGCACTGAGAATAATCTTGGGAACCGATGCGCCGGAACTACTCTTCTTCTCTTTCTTTGGCCGTTCTTCTTTTACTGCATCTGTATTCTGAAACCGATACGTATTATCTGCAGGCATCGGATCCGGCTGTGAGTAGGTCTGCGACTGTGAGTAGGTCTGCGACTGTGAATATGCCTGACTCGGCTCACTGCCAACCTTTGTGGCATCCTGCATAATAAATCCATTTCCCTGATTCATATTATTTTCATCCATGATTAACACCCTTTCCTCTTATCTGTTCGAAAGCAGCGCTTTCCTAAGTTATTAACCATTATAATAATGAATTGTGTTTAGATTGTGAAAAAACTTGTGAAAACTACTAAAATGGTATATACTAAGAGGAAGAATTTTTAACTGTACAGATTTTTTTGCAAATTCTGACAGAGAAAGGATGTTCTGTTTTGATTAAAGAGAATCAAAAATTACTGAATTTTTTGCGGATTGTCATTGACACCCTCATTCTGATTGGCTCTTTTTATGCCGCTTATCAACTTCGATTTAACGACAACTGGAGTCCACTGATCATATATGGGATTATTAAGCCGCCATTCGGATTGTATGGCAGTTTAAAGGACTACACCATGATTCTGTTCATGCTGGTTCCTCTCTATCTGCTTTCCTACTACTTTTTCCACTTATATGATCCCAAAAGAGTGCGGAGCCGGAAAACAGAACTCTATAATATTGTTTTATCTAATATAGTTGGCATTCTGTATTGTACAGCAGTACTGTTCTTCATCCGAAATGCCAGTTATGCCCGTCTGTTCATTGTCATTTTTGTTACCTTGAACTGCTTTTTTGATAGTTGTTTTCGGTTCTTTTTAACTACAATTTTACGAAAAATGCGCCGAAAAGGGTTTAATCAGAAGCATGTCCTTCTCGTCGGCTACAGCCGTGCAGCGGAAGGTTATATTGACCGCCTTCTCGCACACCCGGAGTGGGGATACAAAATTCACGGCATTCTTGACAACAACAAGCCAATGGGACAAGTCTACCGCAACATCAATATTATCGGCAGACTGGATGAGTTAGAGCAGATTCTTGCAGAAAATGATTTTGATGAGATTATTATCACTCTTGGTTTGAATTACTATGATGTTTTGGAACGGATTGTTGCCACAACCGAAAAATCCGGCGTGCACACAAAGTTCATCCCGGATTACAACAATATCATCCCGACAAGACCATATACAGAGGATCTGGACGGCCTTCCGGTGATTCACGTGAGAACGGTTCCTCTCTCTGTTTCCTTTAACCGGGTAATTAAACGATTGTTTGATATTATCGGTTCCATTATCCTGATTATTCTTTTCTCAATCCCTATGCTGATTGTCGCCATCCTGGTCAAGACAACATCAAAAGGACCACTGATTTACAAACAGGAGCGCGTCGGACTGCACAACAAACCATTTAAGATGTACAAGTTCCGCTCGATGGAAGTTCAGGATGACTCCAAAGAAAAGCATGCCTGGACTACGAAAAATGACCCACGCGTCACACCGGTCGGTAAATTTATCCGCAAGACAAGCATGGACGAACTTCCACAATTTTTCAACGTATTGAAAGGTGAGATGAGCCTTGTCGGTCCGAGACCGGAGCGGCCGTTCTGGGTTGAGAAGTTCAAAGAAGACATCCCCCGCTATATGGTTAAACATCAGGTTCGTCCGGGTATAACCGGATGGGCGCAGGTAAACGGATACCGGGGAGATACTTCCATTCGCCTGCGCATTGATTGTGATCTCTATTATATTGAAAACTGGACCTTCGGACTGGATATTAAAATCCTGTTCCTCACAATATTCAAAGGATTTGTCAACAAGAATGCGTATTAATTATGTCGTCGGCAATTCTGTCAATCCAGCCATCGAAGGATAGTAGCGATACATTGGCTGACATCCCCATTTTCCGTTGCTGGAACCACTCCATATCTCAACATTTGTAGTTCCTTTTCTCAGACAAATCAGCCACACATTCGGTGTAATAATCTTTGACGAATTATCCAGTGACGCCCATTGCGGTTCAGTATACTTTAGTTTTGGTGCATCTGCTCCAACTTCGGCAATAACTGCCTCCACAAGAGCCTGCGATTCATCATTGCCCTTTACCCACTTCCCATTGCTATTGCTCTTCATAACTACAGTAAGCTGATACGGAGACTCCTCCTCAGGATGAACCGTAAAGTGGGTTGTATTGTATCTGGTAAGTGACTCACTGGCATAGTATACCTCGTAAACATTCTCAAGAACACCAGTCAAAGGATTTATTCTTTTTACAGGTATTGCTCTGGCTTCACCATCCATCAGCGCACTCTCCACCGTATGACCAATTGTGTCAGCTGCTGCAACATCAGAGGCTCTCCTAGCCTTAGAAATATACGGAAGAACAGCCAGTGTTACCACACCAACCAATATCGCCATAATCGCAACCACAATAATCAATTCTACCAAGGAAAATCCATCTTTTGCCCTGTACTTATATTCCTTTTTCATCTTCATCATCCCCATTCTACGATATCATTAATTTTGTCCCCAGTACATTATTATATTTCACTATCCCCCCATTTTATCTGTAATACATATCGTCATTTTTACCAAATTTATTAATATCGTCTGGTAATTTTTATTCACTTTCCACAATTTTCATGATTTATTCCAAAAATATTCCAATTCTTTTCTCATACTCTGACAATCTACCACAGAATACGGATTCCACTCTCTTGGAAACAAGTCCAGATATTGTCTCTGCAGAAATCGTTCATCAAGCAAAAGTATCGCTCCCTTGTCCGACACCGTCCGAATCACGCGTCCTCCCGCCTGAAACACCTTATTCACGCCGGGATACAGATAGGCATAGTCAAATCCCCGCCCTTTTTTCTCGTCATAATAGGTTTTAAACAGTTCCCTCTCGTGGCAGACCATCGGAAGTCCGGTTCCCACAATAACCGCCCCGATGAGGCGATCCTCTTTCAAATCTATTCCCTCACTAAAAATTCCACCCATCACGCAGCAGCCAATGACACTCTCTTCCGACTGATTATCAAATGCGCTCAAAAACTCTTCTTTTTCATGTTCCCGCATATTGCTCTCCTGAACCAGCATACGCTCATTTTCCCTCACATGAATTCTTGTCACAACCTCATCCATGAACGAATAGGAAGGAAAGAAAATCAGGTAATTGCCCCTCTTCGCCGACACAAATGTCTCAATATAATGGGCAATTTTCTCATATTCTTCTGCGCCTCTCCTCGTGTACTTCGTCGTGACATCCCGCGCAATCAGAACCTTGCGCTGCTCCGGCAAAAAAGAGGATTTTGCATAAACCGCTGTGTCCTCCGGTTCTCCGGCAAGCTGCTCCCTGTAGTAGCGGATTGGCAGCATGGTCGCCGAAAACATCACCGCACTTCGCCCACGCTCCATCACTTCCTTCAACCGATCGGAGGGGTCCATGCACTGCAGTTTTATCCGAAACTTCTTCTCACTGTCATAATCCAGATAAATCCGGTACTTGTCATTCAGCCACTCTAAAACCATACAAAAATTTCTCACTTCAAAATACAACTGAAGGACGACATCGGAATCTTCCTTTGACAAGGCAGGATTGTCTGCCATTACAAGCTCGTGATCTGCCAGCACCCTCAACAGATGAAATTGAAACATCCCCACCTCCGGGATTACAGAGAACTCATCGCACTCGTGCTTCCAGTTCAGCATGGTTCGGTTTGCCGCCTCCAAAGAGCGCTCGTATTTGCGCATATTGTACTGAACTTCCGGCCGCTGTTCGTGCCGCCTCACCGACTGAATTATTCTCTTTGCCGCAAGAAAGTCCTCCTTTACTAATCTTGCGCTGTACATCTCCCGCGCCCGTTCTACCAGATTGTGCGCCTCATCGATGAGAAAAACCATGTTTCCCTTTTTCTCTTCTGAAAAAAAGCGACGCAAATACACATTCGGATCAAATGCATAGTTGTAGTCACAGATGACCGCATCTGCATAAAGCGCTGCGTCAAGCCCCATCTCGAAGGGACAGACCTTATGTTTTTCGGCATACCGCAGAATAATTTCCCTCGTCATCTTATCCTCATGTGTGAGCATATCATAAACGGCCTCATTAACCCGGTCAAAATGTCCCTTCGCCCGCTCACAGTCCACCGGATTGCACGATACTTTTTCCAGCACACACATCTTTTCTTTTGCCGTAATCGTAATTGGCTTAAAAAAAAGTTCCTGCTGACCGAGCAGGTCAAAACATTCTTCTGCCACCGTCCTCGTAATTGTCTTTGCCGTCAGATAAAAAATCCGGTCACAAATCTCCTCTCCCATCGCCTTCACTGCCGGGAATACTGTCGTAATTGTCTTGCCCGTACCGGTCGGTGCCTGAATAAAGAGTTTTTTCTTATTTTCAATCGTGCGGTAAGTCATCGCCGCCAATTCCTTCTGCCCCTCTCTGTAGGGAAAAGGAAACACGAGTTTTTGAATGGATGCGTTGCGTTTTTTTCTCCAGTCATATTCATAAACCGCCCATTTCTCATAGGAAGCCATCAGTTCCAGAAACCACGTCACAATTTCTTTTCGCTCAAACTTCTCCTGAAACCGACGTATCTGCTCTGTCTCCATATTACAGTATGTCATCTGAACATTGATATGGGAAAGATTTTCCTGCTCCGCCATAATATAGGCATAACACATCGCCTGCGCCTGATGGACATAAATTGGTTGTTTCAGTTCATTGACATCGAGGTAAACACCCTTAATCTCATCAATCGTCACTTCGTCCTTCTCACGATAAATGCCATCTGCCCGCCCCTCGATTTTCAAATAAAACTCATTGCCGTACTCTGTACTCTGCATTTTTTGTACAGTAAATAAAGGGACCTCCGCCTCATAACCGAGTCCCATGCTCTTTTGTATTTTACGATGAATTTTACTCCCCAGCTGCATCGCCTCTATGTTCGGCGCACCTGTCGTGCCGGAGGTTATATCTCCGGTGCGAAACACAAATTCCACCAGGTTCCGCACCGATATCTTGACGATTTCTATTTCTTCACTCATAATATTTAGTATAAAACATTGAAAAATTTCTTGCAACACCTTATGTAGCGAACCAGTCTAATTACTGTAAAACAGTTTTACTCCTGTTCGCGAAAGGAAGATTATTATATGACAAATACAGAATGGATGCTGGTCGGCGAGGCAAAAAACGGTGACACTCACGCCTTTGCCCGACTCTATGAAAAATATTATAAAGATTTATATCGTTTTGCGCTCTGTATGACGAAAAACGAATACACCGCAGAGGATGCAGTAAGCACGGCGGTTCTGAAAGCCTACGAGCGAATTGGCAGCCTGAAAAAAGACAGTTCCTTCAAGAGCTGGATGTTTCAGATTACTGCCAACGAGTGCCGCAATGCATTGAAAAAAAACACGGCGTACCGTACATATGGGGTGAACACGACAGATTCTGATTACGAAGAACCGTCTGCTGAGGACAGCGGCTATGAAAAATCAGAGATAGCAGAACTTCTCGCCCTCTTGTCAGAGGAAGAACGTCTGATTATCACACTCTCCGTTTTTGCCGGATACAGCAGCAGAGAAATTGCCAGTGTCGTACACAAAAAAGAGGGCAGTGTGCGCTCGATTAAAAGCCGGGCATTTGCAAGGCTGAGAGAACAGCTTGAGATGTAGCCTCTGCAAACTTTTCTATCCCACAGCGAACCAGAAAGGAATGATTTTTAATGGAAAATAATGAAATAAAAGAAAAAATCCGACAGGACATGGACGCTTTTGACGTTCCTGATTCTCTATCACCGGAAGAAGTAGAAAAAAAATTGGAACACACAAAGCAGCGGAAACGTTTTTTTGCCGGCAACCGAAAAAAAGGACTGATTGCCGCCTGTGCCGCCTTTGTCGTTCTCTTATCTGCGGGAACCTTTGCGCTCTCACAGCGCTTTTTTACAACGGACAGCACCCGTTCGGGCTCTTCTCCACAGTCAGGCAGCAACGCAGTCGCCGAGTCCGGCACGAAGGATAGTTCCGACACAAGTTATAAGGAAATCAGTGAATTAATTAATGAGTACAATAACGAGGACCGTTTTTCTATAGTAAAAAGTGTGGATGGCGCTATTCCTGAGGGCGCTGAGGTGGAAGACAGTGCTGACCTTCAGGAAAACACCGGAGACATGGCAAAAAAAAATTCCAACTCTACATCAAGTTCTTCCTCCGGGACCGCTTCTCCATCCTACTCGGAGACCGACACACAGGTAGATGGTGTGATGGAGGGAGATATCGTCAAAACAGATGGCTCTCACATTTTTGCCGTAAAAAGCGCGACTACGGGCTTTCAGATAAAAATCTATGATGTGAATGGGGCAAATGTCAAAAAAGCTGAGACGCTTTTAGTAGACCAGATGGACTGTAAGGAGATGTATGTCAAGGGAACAATACTCATTCTTGTCTGTCAGAACTGGGACAGTCTGAGATATACGGAAAGTAATGCAAATGAAAAGGCAGAATCCATCGGACCGCAGACTGTTATTTACCTGTATGACATCTCTGATGCATCCTCTCCAAAGGAAATCTGCCACCACACACAGGACGGGTACTTTGAAACCTCACGGCTGACAGATGATTTCCTCTACACCTTCAGTTACTTTTCCACAGGCAACAGTGAATGTGACCCCAAACATCCGGAGGATTATGTTCCTCTAACGGACGGTAAAGCACTTAAAGAGGACGAGATTTTACTCATGGAAAAAAGCGCCCACAATTCCTATATGGTAATGACCTCTCTCAACGTTAGCGACAACAAATCCTTTGCCGACAAGGGCGCAGCGTTTGGCGGATCGGATGTCTATTATATGAGCAATAACAACATTTACTTTGTTAATCGCGGCTACAGTATATTCAGTGTAGCGAAAGACGGCAGACAGGACGACAAGACTTCCATTCTCAAATACTCCTATGACAAAGGGAAATTTACCTACGTTGCTGACACAAAGGTGCGCGGCGAAATCAGCGATTCCTACTATATGCATGAGTATCAGGGAAATTTTATCTTCGTCTACACAAAATACGGAAAAACCGGCAAGACAAACAACGGTCTCTGCATTATGGACGAAAACCTGAAACTGACGGGAGAGATTGACGGGCTCGGAAAAAATGAAACGATTTACTCCTCCTACTATATAGATAACATGGCTTACTTTGTCACATACCGAAATACTGACCCTGTTTTCGCAGTAGACATCAGCGACCCGAAAAAACCAGTGCTGAAATCCGAGTTAAAACTTCCGGGCTTCTCTGATTATCTTCACTCCTTTAGAGACAATACGCTATTAGGAATCGGCAGGGGAGGTAAAAATGAGAGCAGCATAAAATTCTCTCTGTTCTCCATCAGCGATGATAAGGAATTAAATGAAATTGCCAAAACTAAACTAAGTGGAGGCACTTACTGCCTTGCCGGAAGCAACCACCATGCTGTATTTATTGATGAAGAGTGCGGTCTCGTAGGGCTTGGTGTCGAGTCAGAGAAATTGGATGAGAATGATATTTATAGTGAAACCTATACCTATGAAGTCTATCAATATAAAGATAAAAAATTTACAAAAGTTCTCTCCTGCCCGATTCTGTACTCTTACGAATCACTGGAAAATGTGAGAGGACTTCGTATCGGAGAATATTTCTACGTCGTGGATGTAGAGTCGGGAGTAACTGTTTTTGATATAAATACGTGGAAAAAAGCAAAATAATGTATTTGCAATTTTCAGAAAAACATGGTACAGTTGTTCTATTAGTTGCCAATGCAATCTATTGCACAAACGAGGATTGTCCGGCAGTTACGAATTTGAATAATCAGGAGGTTACCATGGCAGATATTGATTACAGCCCATTGGAGGACGCAGTACTTACGCTGGAGGACGAAGACGGGAACGAAACAGAAGTGACAATGCAGTGTATTTTTGAGTATAATGACCAGGACTACGCGGCAATGATTGAAGAAGATGAGGAGGAACCAAGCGTTTATTTCTTCTCACTTCAGACAAAAGAGACAAAGAAAAAGGAAATTGAGTTTGAATTCACGCCTGTTGAAGACGATGATTTACTCGAAGACCTGCTCGATATTTTCCAGCAGATTATCAATGAAGAGGCGGAAGACGAGGATGAGGGACTCGAGGGCATTTCCATCGACGGCGGGGAACAGGATTCCGACGACGATGAAGATGACGATGACGACAGCAAGTGGGATCAGTTCATCAATAAGAAACTGGATTAAGAAGCAGGAAGTGCCGGTGTTATGCCGGCACTTCTTTTATCATTGTCAACTCTTCATCCGCTCAATCAAGCACGCATGCTCACCGGTTTGGGAATTATAATTTACTCCCACCAGTAAAATCTCTCCTCCAAATTCTTTCAAAACGGATGGATAATTTCTATCTTTAATCTGTTCTATGGCTCCCCCGGAACTTTTATCCCATTTTAACTCAATTACAAGAGCCGGCAACACAGACAACCTTTTCGGAATCATGATTACGTCCGCAATACCTTTTCCTGACGGAACTTCCTCCATTTTTATATAGTCATCACAAGCAGCGAGATAGCCGAATTTTATTACCGAGCGAAGGCTCTGTTCATTATTATAGAACTGAGGTGCATAGTTTTCCAACCGGATTTCTTCTAAAATAGATGCAACTGCTCCGCCATTCCCTGCAAGTGTTTCATCCAGCAACTTACGTGACCGCTTGATAAGTTCCATCCATTTCGCATTTACACCTTTTCCTTTTAAAATACCGCGAAATTCACTTCGAACTTCTTCATTCGGAATACGAACGGTACACTCGTCTTTATTAAAGGTCAGATACCCGAGATGAATCAACAAAGTCAGAACATCATCCCTGTTATTAAATGTTTCAAAGTCATTTTGAAAATCGCTGACATCAATGTTTTTTTCTTCCCCCATAATCAATTCAACAATCACCTTCTGCATCCCATCAAAATCCATATTGATGTAAGTCTTCAGAGATTCCGCCGCTGAGGTTTCCTTCCAAAAAGAACGGCATTCTTTCTCTTCTATTGACCGCATAACCGAGTATGGATTATAGATTGCACCTGCATCAGAAAAATCATATCCGTCATACCATGATTTAACCTTTTCAAAAGGCATATTATATTTTTGGCAAAGTGTTCTGACATCATTTTCAGTGAAACCTGTATATTGAGCAAATTTCCCCGGATAAAGAATCGAATATTCCTTAAAATCGGAAATTGCTGACTGTGTACCATCTTTCTTTAAAGGCAAAATGCCGGTCATATAAGCAGCCGCCACTGCTTTTGGCGTAAAATTGCTGTTTTTGAACCACTCCCGAAGCAGATTTAAATATGCCTGCTGTGCCACATCATCATTCCTGGCTTCACGGATTATGGCATCCCACTCATCTATAATAAACACAAATTGCTTTTTCTCCCTCTCAACACACGAAAGAATACATTCCATAAGACTGCTATCTTTGGGAAGATAGTCAAACAGAGAACATATTTCATCATGCAGCGTTCTGACAATCATATCCGGAACATCACTGATAGATTTACGCTTTCTCTTCACAACAGAAATAAAACTTGTGATATCAAGATATATCACATTAAATTTGTTTAAATACTTTTCATATAATTTTGTTCCTGTAATCTTTTTCTTCGCAAATAAATCATGAGAAGCACAGGAACAGTCATAATATGCGCACAACATCTTCGCAGCATATGATTTGCCAAATCGACGCGGTCTACTGACACATGTAAGTTTGCCCGTTGTTCCAATCGTCTGATTGACAAGATCAATAAGAGCCGTCATATCTACATAATCAGAATTAAGAATTTCTGCGAACCCGCTCAATCCGGGATTAATATAAATTCCCATACCTCTTCCTCCTTCAAATTAAAGTAAACGATACTTACTTCCCTTCTTCTTTCCGCTCAAACGCTCTCCCACAGTGAAAACAATCCCCATCACAACCGCTGTCCGCACAATCCTCCCCCTCCTTTTGCTCCGCTTTGTCATGCGCCGCATACACAAGCATACAGACACAGGCAATCAAAATTACTGCCACAATAAGAATACTGACAATACTATTCATCGTCTCACCTCCTGCTTCTCCAGTTCCGGACTAATCTCCGTAAGAAATCTCGATAGTTCCGCCGATTTATTAAAACGGTAATTTACAAACGACAGATGCAGATATTTTTTTGCCCGCGTCATCGCCACATACAGCATGCGCCTCTCTTCCTCAATATCCCCGGACTGAACCGCCTTGCGGTACGGGCAGACATCCTCATTGATTGTCGGAACAAAGACAGCCGTAAATTCCAGTCCTTTTGCCCCGTGCATGGTCATGAGCTGCACACCTGTTTTTTCCCGGTTATCCTGCTGTTCCCTTTGCATCTGTTCCAAAGTCTCCCCGTAATTCTCGACAAAGGCAAGCCACTCGGTAAGGCTCTTACAGTCTCTTGCCGTCTCCTGAACTTCTTCCAACACTTCAAGCCAGTCATCGACGCTCACATTTCTCTCCTTAGCGTACTCTGCGAGCCACTCATCGTATCCAATTCCCTTTCGGATGTAGTTAATCGCCGAGTAAGGCGACATCGTTCCAATCACATGGAGTTCATTTTGAAAATCATCAATCCGCTCCAACATCCAAAATTGATTTTTCGCCGCATAATAGGATTTTATATCTCGAAAATCCACCTGTGGTTCGTGAAATGCCGCACGGCTCAGATAACGCACCGGGCGGTTGCAGATTTTTAAAATTTTGTCCCGGCTTTTATCACCCATCCCCAACTCAACATAGCACAAAATATCTTTGGCAAGCCATGTGTGAAAAATATTGTTGATACTCTCCTTCATGGTAAAGGGAATTCCGTGCTCCATTAATTTCCCGGCCGGCGTTCTCATCTGCATATTGGTGCGGAAAAGTATTGCCATCTCCTCATAGGGAATTCCCGCTTCGTGATAGGATTTTATCTGTTTGACAATCCTCTCCGACTCCGAGGACAAATCACGGCATCGACTGATGTGTACTCCCTCAAATTTCCCGGCATGTGAAGTAATATGTTTCTCGTAACGCTTTTTATTATGAGCAATCAGTTTCCCTGCCGCTATGAGAATCTGCGAGGAGGATCGGTAGTTGACATCAAGAGTAACCTGTTCCGCCCGTGGATACTGTCTCGGAAATGAGAGCATAATATCCGGTCGCGAACCCCGGAATCCATAAATCGACTGATCATCATCCCCCACAATAAAAAGATTGTTCTCCGGCTCTGCCAGCATGCGGATTGTCTCATATTGGAGACGATTGATATCCTGAAACTCATCAATCAGAATAAAAGTAAAATGCCGCTGCCACATTGCCAGTATATCCTTTCTGGCACGCAAGAGTTCATAAGTATACACGACCATATCATCAAAGTCAAGCGCACGGTGACTGTGAAGCCGGTTCTGATAACCCTGAAACATGTCCCGGAACACCTGCTCCGGACAGTTAGCGGAATAGTAACAGTCCACATCAATGCCCTCACCCTTCACTTTGCTGATTTCTTTCTCGATATTTTCCAGAAATTCTTTGCGGTCCTCAATCTCATATTCAATATCGTCTAAGGTCTCCTCTAAAAAACGATATTTCAAAGATTGCGTCACAATATCCTTCGCCTCGTAGTGATAAGCGGCCCGCAAAATCTGAAAAAAGACAGAGTGAAACGTCCCAAAACGGACGCGCGCACGCTGCCCCTCCATCAACTCTTCAAAACGCTCCTTCATCTCAATGGCCGCCGCTTTGGAAAAAGTCACAACCAGAATTTTCTCCGGCTCCGTCCCATATTCTTCGATCAGATTTTTTACCCGGTTCGTAATCACGTAGGTTTTTCCGGCCCCCGGCCCCGCCAGACACATAAACGGCCCCTCGTAGTGCCGGATTGCCCGGTTCTGTACATCGTTTGTATTTGTTTTCATTTTTTCAATATTCCCACAAAAAATCTCTTATATCTTTATAATAATCTGCCTGTTTCTTCTTTAAAAAATCAACTAATTCTTCATAATCTTTTTCCGTCTGAGCAAGGTGTAAAGACTGCATATATATATTCCTGTCTTCCTCATTTACAATGGCGGGAACAATTCCGTTTTTCAAACTTTCTTTAAACAAAATCATTCTGCCGGTGCGACCATTTCCATCTTGAAACGGATGAATCCTTTCATAACAGGCATGAAAAACACTAATCGTTTTAAGTGTTTTTTCCTCAGTATTATACCAGTCAAGTAGATGTCTCATTTCCCCTTCAACCTCAAGTGGATGAACCACCGCAATGTCACTCACCCTGTTGATACGATTTTTATACTCCCCACAGGGATATCCATTCGCCATGTCTTCCCATACCCCTGACTTTAAACGAAAATGATACCTTTTTATCAATTCCTGTGTCAGTTCTTCCTCATACGTTGCTAACATTTCATTAAACATCATAAAGTGCCCTGTCGCCTCTTCAATATCCTTTG
>CAMVIN010000007.1 GCA_947167565.1 uncultured Clostridia bacterium | reverse complement strand
TGACAAGGCGGTCAGAAAAGCAGTAAACTATTGCATAGATAACAGAGTACTTGTAAGGTTTTTAAAGAAAAACAGGGACAGGGTGATTTCTATGTTAATAAGTAATTACACTTCATATGACTACGAGATGGACTGGCAGGAAGAGATAGCACAAGTGAAGGAAGAGGCGGCAAAAGCGATTGCAGAGACGAAAGCAGAGGCGAAAGAGCAGGTAGCAGAAGCGAAAGAGCAGGTAGCGGAAGCGAAAGAGCAGATAGCGGAAAGAGATGCACAAATAGCAGAATTAAGGGAACAGTTAAACCTTTTGCAAAACAGATAAGCTTGCAGCCTGCGCACTATTAGGCGCCATATAATTAAATAACAAACACATACAGAGCATGGAAAGGAACCGGCTGATTTCATTGATATGAGATTGGCCGGTTTTATAAATGAGAAACCAGTCTGGCTGTATGTGGCCCCGTCTGAACAGCAGGTATATCCAGCTACAAAATAATCATTGAAACATCTTCTCATATCGGGTATAATAAAAGAAATAGATTTGTACATTATAGAGGAGGATGAGCGTATGGTTAAATCAAAAAAACTAATAGCAACATTTCTTATCGCAATGACGGGTTTGTCCCTGTGCGGTTGCGGATCGTCATCGGGCGGTGAGAGCAAGTCCGTCACTCTGAAAGCCGGGTTTTCTACGGCGGAGTCCGATCCGAGAGTAGTTGCCACGCAACTGTTCAAGGAAGAGGTTGAGAAAGCGACAGATGGGCGTATTAAGGTGGAGATTCACGCGGACGGAGAACTGGGTTCTGACTCAGAGTTGATCGAGGGCGTTGTCAACGGCGAAGTGGACATTACGGCTTCCAGTGCCGGTAATTTTGCCAACTACGCTCCGAATGTGGGAATATCAGCGTTTCCGTTCCTCTTTGATGATTTTGATCAGGCATGGGCATTTGTGGATGGAGATGTAGAGAAGCAGGCAGAGGAAGAGTTGGCGGACTGCAACGTCAAAGTTCTTGCACACTATGACAATGGGTTCCGATGCGTGACAACTTCTAAAAAAGAAATCAATTCCGTTTCCGATATGTCCGGCCTCGTGATTCGTACACCGGAGAACCAGATTGTTATGACAACGATGCAGTTGTTGGGGGCAGAGCCAAAGGTTCTGGAGTTTACCAAGTTATATGATGCCTTGAAGAACGGCGAGTTTGACGCACAGGAGAATCCGGTTCCGGTTATTTACAACAACAAACTATATGAGGTTCAGTCCAATCTTGCGATTACCAATCACAGTTATGATGTCATGCTGTTTGCGATTGCGCAGAGTACATGGGATGAACTGTCAGAGGAGGATCAGCAGATTCTGGCTGATGCCGCAAAGAAAGCACAGGACAAGGATCGGGAGCTGATTAAATCCCAGACCGAAGAATTTATTCAGAAACTTCAGGATGAGGGAATGAAAGTAACAAATCCGGATCTTGAGGAGTTCAAAAAAGCGACGTCTTCTGCCGTAGATGTATTTGCAGATACATATGATACTGAACTGTTGAATAAGATAAAATGATTTTTATAAAGGCCTTATCCCTGCATGTTGGGGCGTAATGTGGGGATGGGCTTTTTGTGTAAAAATCAGGTTTGGAGGGGGTTTATGTTTTTTCAGTTTTTTTTATTGGGGTTAGCACTGGTGTCATCGGCCTGTGCAGTTATAGCGGCGTTGAATAAAAGGCGCAATATCGGATTTATTATTATGGCGGTGATAGTCGCTGTCTGCGATGTGATCTGTGTTCTTCTTTTTCAATCAAAAAAAGTATTGGATGTCAAAAACTATTTGACGGCATATTATTTCTGTTATGCCTGGTTATTTTTTGGCGTGTTTTGGACTATTACAAAAATGGGACACAATAAATTCAACAAGTTTTTGGCAATTCCGCTATTTTTGATTAGTGCATATCAGACGGTTATGATGGCGGGAACCTATTTTGGCAACCGGATTATGTTTTTTTCTAAGCACATTTTTCTCGGAAGAACCTGGTGGGTTGCGGGTGATGCGCGGGCGGATTATGTGTTTTATAGTTTTAAGGCATATCGAATACTGGCGATCGTGAGTACCGTGATTATTTTTGCGGCTCTGATTCTGTATTGCATCCGTTCTGCCTCTATGTTCCGGCTGAAATATATTGTCCTGATTGTTCTTCAGGCAATCCTGGCGGGGATGGAACTCGATTCATTTGTGCATTCCCGGCCGGTATGGGTTTTCAGTCTGGCCATGAATATCGTCTGTGTAGTTACGCTGTATCTCGCTCATTTTTATTCTGTGAGAAAGTTCCGTGACTGGTCAATTATGAGTTTTGCCAATGAGATGAGTGATGGTTTTCTTGTGTATGATGAATATGATGATTTGATTCATATGAATGCTTTGCTGAAAAATACACTTCCGGAAGATTTGCTTATTAGTTTTCAGGATAAGGAAAAACTGGATGCGTGGATTTCTGACACGATTATGGTAGACAATCTGGAAGTGATTTCCTTTGAGAGCGATGGGGGAACGATTTATTTTAAGACGAGGAAAACACAGATTGACGGGCAGCATTCGCATGTGGGGACAATCTATACGCTTCACGATACAACGAAGTCAATTCTTCAGATGAGAGCAATGAAAATGGCGAATGAAGAACTTGAGCGGGCGGCAAAGATGAAATCTGACTTTCTTGCCAATATGTCCCATGAAATCCGCACACCGATGAATGCGGTTATCGGTATGGCTGAGATTGCTATGCGCGAGGAACTGACTCCCCAGGTTATGGATTATCTGTCACAGATAAAGAATTCCGGACGCAATCTTTTGAATATTATTAATGATATTCTTGATTTTTCCAAGATAGAGGCCGGGAAAATGGAAATCATTCCTGAGTACTATGAACCGCTTTCTGAGCTCAATGATATTGCCAATGTACTGGTGACGCGAATCGGAGACAAGGAACTGGAACTGTTTGTGACGGCAGATACGGATATTCCTCATGCGCTGGAGGGAGATGCCATGCGTATTCGTCAGATTATTATTAATTTAGCGAATAATGCGATTAAGTTTACCAAGCAGGGGATTGTTTGTGTCCGGGTATCCTGTGAAAAGATTTCGGACGAAGAAGTGAACATGACCTATCATGTCATTGATACTGGTGCCGGAATCAAGAAAGAAGATTTGACAAAACTTTTTGAAAGTTTTCAGCAGGTTGATTCTAAGAGAAACCGTTCCGTGGAAGGAACCGGCCTCGGCCTTGCGATTTCAAAGAGTCTTTGCCAGGCAATGGGCGGAAGTATTGGAGTGACAAGTGAGTACGGCAAGGGCTCTGATTTCTATTTTACAATACCTCAGAAAGTTTTGGATGCATCGTCAGACCTTGTTGTAGAGGACGCACAGACAAAGCACACCTTCTGTCTGGATGAGGCCAATCTGATGTCGGATGGGTTTATTGAAGATATGCGCAAACTCCATGTTGATGGAAGAATGATTCGTTCTCTGGACGAATATCGGCCGACAGGAGAGAGAGATTTTCTCTTCTTTAAAGAGGAGGATTATGGAGAAAAGGTGCTCGCATTTTTGGATAAATATAAAGATTGTACCGGTATTGTGCTGGTTAATTTTGATTCTGAATTTACGACAGACCAGCCGAATCTGCGCATTATGAGACGTCCGGAGACGATTCTTGCAATGGTTATGATGTTAAATGACAAAGAAGTGCGTCAAATAACAGCGGATGCCGGCGGCTCATTTATGATTGATTTTATTACACCGGACGCAAAGATTCTTATTGTAGATGACAATGCAGTCAACATCACGATTGCCGAGGGGCTGTTACATCCGCTGCAGGCACAGTTGGATTCAGCCACAAGCGGTAAAGAGGCAATCAGTAAATTGCAGAGTGAACCGTATGATCTTGTTTTGATGGATCACATGATGCCGGAGATGGATGGTATCGAGACAACACGTGTGATTCGTGAAACAATACCTTCCGCAAAGGATGTTCCGATTCTTGCTGTCACCGCCAATGCGATGGAGGGCGCAAAGGAAATGTTCCTGAAAGAGGGCATGAACGATTTTGTTGCGAAGCCGATTGATGTCCGGGAAATTGTTGCGAAGGTGAAACAGTGGCTGCCGGAGTCTAAGATTCAGGAAGGTGCGGCCGTTGATTTGTCGGAGGCAAATGGTGAAGAAGCAGCAGCCGTTTCCTTTGATGGTCTCGATAGTGAAAGTGCATTAGAGGCGATTGGTTCTCCTGCCGTTTACCGCAAGATTGTAAATGAATATTATAAGGTCGGAGATTCTGAATACAATAACATACGCAGGGCTTATGAAGAAGAGGACTGGCCGACCTACACGATTAAGGTTCACGCCTTAAAGAGCGGTTCAAGGCAGATTGGCGGCTATGAGCTCGGCGATATGGCTGAGCGGCTGGAACATGCCGGCAATGAACAGAATGTTGAACTGATTCATGAGAAGACGGAAGAACTGCTGGGGGCATACAGAGAGTTGCTGGATAAACTTGCTCCTTATTTTGAGGAAGATGAGGATGACACCGACAAGCCGGAGATTTCCGGTGAGGAACTGACGGAACTTCTCCGTAACCTGTCGCAGGCGTGTGAAGATCTGGACATGGATACCATGGAAGAAATCGAAGGTAAACTCAAATCTTTCTCGTATCCGGAAGAGCAGCAGGAACACATGAAAGAATTGTATCAAACCATAGAGAGTATGGATATAGATGCATGTGTTGAACTTATTGAGAAGATATTGTAACGATTCAGCACCTTGCTGAACCGTTGCGTGATATCATAAATAACAGAAAGAGAGGTACTAACATGAACTACGAAATTATTGGAGGCAATCTGCCGGCGGCGATTGTAAAAATGGAGAGTGGACAGGGCGTTTACTGCGAGGGAGGCGCTATGTCGTGGATGACTCAGGGAATTGAAATGAAGACAGAGGGCGGCGGACTCGGCAAGATGTTTGGCAGAGCACTTTCCGGCGAGAGTCTGTTCCGCAATCATTATGTGGCAAAGCAGAGCGGAGAAATCGCATTTGCTTCTTCGTTCCCGGGAGATATTCGCGCATATGAGTTGAATGGTAACAGCATCATTGCTCAGAAGGGAAGTTTCCTTGCATCCGATGAAGGAGTGGAAATGTCTGTTTTCTTCCAGAAAAAGATTGCCGGTGGTTTCTTTGGCGGTGAAGGGTTTATCATGCAGAAGTTTACCGGTAATGGAACTGTGCTGATTGAGATTGACGGCTCTGCAAAAGAATATGAATTGGCAGCCGGAGAGAAGATGATAGTGGATACCGGTTATCTGGTAGCGATGGACGCTACATGCTCTTTGGATGTTGTGATGGTTAAGGGCGTTAAGAACATGTTCCTCGGCGGAGAGGGCCTGTTCAATACCGTTGTAACCGGTCCGGGTAAAATTGTCCTTCAGACAATGCCGATTTCTAAGACGGCTCAGGTGATTGGTACTTATATTCCGGGCAAGTCAAACTGATGACATAAAATGTTGGTATATTCAAAAGAAAGGGCTGCTGTTCCATTTCGGATAGCAGCCTGTTTGTTATTGTTGAAAAATAATTATGTTTAGGGTAAAATGATGGTATTAAGTTTATTTTGCAGGAGGTGATGTGGTATGCAGTTGACAAACAAGGCGACTTTCTCATGTGAGGCGGAAAAGGTTTGGGAAGTAGTGAGTAATATTTCGGATTTTTCATGGCGAAGAGATGTCAGAGAAATCGAGATGACATCAGAGAGATGCTTTACAGAGATAAATAAAGAAGGATATCGCACATCGTATAAAATTACGGAACTGGAGGAATTAAAGAGTATTACACTTGAGTTTCAAAATGAAAATATACATGGTTTCACGACCATGATTCTGACAGAAGAAGACGGGGTTACGACGGCGGATTATTCTCTGGAGGGCATGGTAAGTAAAGCGTTTATGAAGCCGTTTGTCAAGGCGGCTATGAGAATTCGACATGCCGAATATTTGGAGGATTTGCAAAAAGCATTGGAGAATAAAAAATGAGAGATTACGTACATAGAATAGTGACGTTAGGGTGTCTGCTTTCATGCACCGCCTTTGTTATGGTGCTTGGCGGCTGTGGTTCTTCCGGGCAGGAGAAAATGCAGGACAGTGCAACGGGGAGCAGTGTGGCGGCGAGCGGCTCTGCGGTAAATAATTCCGGAATTAACAATTCCGGAGAGGGTGATGAGGTGGTGTCCGGCGGTAATGTGACCGTCCGCATTGTAGAGAGTAACGCCTCATCGGAAGAGACAGATTCTAAATTGGATTATTATGACGATCAGCTTTTGCTGATTTGGGAAAACCGTGATATGTGGATGGCGAGAGAAGATATTACTGCACAGACAGATCAAGTGGGAGTTTATTTTAATTTTGAGCCGTATACCAAATACATGATTACCGATTTGGATCGGAATGGGCGACTTGAAGTTATCTCCAGTGAGACAAATGGAAATGGCTATATTTTTAGCAATCAATATCTGGAAGTGGATGAAGACAGACAACAGCTCAATCTCTGCAAGATAGTGTCGAAGGACAGTGACGGCGAGGTGAGAATGCCGGATTTGTGGTATGTGTGGGGAGATGCCCTGACGGCTTCTGTCGATGCACCGGTTTACTATGACAAAAATACAGAGACATGGCATTACACGGTGACGGACCGCACACATACTTCAGCGAAGGACACAACAGAGCGCATGCAGGATTTCTCATTGAAAGATGGCAAAATCAGAGTGAAAAATATCCGGGAAGAAAAGAAATATTATAAAGGGATGACCAAATGCAAGATGAACGCCCACTGGTTTATGTCCTGTGAGCAGACAATTGATGAGAATACAGGGAAGTACAAACAATTTTCAGATGAAGACATTCTTATGTCGATGAAAAAATCGTGGAACAATTTCGTGATTTTGGCAGAGTGAAGATTGGAATTGGAGGAAGAAGAAATGGCAGAGGAAAATCTTATGAGGCTATGCTTACTGTTGAATCGATTGCTGTAGCTCAGAAATACTATGATCTTCTTCTTAAAATAAAAGCAGGAGAAGATGAACTGAAAATTAATGAAGAAATAAAGCGTGCATTGCCGGACTTTCCGAAAGTTGCGATTACATTTTCTGTTTCTGAAAACGAGGAATCTTCTATGGATAATCAAAAAGCTATGAGTCGATATTTAGCATATTACAATGGCATTTTTGGAACGTCCTATCAGCTTGAGGGACTTGCTGCTTATAACAATAACCTTAATGACCGCTTGGCGAGAAAAGAAAAGCGATATTGTGACAGAGAACAGCAGATTGACCTGGTAATCGTTGTTGACCGTCTGCTTACTGGCTTTGATGCACCGTGCCTTTCGACGCTTTACATTGACAGGCCGTCAATGAGCCCTCAAGGTCTTATACAGGCGTTTTCCAGGACCAATCGTTTATTTGATACGAATAAAGAATATGGCCAGATTGTCACATTTCGCTCGCCGAAGGAATATAAGCAAAAGATAAATGATGCCCTGGTTCTTTATTCCAAGGGTGGGTTTGGAAGATGCTCTGAATCTTTCCAAAAAGCAGATGCAATCCTTTGTGCATTTGTTTAGAGACTTAGATCATGATTTTGCGCACTTAAAGTCATTTTCTACCTACAGTCCGAAGATAATAGAGAATCTTGATTTTTCGCAGGATGATTATGAGAATTATGCAGCAGCGTACAAGAATATTTTAGAAATATTAAAAAAGAAAAAACGGAGAATCCGGATGAAACAGTTATCGTAGATGATTATGACCTGGTGGCATACAGCAAATTTAAAATTGATTTTGAATACATTGTAGAACTGTTGCAGGGATTTGTTGATTTCTTACATGAGAGCGATACATTTGACAAAGCTGAATTTGAACATAAACTGATAGAACTTCGGAAAATTGTGAGTGAATACGCAGAAGATAATCCGGGACTCAGTGATATACTTATGCAGGTTTTGGATGAACTCGAAAATGATAAGATAAGGTTTGCAGGACAGGATATGTCTGTTCTCATCAACGAAATGAGATACAATGCGATTGATAAAGAAATAGAAAAGTTTGCGGTTAAGTGGTTTGTTGGCTTCGATGATGTAAAGTATGAGGTCTTTAACTTTAAGGACGGCGAACTGGCAAACGAGAATAAATTAGCACAAAAATATGCCGGAATGGAGGATTTCGGACAAAGCAGGATTAGTGCTTGAAAAATCCCACATAACCTTGTATAATAAAGTTTAACCGTCTCTTTAAACGGAAATGATTATTAATGTAAGGACATGGAGGATTTTTTCAATGGAAAAGACAATGGACAAGATTGTGGCTCTGGCGAAGAGCAGAGGATTTATTTATCCGGGTTCTGAAATATATGGTGGGTTGGCGAATACATGGGATTATGGTAATCTCGGAGTTGAATTAAAAAATAATGTAAAGAAAGCATGGTGGCAGAAGTTTATTCAGGAGAATAAATACAATGTCGGTGTGGACTGTGCGATTTTGATGAATCCGCAGACATGGGTTGCTTCCGGACATTTAGGAGGCTTTTCGGATCCTTTGATGGACTGCAAGGAGTGTCATGAGCGTTTTCGTGCTGACCAGTTGATTGAAGATTTTGCGGGCAAGAATAGTATTGAACTTGATGGCTCGATTGATGGCTGGGACAAAGAAAAGATGGAGGGATTCATCGAGGAGCATAAAGTGGCATGTCCGAGTTGTGGCAAGCACAATTTTACAGATATCCGTCAGTTCAACTTGATGTTTAAGACATTCCAGGGTGTTACCGAGGATGCGAAGAATACGGTGTACCTTCGCCCGGAGACCGCACAGGGGATTTTCGTGAATTTTAAGAATGTTCAGAGAACATCCCGTAAGAAGGTGCCATTTGGTATTGGGCAGATTGGTAAGTCGTTCCGAAATGAGATTACACCGGGTAACTTTACTTTCCGTACCCGCGAATTTGAGCAGATGGAACTGGAATTTTTCTGTGTGCCGGATACTGACCTCGAGTGGTTCAAATATTGGAAAGAGTTCTGTATCAACTGGCTTCAGACATTGGGCATTAAAGAAGACGAGATGCGCGTAAGAGACCATGATCAGGAAGAACTTTCTTTCTATAGCAAGGCGACAAGTGATATTGAGTTCCTCTTCCCGTTTGGCTGGGGTGAACTGTGGGGAATTGCCGATCGTACGGATTATGATTTGACACAGCACCAGAACACATCGGGCGAGGATATGACATATTTTGATGATGAGAGAAAAGAAAAATATATTCCATATGTGATTGAGCCGTCACTGGGGGCAGACCGTGTGACGCTTGCATTCCTCTGCAGTGCATATGACGAGGAGGAAATTGGTGAGGGAGATGTCAGAACAGTTCTTCATTTTCATCCGGCTCTCGCACCGGTAAAAATTGGAGTGCTTCCACTCTCTAAAAAATTAAACGAAAATGCCGAAAAAGTATTTGAGGAACTTAGTAAAGAATACAACTGTGAATATGATGACAGAGGAAATATTGGAAAGCGTTATCGTCGTCAGGACGAGATTGGTACACCGTTCTGTGTGACTTATGACTTTGATTCAGAAGAAGACGGAATGGTAACGGTACGTGACCGCGATACGATGGAGCAGGAGCGCGTAAAGATTTCCGAACTGAAGTCATATTTTGCAGATAAGTTTGCGTTTTAAAAGATAAAAGGATAAAACTAGGGGATGAGCGTTAAGGTGAGAAAATCAAAGTACAAATTATTGATTCAGATAGTTGTTTTGGGTGTTCTGGTTCTGGCAATCCTGCTGATCTATGCAGCGGGGATACATATGGACCGGGCGAGGGCAAATGCGCTGAAATATGACGGACCGCCAAAGGGAACGGTTTCTGTGGCTGCCGTTGTTCCGGATTTGTCAGGGACACATGTGCAGGTAAAGAAAAAGTATTTTAAAAAGCAGATTACACCTACGCCATCGCCAACACCGACACCAAAGCCGACACCGAAGCCGACACCAAAACCGACGGCAACACCAAAGCCGACACCGACGGCTACACCGAAAAGAGTTTCGCTTCCGGTACCGGCCAATATATCGAATAAGACGGACAAGATTGTGAGCTATTATCAGGGCTCGCTCTCGTATGAGTCCGGCTATACATGGTCGGGCGACTGGGGGGATAAGGTCTTTAAAAAGCGTACATTTGGTTCTTTTGGCTGCGGGCTCTGTTCGCTCGCCAATGTATACAGTTCGCTGTCAAAATATCGTTGCTCGCCGTTAGATATGCGGGCTTACGCCGAAGAGAAGACCTCGTATCGGGGAGCCGGTGCGATTGCGTGGTCACAGATGATGTCAGTTCTTGATCAGACCGGATTTACAGCATTCTCCGGTGTGAAACCGAAAGAGTACAAGGCATTTCAAGAACTTATGGCGAATTCGAAGGCGATGATTGTGTTGGTGAACAATAGTAATAAGAAAAGTATATGGAAGCATACGTCGGGGCACTATGTAACGCTGTTCCTTTATGATAAGAAGACGGATCAGGTGTTTCTTGCTGATTCAGGCGGACATGGACTTAACAGACAGTGGGTTGCTCTGGAAGATGTATATAATTCACTCAAGACAAGCAGCGAGAGACAGTACATTTATATTACCGGTTATAGCAAACAGGCAGATACCTGGAGAAATACTGTATTTACCGGTGAGTGTATCCTTCCTACAAACTGGAAAGCGGGGAAGTGAGTCTCTCCTGGTGATATCTATTATGTGAGGGGGGAAGAGTATGACCAAAAAACGAAGAAAGCGACTTTTTCATGGGATAGTAGCGTTGGTTGTGCTCTTCTTTTTTGCTGTCATTGTTTATCCGGGCCGATTTAAGGAAAAGGAAACCGAGACATCAACCGGTGCGGAGGCTACAATTGCGCCTTCTGATGCAGTCGTTGAGACAGCGCCGACAGAAGAGCCGGTGCAGGAGAACGGCGACCCGACGGAGAAAATTGCTTCTTTTCTCCAGGGACCGAGGTCGTGGAAAGCGAGACTTGACTGGTCGGGCAAATGGGGAAATACACTGTATGATGGCGGCTCATTTGGGGGCTTCGGCTGCGGACTCTGTTGCATGGCGAACATTTACTGTTCGCTGACGGATTATCGCTGTTCGCCGATTGATATGTACAAATATGCAAAAAAAATGACGGAATACGGCGGTGGTGGAGCGATTGACTGGCCTTATATGCGGGATACCCTGCAGTATGCCGGATTCACCTGTGAAGTAGGGAAAAAACCGAAGAAATATAAAGATTTTCAACAAATTGTAAAAAATTCCAAGGCGTGTCTTGTTGTAGTGAGCAGCGAGGATAGTACCTGTTATTGGAAAAGTACGCCCGGTCACTATGTAGTGCTGTTTCTCTATAATGAGCAGACCGATGAGATTTTTTTGACGGATTCGGGAGATCCGAATCACAATCGCCACTGGGTTCCGCTCAAGAAAATCTACCGTTCCTTGAAGACTGCGAACTATCGTCAGTACATGACAGTGACGGCATATACTGAGCAGAATAACCAGTGGAAACATAATAAAATCGGCGGCACTTGTGTTCTGCCGGCGGGATGGGAAAAATAATCTTATCCCTTTATATACCCGATTCCGATGCTGTTTGGTCCGATGTGGGTTCCTACAATCGGAGCAATACAAGTGATGAGAATTTCATTTTCAATTCCGGCTTCACGGAATTGTTCTTTCAGCGTCTCTGCGCGTTCAATCGCATTAGAGTGACCGATGACTAATTTGTAATTTGTGTCTGCCGGTTGCTCTTTTAATATATTTACCAGCCATGCATTGGCGGATTTTCTCCCGCGTACCTTGTCTACCGGCTTTACCCCGTCAGCGAGGAGTCGCAATACCGGATGAATACGGACTGTCTCATTGACTTCTTCTGCACTGGCCGAGATACGGCCGCCCTGATGCAGATAATCCATGTTGTCCACAATCATGTAAGTGAGAGTCTTCGGGAGAAGACTTCGTATCTGCTCGCAAAGTTCTTCGGCAGTCACACCGGAATCCCGGATGTCAACAGCGGTGGCGATGAGAAGTGCCTGCCCCATGGCTCCGTTCTCGCAGTCAATGAGGTGAAGCTTGTCGGATTCAATCTCGTCTGCGGCGATAGTCGCTGACTGATAAGTGGCACTCATGTGCTTAGAAAAAAGAATTGCCACCACATCATCTCCGGCATCTATGTATTTTCTGAAAATTTCTTGAAATTCGTAAGGATTGACAGCAGCAGTGGTAGGTATTTCGCTACTCTGCTCAAGTTTCGTGTAAAACTCTTCGTTTGACAAATCCACTCCACATTTATATTCATCTTCTCCAAAGCGCACGAGAAGTGGCATAATGTCAATGTTCATCTTTTGGGCGTCAGCCATTGTCAAATCACAAAGGCTGTCAGTAATAATACGTATCATCAGTTATCCTCCTTGCAATTAGGTGTCTTTTTTATCATTATCGTGCAAAACTAAGGCTTTGTCAATGAAAATAAAAAGTTGTGCAAAACGTACAGGGAAAGCGAAAAAAATTGACTTTATTATGCATTTTGCTATAATAAAAAGAGAGTAGTAAGCAAAGCGATATGGTTAAGGAGGAAAAGAGTTTGGAAAAAATGATACATATATGGAGAGGGAGAGGAGTGACGGTACGACTGACTGCATGGTTCTTGGCGATTATCATGATGTTTTCAGTTGTTCCGTTTTGGAGTGCGCCGACGGCAGAGGCGGCGACAAGCGCAGTGACAAAGGTGCCAACGGCGAAAAGTGGTCTGGTCTATACCGGTTCGGAGCAAAAACTTATTTCATCGGGAAGCGTTGCAAGCGGAACGATGCGCTATGCGGCGTGGACGAGTGAACCGGATGCGTCAGAACTGGAAAACAGCGCAATGTGGAGTACATCGATTCCTACCGGGACAGATGCGGGTACCTATCATGTCTATTATAAGGTGACGGGCACTTCTTCCGGATACGAGGATGTTGAGCCGGTAGAAATCGCTGAAGTTCAGATTGCAAGAAAGAGTCTTGGCAATTATTCAACAGAGACGGACGGTTCCGATATTTCCGTGACACTTGATGGAAATTCAGAGAGTGAGCTCACACTGGACGGTAAGACGATGGTTGTCTCAAATTATGTATATACCGGTTCCGGTATAACGCCCAAAGTGTCCGTAAAACATGGTGACATCACTCTTGACGAAGAGAATGGTGACTATTATGCAGAAATAACGAGTGAAGACGAGATAAATGGTGAAATTACAGACAAAAGTCAGTTGTACAAAATTGAAATCAGGACAACATCTCCGAATTACACGGGGGTTATTATTCGTTATTGGCGAATTGTTCCGAGAAAACTCAATTATAAGGCACACAATTATGAGGGGACATATGATGGGAACGGTCATGCCATGACATTTGAGGAACTTCCGGATGGGGCAAAAGTTTATTTTGGAGAATCTGAGGAGGAACTGGCTGACAACATTTCCAAAGAGAATACAACAGTGCCGGAATATACGGATGTCGGAGAGCATGAGGTATACTATCGTGTTGTGACAGATCCGACCTATATGGCAGATGAGGTACATCTGGGAACGATTACCATTAACCGAAAAGCGATTACGGTGTCGCCGAAGGATGAGACAAAAGTATATGGTGATACAAAAGATTTGAGTTCGTTTGGCTATAAAGTGTCGGACGCAACTCCTCTTTGCGGAGAAGATACGCTGAGTGGCTGGAAAGTTACCTGTGACGGCGCAGATAAATCGGCAGCAGTAAAAGAATATGAAATTTCAGTATCGGATATTCAGGCGAATGATTTTAATAAGGCAAACAAAAATTACAAAATTACTGTGAGCGGTACAGCAACGCTTACGGTGACAAAGCGACCGGTGACAGTAAAGGCAAAAGATATTTCCAAAGAGTATGGACTGGAATTTGACGCGAGTACATATGGCATTGAAGTGACAGATGGAGCCGGTGACAGCGTGATTAGTTCCGGAAATATCCGCGGTGTGACCTATGAGTGTCTGGATGCTGATTCTGTGCCGATGACAGAAGAGCAGATGAAGGAACAGAATGTGGGAAAATATACCATTCGCATATCGGTAAATGAGGACAGTAATCCGAATTACGCGATTACTCCCGTTGAGGGGACACTGACAGTTGTGGCGAGGGATTTGCAAAAATATGCCGGCGAGATAAAAATCCTTTACAACGGGTTGGAGGATTCCGTTTTTCCGTATTCTCAGAATTTGATTAATCCGAATCCGTCTCTGCTGGATACGGGGCTTGGCGTCATGATTGATGAGGCAGATTACCAGTTGACAGGAGCTGTGAAAGCGGCAGAATTAGGACTTCATAAGATAACCATTAGAGGGAAGAGAAATTATACCGGTACCCTGTATGGCAACTGGGAGATTGCTGCCATACAAAACGAGGAAGTTCCTTACTCCGGTGAACCGCAGAGTCCTAAGGTAACACTGTCAGAAGGAGCAACGGTGAAATATTCTCCTACGACAGATGATGTTGCCACAGAGGATATAAAAAATCTGCAATATACACTGGATAGAGCACCGTCATTTACGAAAGTGGGTACATACTATGTATATGCGCAGGTGACACAGTCGGAAGAATTGTATGGTGGCAGTGTATACAATTATAAATGTACGTTTACGATTACGCCAAAAGAGGTCAAACTGGCAGCGGTAAATAAGCAGAAGACCTATGGGGCTTCGGATCCGGTATTGGAATATAAAGTGGTTGAAAAAGAAATTACAAGTGAGGAGGAGGCTCAGACTGCTCCGTCTGCTCTTGGTAGCGGCGATAAACTGACAGGTGTACAACTCGTCCGTACAAAGTCAGAGGATGTCGGCAATTCAGATGGTGAAGATGTCGGAATTTATGCGATTCAGGTGTTAGAAGTGCCGGAGAATTTTAGTCAGTTGTCTGCTGTCAATAAGAATTATAAGATTGTTGGTTATCTTGATGGTAGTCTGACGATAAAAAAGGCAGTGCAGCAGGCGCAGTCCGATACAGTCGAACTGTTGAGCCAGGATCATGCTGCTAAAACATATGATATTCAGGATAAAGTAATCAATATTTTGGAAACTTCGACTGCGACATCGAGAGAAGAAGAAAATTTAGATTTTAAAAATATAAGTTATGAGATAGGGGAAGTTGCCGGCGATGATATTTTTGCGTCTGCTCCGCAGGTAGATGCAAACGGTATCATCAGCTATCAGTTAAAAGACGGGGCAAGTGCAGAGAAAGAAGCAACCATCCCTGTGACTGTCAGTTCAAAGAATTATGAGGATTTTGTATTTATCCTTACCGTGAGCACAAAGAAAAACGAGGGAAAGATTTCTTTTAAAGATGATTTTTCCTACAGCAAGACCTATGACGGTTCCCCTGTTGAACTATCGGAGGGGGATGCCTATACACTGGAAGGAACGACTGGGGAGGTCAGTGTATCCTATTGTGAGATGACTGACGAATTCCCTGCCGGCACGGAAGAATATACAGCAGGAACTCCCAAAGATGCCGGCAGATACATGATTAAACTGGTCAAGGCGGAGTCATCCGATTTTACGGAGGCGACAGCCTGCCATGAATATACGATTTTGAAAAAAGCAATTACGATTGATTTGTCATCGGCCGCCAAAGATAAGACTTATGATGGTGAGGAGACGGCAGAATTTGAGGATGTTATCGTTTCGGACGCTGTCACCGGTGTTGCCGGAGAGACCTTTACAATAGGAAATCTGTCCGGTGTGTTTCAAGATGAGACAGAGGGAACGGATACCACACTGGCAGCGAAAGATGTCAAACTGAATGAAAGCGGGGAGCCTGTTTCGAAGCGTGTCAGCGTGAATACAACGCAGGAGGCGCAAAATCCGGAAGAACCGGAGGGCAAACTGGTAGTGACTCCCGGGACAAATACCAATCGTGCCAACTATGAGATTGCCTATAAAACGGATAACATCACAGCCACTATTGTTCCGTATACAATTACCCCTGTCCTTGCGGCAAAAGACAAACAGTATGACGGAACTGACGAGGCAGAGGTAGAAGTTGCATTTGAGGAAGGTCTGGTTGGCGATGAGAAGATTATCGTCAACGGTTTTCATGGCACATTTGAGGGGAAAGATGTCCGGTTTGACACACAGGGCAATCCTGCACCGCAGAGTGTGACGGCATCAAAAGATACCGTAGTAATTATAGCGGGGGCGGGTACAAAACTGGATAACTACAAGTTTTCAACTGCTCCGGACACGCTGGATGCCTCGGCAGTACTTACAGCTACTATCCGCAGACGGGAGGTTGCAGTCACTTACAATGACGTGGCGGAAAAGGTTTATGATGGCTCGGATGAAATCGAACTGGTGGGGAACATTGACACCGGTATTGTGGAGAATGAAGAAAAAGGAACTGTGAATGAAGGGATTGTTGTACGGAATGTAAAAGGGACTTTCGTGGATGAGAAAGATGACGGGGGAAATATTCTTCTGGCAGGCAAGGATGTGAAACTTGACGAAAATGGTGAGGCAGTGGCAAAAACCGTTGCGATTGATCAGTCAGAGGCAAGTGTGGAGGCACTGCAGGGAACAGAAATTCGGAATTATGACGTGACATTTCCGGAGACGGATGAAGTGACGGCGAGTGCCAGAATTATGCCAAAAGAATTGACGGTAAGTTACAAAACAGAAAATAAAGTGTATGATGGCACGACACAGGCGGCAGTCAGCGGTACAGCGATTGGTGTGGGAGAAGATACCTTCGCGATATCGGGACTGACGGGTGAGTTTGCCGGCAAGGATGTTGCGGAGACGATTCCGGTTACCGTAGACTCTTCTCATGCCGCAGTGATACCGAAAGAGGGTGTAAGAAAAGAAAACTATACCTTTGCTTATCCGGAGAAGGATGATATCGGTGCTGATATTACAAAATGTGAAATCAGTGTTGCGCCTGTGGCGGGAACCAAGAAGTACGGAGAGGCAGATCCCGAACTGAATTATGAAATCACAAGTGGCTCGCTGGTAAATGGCGATCGTCTGACAGGGATTACTGTTACCCGCGCAGAGGGGACAGATGTTGGAAACTATGCCATGACAGTAGTTTCCGACAACACGAAGGATACCAATTATGCGATTACTGCGGTAAACATACCTACCGTAAACTTTACGATTGTTCAGGCGGATGGCCCGGATGGGCCGACGGGGCTGATTGCGCATAAGGCGACAAGTAACATGTCTTCAAATGGTTCTATTGATGGGGTGGACAGCACCATGGAGTACTCTGTCAATGGAGGTGCAAGATGGAGAGAGATAGGTGAAGGAGAGACGGCAATTACCGGACTCAAGGCAGGAGAGGTGCTGGTTCGCATCAAAGAGACAATGAATGTAAAAGTCGGTTCTTCTGTGACAGTTACTATCGGTGTGAAAGGGAGTCAGGAGGCGCCGACAGGTCTGACTGCCCAAAAGGCGACAAGTGAAACTGCAGCAGATGGTGTTGTTCTCGGTGTGACAGATGAGATGGAATATTCGACGGACAATGGCGTCAACTGGACGGCAGTTGGTGAGGGAAAGACCGAAATTACCGGATTGGAAGCCGGCACAGTGAGTGTGCGATATGCTTCCACCGAGGACTTTAATGCCGGGGAGATAGTGCGGATTTCTGTCGGCAATCTGCAGGAGGACAGGGATGAAGCAATCCGGGAAATCGAGAGAACACTTACGACATATTCCGTAACACTAAATACGTTAAAGCAGCTCTCCGACGATGAGAGGAGTTCTTATAAATCCAATATTGCAGCAGTGAAAGATGATGCGAAAGAACGGATTGCGCAGAGTACTACGGTGGAAGATGTGACGGAGAAGAAGACAGAGGCGCTTGAAAAGATGGCGACGTTGTTGAATGCGGCGAAAGAGGTCAATCTGTCAAATGCCAAAGCAAAGGCGGCAGCGGCGATTGAACAGGCGGCGGCTGATGCAAATGCTGCCGTTGCACTCATGGATATGTATACAGAAGAGGAAAAGGCTGTACACATATATGATATTGACAGCATGGGAATAGCGGCGAAGCGGACATTTGCAGATGAGACAGATGTGACAAAGGCAGATGACATTGCAGATACGACAGAAACAGTGAAAAGTATTCAGGATATTGCCAGAACAGCGGCATCAGAGGCGATAAACAGGGCGATTCAAAAAGCGCAGACAGAGGTTAATAATCTGTCAAATCTCAGCACGACGGAATTGTTGGAGGCACTTGAGAAAATTGCGGCTGAGAAAAAAGAGTTTGCGTCAGAAGTATCGCCGGGGGATGCTGTTGTGGCTATGAACGAAGCCCTTGACAAAATTTCAGGATATGTTGCTGCTGCAAAAGCAAAAAATACATTGAATCTGGAGAATGCAAAGAAGGCGGCAAATGCAGACATTGTGAAAGCGCAGACTCTGGCAGAGCAGACCATTGAGACATTGTTGAATCTCAGTACAGAAGAAAAAGAGTATTACACGAATGAGATTGATGTCAGGTCAGAAACCGGAATTGTGAAGGTAAACAGGGCGACAACCATTGATTCGATTACTGCGTCAGATGGTTTGAAGAACGAGGCCTTAGAAGCGATTGCGGAGGTTGTGTCACAGGCGAAGGAGAAGAATGTGACAAATCTGGCGGATGTGAGAGAGGCTGCGATTGCAGAGATTGAGGCGGCAGCCACGGCAGCAGTGGAAGAAATTGGGGAAGATAATTTAAAAAATATCAGTGCCGAACGCAGCGGTTTTGAAGAGGATATCGAGAAATATAAAGAAAAAGTTATTAAAGTGATTAACGGCATGACGAGTGCGGAGTCCATTTTGGAAGAGAATGGGCCACTGGCTATGGCGAAGAGTTACATTCAGGGAGTTATTGACGCTGCAAAAGTCAAAAATGAAGAAAAACTGGCGGCGGCGAAAGAGCAGGCAGTTGCTTTTCTTGCCGCGGCAAAGGCATCGGCAGATGAGACGATTGACGGACTTGAAGGTCTCAGCGATGAAGAAAAAGATGGCTTTAAGAGTGCTGTGACAGAGGCGCAAAAAGAGGGCAAAGACAGGGTTTATGCGGCGACCTTGGTGGCGGCAATCACAGCAAAAGACGGGCTGCGGGATAAAGCAGTAGAAGCGATTGAGGATGTCGTGACAGAGGCTAAGGTAAGTAATTTAAAAAATGAGAAGATTGCCATGTTGGAGGAAATCACGGAGCTGGTTGAGGACGCAATAGCGGAAATCGACGAGTTTGAATATTTGTCAGAAGATAAGAGAGATGAGGCAAAAGCGGTAATTAAGGCCATTTTTGCAGAAGTGGATATGGCTATTAACGGTGAGACGGAAGTATCCGATGAGGCGCTTGGCAGAGTAGAGGCTCAGGGTGAGAAAAAAGAACGGATTCGTGATATTTTATCCGAGGCAGCAAATGAGAACTTTGCCAATTTAAAGGGGAGGATGAAAAGATCAATTGACGATGCGGTAGAAGCCGTTCAGGAAGATATTGAAGCGATGAAGAGTCTGACAGATGAGCAGCGGGAGAAGGCGACAGAGACAATCAATGATGCCGCAGCGAAGGCAAAAGCGCAAGTTGATTCTGTGACGGAACCCGTGGCAGCTAATTTGCAGAAAGTTGTCGAAACAGCCTCGGATGCAATTTCTGTTATTTTTGACACAAAAGACAGCGCCGAACTGTTGAACTCGGAAAATGCTAAGGCTGAGCGCGAGAAGGAAGAGGAAGAGAATGTTCCGGACACCAGGGAGGAAGATAAAAAAGAGAGTTCAGACAAAACAGCCGGAGAGAAGACGACGGAAGAGAATCCAGCCGGAGAGGATACGACTGTTCGGAAAAAAGTAAATTCTCTTTCGATGAACAGCAGATTGAAAGTCAGCCAGACCGGAAAGAAAATAAAAGTTTCCTGGGGGCGGGTATCCGGGGCGGATGGTTATAAGGTATTTGTCCAGTACTGCGGAAAGAAATACGGGAAGGCAGCAAAGACAATTTCGTCAAATACTAAGACGAGTGCTAAAATAACAAAAATCAATAAAAAGAAGCTGAACCTCAAGAAGAATTATAAGGTTTATGTGAGTGCTTACAAGAACGAGAACGGCAAGAAGGTCAGAGTAGGAAAGACCATTGAGGCGCATATCGTAGGGAAGAATAATACAAAATACTCGAATCCGAAGCAAATCAAACTTTCGAGAAAGAACCTGCGGATTTCAGCCGGAAGAAAATTTCGGATTTCTGCGAAAGTTGTATTGAAGGATAAGACAAAGAAACATCTTTCCAATGCACATGCCAGAAAACTTCGCTTTGAGAGCACAGACACTAATGTGGCAACAGTCACAAAAAATGGAACAATCAAGGCTGTTGCTTCCGGAATATGTCAGATTTATGTGTATGCGAGAAATGGATACACAAAGAAGGTTACAGTAAGGGTAAAATGACAGAAAATAGTTTAAGGAGACCGCTATAGACCTATGGCGGTTTTCTTTTTTTGTAAAAAATATATATTTTCCTTGCCAACACATGGGTACAAGTTGTATAATAGAGACAAATTAAATATTTTTGTTTTGAGGGAAATACGAGCCTTTTCCCTACAAAGTCAAAAGGAGGATATTATGTTATCAGTAAGAAACTATAAGTTCTGGTTCTGTGCAGGGTCACAGGATTTGTACGGGGATGAAGTATTAGCCAATGTTGCTGCACATACGAAGGAGATGGTTGAGAAGTTAAACGCGTCAGGGGCACTGCCTTATGAAGTGATTTGGAAACCAACGCTGCTCACGAATGAGCTGATTCGTAAGACATTCAACGAGGCGAACAACGATGACGATTGTGCCGGTGTGATTGTTTGGTGTCATACATTTTCACCTGCTAAGTCATGGATTCTCGGATTGAAAGAACTGAGAAAGCCGTTGTTGCACTTACATACCCAGTATAATGAAGAACTTCCATATGACACAATCGATATGGACTTCATGAACGAAAACCAGGCGGCTCACGGTGACCGCGAGTGGGGCCATATTGTATCCCGCATGGGCATTGAGAGAAAAGTTGTTGTCGGACACTGGACGGATCCTGTTGTTCAGGGCAAAATTGGTTCTTGGCAGCGCACAGCAGTAGGTGTTGTAGAGAGCAGTCACATTCGCGTTATGCGTGTTGCAGACAACATGAGAAACGTTGCTGTTACCGAGGGTGACAAGGTAGAAGCTCAGATCAAGTTTGGCTGGGAAGTAGATGCTTATCCTGTCAATGAGATTGAGGCGTCTGTCAAGGCTGTTTCTGAATCTGATGTCAATGCATTAGTGGACGAGTATTATGATAAGTATGAGATTCTTCTCGAGGGAAGAGATCCGGAAGAGTTTAAGAAACTGGTAGCCGTTCAGGCACAGATTGAGTTGGGATTTGAGCGTTTCCTGGAAGAGAAGAACTATCAGGCTATTGTTACCCATTTCGGTGATTTGGGTACTTTGGGACAGTTGCCTGGCCTTGCGATTCAGCGTTTGATGGAGAAGGGCTATGGTTTCGGAGCAGAGGGTGACTGGAAGGTTGCCGCTATGGTTCGTTTGATGAAAGTGATGACAACAGGCATGAAAGATGCCAAAGGTACTTCTATGTTGGAGGACTACACTTATAACCTGGTTAAAGGTAAAGAGGGTATTTTGGAAGCTCATATGCTGGAGATTTGCCCGACGATTGCAGATGGTCCGATTAGTATCAAGTGTCAGCCGCTTTCCATGGGTTCCAAGAAGGGGGTAAGAGATCCGCATGAACCGGCGAGACTGGTATTTACCTCAAAAGAGGGAACCGGTATTGCGACATCACTGATTGACCTCGGAACACGTTTCCGCCTTATCATCAACACAGTTGATTGTAAGAAGGTTGAGAAGCCGATGCCGAAACTTCCGGTAGCTACGAATTTCTGGACACCACAGCCGGATCTGTACACAGGTGCAGAGGCTTGGATTCTTGCCGGTGGAGCACATCACACTGCGTTCTCGTATGATATTACGGCAGAGCAGATGGGCGATTGGGCAGCAGCGATGGGAATCGAGGCTGTTTACATTGACAATGATACCAAGATTCGTGAATTCAAACGTGACCTTATGCTTGGCGAGGCGTTCTATCGCTAAGAAAGGATTGATATGATTTTTGTCGTGTGCGGCTTTCGGGTCGCACACGCTTTGTATGCAAGAGTAGTTGCCGCTATTCAGCATCCTGAATAGTTGCGGATAGTTTTAGAATGAGAGGAGATTGTATGAGCGCAGACAACAATTCTATCCAATATCCAAAAGAACCTCCGAAAGAGATTGCCAAAAAAGAATTGTTTGAAAAAAGACCAAAGGATCCCGGTTTGTGGAATATTCATGATCCGGCGATTTATCACGATGAGACATCAGGAAACTATTACATTTACAGGACGCGCGGGGCAGCCCATCGCTCGAAAGATATGATTCACTGGGAACGAATGGGAAAGATTGTGACGCCGCCAAAAGAAGCGACGGACTGGACCGGAAGCGATGATGTCTGGGCACCGGATATTGTGAAGGTTGGAAATGAGTACAGACTTTACTGCTCGAATTCATCCTGGGGTGTTCGTCAGTCCTGCATTTTTCTCGCAGTTGCTGACAGTGCGGAGGGACCGTTTGAGCCGAGAGGAATTGTTTTGAAGACGACCGAGGACAAAGAGAATTCTTCTGAGACCAATGCCATTGATGCCAACATTATTACCGATGTCGCAACCGGTGAAATGTATATGATCTATGGTTCTTTTTGGGGTGGTGTTCGCGCGATAAAGTTAGATACTGAGACAGGTCTTGCGGCAGAAGAGGGACTTGGCACTTGTCTGGCACGACGTCCGGTATGGACGAGTGGAGCGATTGAGGGACCTTATATGGTTTATAATCCGGACACGGAATACTATTATTTATTTGTTTCGTATGGTTCGTTGAAATCGGACTATAATATACGTGTGGGAAGAAGCAAATCAATTCTCGGACCGTTTGTGGATTTTAACGGAAGAGAGTTGACAGATATGACCGATGAAGATAACAGTGTAGGGCAGATGGTGTTTTGCGGATATAACTGGAATGACGGCACTGCTTATATGGGACCGGGGCACAATTCGGTTCTCCATGATACCGATGATCGGTGGTATCTGGTATGTCATATCCGGGAGAAAAATTTTACCGGAACCCCGGAGCCTTCCACAATGCAAATTCGAAGAATATATTGGACGAGAGAGGGATGGCCGGTTGTCAGTCCGGAGCCGTATAGTGGTGAAGTTGAACAGGAAATTTCGAAGGAGGTTTTAGAGGGGCGGTATGAGAGAATCAATCTTATTTCTGCCTTGCCACAGGGGATTCAGACGGCGGTTCCGATGAAAATAGAACATGAAAATGACTATTATGAGTGCTGCTCCATACAGGGGACATGGCACTATGAAAATAATACGATTACGATATCTTATGGTCCGAATGAGGACATCGCTCATGTGACGGCGGTGTGGGATCACGAAAAAAATCAGCCGACGATTGCCATGTGCGGAATGTCGAAGAAAGGGATTCCGTTCTGGGCGAAGAAGGTAGAGTAGCGGACATAGGAGAATGTTGCGAAAATTATGATTTTGTGATATTCTTACAATAATAAATCAGATATGGAGGAAATACATATGTTAGTTTCAGCAGAAGAAATGCTCACAAAAGCAAAACAGGGAAAGTATGCGGTAGGTCAGTTTAATATCAACAACTTAGAGTGGACGAAGTCAATTCTTCTCACTGCTCAGGAACTGAATTCACCGGTTATTCTCGGCGTGTCAGAAGGTGCCGGCAAGTATATGTGCGGTTACAAGACGGTAGTTGGCATGGTGAATGGTATGTTGGAAGAGTTAAATATTACAGTTCCGGTTGCTCTTCATCTGGATCATGGAAGCTATGAGGGAGCAAAGGCATGTATTGAGGCCGGTTTCTCATCTATCATGTTTGACGGCTCTCACTATCCGATTGAGGAGAACGTAGAGAAGACAAGAGAACTGGTAGGTATCTGCAAAGAGAAGGGAATTTCTATTGAGGCAGAGGTTGGTTCGATCGGCGGTGAGGAAGATGGTGTTATTGGTGCCGGCGAGTGCGCAGATCCGGAAGAGTGCAAGATGATTGCTGATCTCGGTGTTACAATGCTCGCAGCAGGTATTGGTAACATTCACGGTGCATATCCGGAGAACTGGGCTGGTCTCAGCTTTGAGACACTGGATGCGGTACAGCAGAAGACCGGCGAGATGCCGCTGGTACTTCATGGTGGTACAGGAATTCCGGATGACATGATTAAGAAAGCGATTTCTCTTGGCGTATCGAAGATTAATGTCAATACAGAGTGTCAGTGGGCATTCCAGAAGGCAACCCGCAAATACATTGAGGACGGCAAAGACCTTGAGGGCAAGGGATTTGACCCGAGAAAACTTCTTGCACCGGGTGCTGAGGCAATTAAAGCTACCGTGAAAGAAAAAATGGAACTGTTCGGTTCTGTTGGAAAAGCTTGAATATTTTTGAAAGAAAAGAGCCATACTACCCTTGAAAACGTGGAGACAATTCTCATATCGGGAAAATAATACCACGGCAATAGGAGGTAGTACCATGGCAAAGAAAATGTCAACTGACACAAGCAGCACAAAGAATACTTCTAACAAGAGCAAGAACTGTGCTAAGAATTCTCACAAGAATTCAGCAAAGAATGTTTCGAAAAATTCTTCTAACAGTTCTTTCCGCGATGTGGATGAGGACTTGGAAGATTGTACGGATTGTGACTAAAGTTTGTGTTCCTGTCAGGCACATTATTGAAAGAGTCGGTCTATGAGCCGGCTCTTTTTCCTATGTAACAATAACTCACAGAGCGCTGAATCATGACATAAGATAAAAGAAAAAGGGGAGTTATCATGAAGGCAGGAGTGATTTCGTGGAGACGGATCAGGGAAGTGGAAGGCTACGGTACTCTTATTGTTGATGTCAGAGATTCTGCGAGCTATGCGAGAGGGCATTATGAAGGGGCCGTCAACATTCCGTATGAACAGCTTGAACGCCATATATCGGAACTTGTCCGGTATGAGACGATTGTTTTTTATTGCGATTTTGGATCTCACAGTCTCATGGCGGCGAAGAGATTGTCGCGCATGGGAGTTAAGGCATATAGTGTGCTGGGTGGATATGAAGAACGATAAACGCCCACATGAAGCAGCTACTGAAAAGTTACTAATATTTGATATTGAATAATATACCCCGGATACCTTATAATAGGGACGAATGAAGTGGTAATCCAATGTGCGAATGGGAAAGGAGCAGCTATGCAGTACAGAAAAGACAAATATGGCGAGGATCTGTCCTTGTTGGGGGTTGGGTGTATGAGATTTACGAAAAAGGGTGGGAGTATTGATATTGACAAAGCAGAAAAAGAAATTATGGAGGCGTACAAGGCAGGTGTCAATTATTTTGACACGGCATATGTCTACAGCGGGAGTGAAGTGACAATCGGGGAGATTTTCGAAAGAAATCACATTCGTGAGAACATTAAAATTGCGACAAAACTTCCACAATATCTTATAGCAAATTCTGCGGCGGTTGACAAATACTTTAACGAAGAACTTAAGAGACTCAAAACTTCTTATGTGGACTACTATTTAATGCATCATTTGACCGATATCGCCATGTGGGAAAAATTGAAAAAAATTGGAATTTTAGAGTGGATTAAAGAAAAAAAGCAGTCAGGTGCCATTCGCAATATTGGGTTTTCTTACCACGGAAATACAGACAATTTTTTGAAAATATTAAATGATTATGATTGGGATATCTGTCAGATACAGTATAATTATATGGATGAGGTTTCCCAGGCAGGAGTAGAGGGGCTAAAAGCGGCAGCCGCAAAAGGAATTCCGGTTGTTATTATGGAACCGCTCAGGGGTGGTAAACTTGTCAATATGCTGCCGGAAGGGGCGAAAAAAGTTATGCGTGACAGCGGCAGGGAGTGGACGCCTGCAGAGTGGAGTTTTCGCTGGCTTTATAATCAACCGGAAGTTACTGTTGTCCTGTCGGGGATGAACTCAGTTGATATGGTACAGGAGAATTGCCGGACAGCATCGGAGGCGCTTGCAGGGCAGTTTACGGAAGCTGATTACAGGACGCTTGAAGCGGTGACAGAGAAGATCATGGAGAGAGAAAAGGTGGGGTGCACCGGTTGTCGGTATTGCATGCCGTGTCCAAAGGGTGTGGACATTCCGGGAATTTTCCGGTGTTACAACGCAATGTATATTGAGTCCAAAAGCCAGGGGCGTTTTCAGTATGCTCAGACGGTGGGGCTCACGAAAGAGCCCGCTTTTGCTTCGCAGTGTGTGGGGTGCGGCAAATGTGAGCAGCACTGTCCGCAGGAGATTCCAATTCGGGAAAAACTAAAAGAGGCAGATAAAGCGCTGCGTCCTCTTCCGTATAAAATTGGAATTAGTGCAGCAAGAAAATTTATGTTTCGAAAGGCTAAGCGTTGACCGACAGCTAAAAAAACGGTATAATAAGTGAGTTGCTTAATTACAGGGAAGGATGCGGTAAATGGAGACATATGAACTGATTGCCCCTTGTCATTTTGGCATGGAGGCAGTGTTAAAAAGAGAAATTTATGATTTGGGCTATGAGATATCAAATGTGGACAATGGCAAGGTAACCTTTGCTGCTGATGCAGAAGGGATTGCGAGAGCGAATATTTTTCTGCGGACAACGGAGCGGATTCTTCTCAAGATTGCCAGTTTTAAAGCTGTCACCTTTGATGAATTATTTGAACAGGTAAAGGCGATTCCGTGGGAGAATTTTATTCCGGAGAACGGGAAGTTCTGGGTGACAAAGGCTAATTCCGTCAGCAGTAAACTGTTCAGCCCGTCGGATATACAGAGAATTGTAAAAAAAGCGATGGTAGAGAGGCTGAAGCAGACCTATCACACAGATTGGTTCGAGGAGAATGGGGCGTCGTATCCGCTGCGAATCAGTATTGTAAAAGATGTGGTGACGATTGGTCTGGATACGACCGGAGAGTCACTTCACAAGAGAGGATACAGAAAATTTACGGCACCTGCACCGGTGACGGAGACGCTTGCCGCCGCCATTCTTCTCCTCTCGCCCTGGCGCGCGGACCGGGTTCTCACGGATCCGTTCTGTGGCAGTGGGACAATACCGATTGAGGCAGCCATGATCGCGAGGAATATCGCACCGGGAATGGAGCGGGAATTTCTTGCGGAGAACTGGGACAACCTTGTTCCGAAAAAGGCTTGGTATGAGGCGGTCGAAGAAGCGAATGACATGATTCGCCGTGATGTGGAGTTAAATATTCAGGGATATGATCTTGATGGTGAGGTATTGAAGATGGCGCGCTCGAATGCGGCACTTGCCGGAGTGGCAGAGGATATTCATTTTCAGCAGAGAGATGTGAAAGATTTTCACAACCCGAAGAAATATGGTTTTGTCATCAGTAACCCGCCTTATGGTGAGCGTCTCGCCACCAAGGAAGAGATGTATAATTTGTACAGGACAGTCGGACGGATTATGTCAGAAAATGAGACCTGGTCCTTTTTCCTGCTGAGTGGGTACGAGGATGCGCAGAAGGCTATCGCCGCGGGGGGAAGTCGGAAGAAAGCTACGAAAAACCGCAAGATTTATAACGGTATGATGAAGACATATCTGTATCAATATATGGGTGAAAAGCCACCCAAAAAACCGAGAACAATGGAGGATAACAATGAGTGAGAAATGTTTAGTGTTTGCCACGGGCAATCAGGGGAAAGTAGATGAATTTAAACAGATGTTAGGTGATGACTACACGATTTTGTCCATGAAGGACTTGGATGTCGATGTAGATATTGTCGAGGATGGTAAGACCTTTGAGGAGAATGCTATTATCAAGGCGAAGACGGTTATGGAGGCGACCGGGAAGATGGTTCTTGCCGATGACTCCGGTTTTGAGGTTGACTATCTGAACGGTGAGCCGGGAATTTATTCCGCACGATTTATGGGAGAGGATACTTCCTATGACATTAAAAATGCAGAATTGCTCCGTCGCTGTGAAGGCGTGCCGGATGAAAAGAGAGACGCGCGATTTGTCTGCGTGATTGCCTGCGCATTTCCGGATGGCAGAGTGGAGACGGCAAAGGGTGTGATTGAGGGCAAATTGGCACATGAGCCGAAAGGGGAGAATGGATTTGGCTATGATCCGATTTTTTATCTGCCGGAGCGTGGTTGTACGACTGGAGAACTGGAGCCGGAGGAGAAAAATGCCATCAGTCACAGGGGGATTGCTATTCGAAGGATGGTAGAGATTTTGAAAAAAGAGGGAAAAGCATGAAACAGGCATTAGTTTTTAGTGATTCTCACGGGAATCTGACGAATCTTTTTGATGTAATGAGACAGTATCCGAAGATGGAAGCCGTGTTTTTCCTCGGTGATGTGGAAGGGGGTGCCGACTGTCTGCGCCGATCCACGCCGTATCCGGTCTATATGGTGAGGGGGAACTGCGATTATGGCGGGGACATCCCGCTGGAACTTGAGATTGAATTTGCGGGTAAAAAAATAGCGCTGACTCATGGACACCGCTATCTGAATTATGGAGGCATCGACGCATTGGAGAACTGGGCTCTCATGCAGGGCGTCGATATTGTCATGTTCGGTCATACCCATATTCCCTATCTTGATGAGAGAGAAGACATCACTCTGTTGAATCCGGGAAGTATTTCGCGCCCGAGACAGGAAGGGCATATTCCTACCTACACCGTTATGGAAGTTGAGGATGACGGTACTGTTCATTTTGAAATGTGCTTATACAAGAAAAAAATGTAATTGTTCAGGTCAATGCTACAATGCCGCCCGCTACGAGGTAGGAGCTTACGCCCATGATGATACCGGCGAGAAGTACACCGCCCATGGCGGCGAGAACGGTCGGCTTAAATTTCATATCGAGGAAACTGGCGGCAAGAGTACCGGTCCACGCACCGGTACCGGGCAGCGGGATTCCCACAAACAGAAGCAGTGCGAGAAAGAGACCTCGTCCTGCTTTTTCTTCTAATTTTTTTCCGCCCTTTTCACCCTTTTCCAGACAGAAGCGGAAGAATTTACCGATAAATTTCTTGTCAGCACCCCACACCAGAACTTTTCTGGCAAAGAGATAGATAATCGGAACAGGAAGCATATTTCCGATGACACAAATCACATAGGCAAGGAGCATGGAAAAATGAGGATCAGCGGCGGCATAGCCTCCGGCAATAATCAGTGCTCCTCTCAGTTCAACAATCGGAATCATAGAAACAACAAATAAAAATAAATACTTCGTCAGCATAAGAATCTCCTTTACATATCTGTACTACAGTCATTACTATAATCGAAATCAAATCAGATGTCAAAATATTTTTCAAAAAGCCCTTGACAGAAGTAAAATATAAGTGTATCATGACTGTATCAAGTGTATCGCTTGAAGTGGTACACACGATACAGATAAGGAGGGATTTTGGTGAGCAGGAGAAAAGTGCTGTTTAGTTATGAGATGAGGAAGATGATTCCTTTCTTGATTTTGGGATTGATTGCGGCGGCAGGAGCTTCGGTCATTTTGACACAGCAATTTGACGAGACATTTTGGCAAATACGTGAGGGATACGGGAGTCTCTATCTTGAGGATGTGTCGGCATATCCCGGCGGGGCGGTGATTACCTATATGATTCGTGGCATGCTGGTTTGGATTGTGACGATGTGTGTACCGGGATTTTTCGTTATGTCGCTGGTTCAGTTTAAGGACTTGCATGGAAAGACAAGTACCGAGTACTTGAGTTCTCTTCCCTTTACGCAGAATGAAAAGTTTATGATGAAAACGGGTATCAGTTACGGGATGATTACATTGTGCTGCCTGATTGTATCCATATCGGCACTGGCGCTTCGGGCAAAATATGCGGGAATGATAGCGAGATACAATGCGCTCTTTCCGCCAACGGTGTTTCGTCAACTGGCAGGTTCGGATACCACATGGCATACGGTGAGAGTCCTGCTCTTGTTCTGGCTCACGTTGATTGCTATGTATACCGTCTATATGATGTGTGCCTATCTGATACGGTCTACTCTGTTCAGTGCACTGATAGGAGTTGGAACCCTGTGCTACCCTATGTTTATCAACTTTTTGCTGGGTGCGATTGTCACTGCTCCGGGTACATGGACATACGGAGAACAATACAGCGTATATCGGGTAGTATATCACTGGGTTGAAATTGCCGGGAGGTACACAAAAATTTTCTTTGGGTCGGCACTGGGATATGTCAGGTGGGCTTCATGGGATTCCATGGATTTCGATGATTTGGGAATGGTAGTATTTCCAAGTGGATATACCGTCAATGGGGAAGAACTTTTGGGGGAGAATACCGTTACCATGTCATATGGCCGCACAGGGGTTCTGTTTCTTCTGTTAATTGGAATCCTGGGGATTTGCTTCTTCCTTGCATGGCGTGACAGTGAGAAGCAGGATCTTACACGGATCAATCGTAAGATTCCGACAAGGATTGGCCGGATTGGGATAGGTCTTGCGATTAGTGTTGGTCTGAGCGGTACAATTCTTGCAATTCTGAATTGTGCTGTGGTGGATAACACGACGTGGAGTCCTTCGATTTTGCTGCTTCTTGCATTGTGGCTGATTGGCGCAGTCTTGATTTATGGAATTTTTCACTTTATAACAACGAGAAAGAGAAGATAGGAGGTGTGGGATGATGAGAACAAAAAAAATGTTGATAGCAGCCATTTTTGCTGTGGCGGGAACTATACTGACCGGCTGTGGAAGCGATGCCGTGGAGCGGCAGATTGAATCTGAGCATATTCAATTTGTAGATAGTATTTACACGGTGAATCATTCCGTCGAAGAAGAAAAAGAAAAAAATAGAATTCTCGGTGATGTGACGGTGTGGGAGGAGAAGGCTGCTCTGATTCAGAAAATTAAAGAGATTCTGGCAGGAAAGTATGTTGGAGATGACTATTCCGATGATTATGAGGAGACAGAGGATAATCTGGGAAAAGATGAGGTGGATTGGACAAGTGCGGAATCCATCAAAAAGAAGGCTGAACGGGTGAAATCCTTCGGTATAGGCTCGTATATATTATCGGATGAGAAAAAGATGAGAGAATACTGTGAAAAGTTAGAACAATTGGGAGTCTCCGGGCTGTCAGAGGCAATGGACGGAATGGTTAAAGAAATGGAGCAGACCATTGAAACGTATGAGGGGGAAGATCCTTCTACTTATTCTAATTTTGTTATTGTTGCTTCTCAGGGAATCCAGTTTCAGCTTGACTGTCAGGCAGAGGGAATGAATGGACGTATGATAAGTTCGCGATATACGGTTTCTGCCAGGGTGCCTGCTGTTCAGGTTGCGATACCGACAAAGTATAGTGAATTTATTCGGGCAAAGGTAAAAGACGGGTTCTGTATTGGTGCACTGAATGTAGGTGGATATCTGGAAAGGTTGAATTTGTTGAGTGACTGGTATAAACCGTGCAATTTGTATCAGAAAAATGTGGATTTATATTTCAAAGATGGAAAACCGCTGGAACTGGATATCGAATTGGGAAAAAATAATAATTTTCCAAGTGTGGAGAAGAGCAGTGAGGTGTTCGCTGAAAAAGAGAGAGAGACTGTGATTTGTCTGGTAAATGAGTTTGCCGGTGATGAGTCGGCTGCGGCAGAGTTTGTGAATTCATTTACGCTCGACACAGGAACGTCTGGTACAGTTGGCAAGGCAAAATGGAAACTGAAAAAAGTGGATTCGGAGCATACTATGCTGGTAATCGAGCGGGGGCAGGAGTAGTATTAGATAAATCGGAGGTGATTATGTGATTCAACTGGATTTTCGAAGTTCACAGCCCATTTATGAACAGATTATATCGCAGTACAAATATATGATGCTTCAGGGTTTTTTGAAAAAGGGCGATGCGATTCCATCCGTCCGCAAATTGGCGATGCAGCTTGACATTACGCCGGGTACAGTAGCAAAGGCGTATCGCAGTCTGGAGCAGCAGCAGTTGATTGAGACGATACGGGGCAAGGGAACTTATATTGCAGGAATACCGGAGGCAGACAGCATAAGAAACGAGGGAGTGATTGAGAAAGTGAAAGAGCAGCTCAGAGAACAGTGCATGGAACTGGTATATCAGGGGATGAATAAAGATGAGATTATCCGTTTAATCAGTGAAATATTAGAGGGATTGCAAGGAGGAAAACAGTCATGATAGACGTGAGAGGATTGACAAAATCATATGATGACAATGGAATAAATGCTGTGCAGGGGATTTCATTCCACGTGGAAAAAGGTACAATTCATGGTCTGATTGGTCACAATGGCTCGGGAAAAACGACAATTATCAAGTGCCTCACCGGGATTTTTAAGCCGGATGCCGGTGAGGTGTTGGTGGATGGAAAAGAGGTTTACGACAACGTGAACAGCAAATTGAAAATTGGTTATGTGGCGGACAGCAATCAAATGTTTCGCGGCTATAAAATTTCCAAGCTGGCCAAAATGTATGAGGGTATGTTCCCTGATTTCTCAATGGAGGATTTTCACTTGTTAAATAACCTTTTTCAAATCAATTTGGACAAAAAAGTGACGCAGCTTTCTAAAGGCCAGCAGATGAGGGTTTCTTTTATGCTGAATATGGCGAGAAATCCGGAGGTCATGATTCTTGATGAGCCGACTTCGGGGCTGGATGCAATGGCAAAGAAAGACCTTTTGGACACTTTAGTATCTGCTGTGGAGAATAATAATATGACGGTTCTCATTTCTTCGCATCACTTGGGCGAATTAGAGAAAATTTGCGATTCGATTACTGTGATCAGTCACGGAAGAGTGCAGGTTGATGATGAAATAGATGAAGTGAAACAACAGATCAGCAAATATCAGGTTGTATTTCCGGAGGGGGCACCGGAGGCTCTGTATCAGAGAGATGATGTAGTGCACATGTCCAATGTGGGAAGCGTGTATACGGTTGTCCTGCCTAATACGACAGTGGACTTTGAAGAAGATATGAAAAATGCCGGGGCTGTTTTGGTAGAACAGATGCCGGTGGGACTGGAAGAAAGTTTTATTTATATGAATAAGCTTGCGGAAAAAGATAACAAGGGAAAAGGTGGAACTGCCGATGAATAAGAAAAAAAGGGCGAACAGATCTCGTGTCTTGTTTCGATATGAAATGAAACATATGCTGATTTTCTTTGTGCTGGGGATGATTGCATCGCTGGTGGTTGTGGGAGAGGTTTTCGGTTCTTTGCATTACCTCTTGTCTCCTGTGAGAGGAGTAGGCGTTAACAGTTACAGTGCAGCCGGTAACCTTGTTAGTGGGAGTATCTTTGGATATATTCTGATTGAAGTGCTTCGAAATACAGTCTGTCTGTGTGTGGTGGCGTTTGCTGTCATGGCTATGGTGCAGTTTGCGGATTTGCAGAAGAGGAATCAAAGAGAATACTTGAATTCCCTTCCGTTTACTCAGAAAGAGAAATTTTTTGCAAAGGTGCTTGTAAGTTACAGTATGATTACAGTATGGTGTCTTGTGATTGGAGTTGGCGTTCTGGTTCAAAAATTTTATTTTGAGCCAATTATTATCAAAAACAATGTGCTATCCCCGTTTTTTCATCAGTTTGCGGGTGCTGACACTCTTTTTCATACCATTCGTTCACTGCTTTTGTTCTGGCTTACGCTGCTGGCAATGTACTCGGTCTATATGTTGGTTGCCTACCTGATAAGAAATTCAATTTTTAGCGCGATTGTGGGGGCTGGAGCTCTGTTTTGGCCTCTCGGTCTTGTGACTGTGGGTTGGCATATTTCTGTGTCCATGAGTCCGTTTCTCCAATCGGGAAAGGCTGATGTGATTTTAAACTGCTTGAAGCGTTATTTCGGAATGTTTGAGGGGCGGACGCTGGGATATCGGTACGGATATTTTTCGGTGATGGGATATTTTTCAAATAGCGATTATAGTCCAAAAGGCGCAGAATATCTACCGAATCGGACTGCAGTTTTGTCGTATGGGAATATATGGATTTCCTTTGGGCTTGCGGCTGCTATATTGGTTGGATGTACCTGGCTTGCGTGGTGGATTAATCAAAAACAGGATCTGGCACGGATTAACAGCCGGATTCCGACAGCAATCGGCCGCGTAGGTATCAACATTGGCATCAGCACTTCTTTAGGAGCGTTTGCAACTTATTTTTTAAATGATTATCTTATATCTAATGCCACTTCTCATGTGTCGTGGACCAGATGCCTCGTTTTGTGGCTACTGATATCCGGAAGTTTTTATTTGCTTTTCCATTTGACAAAAATCTGGAAGAGAGTTTAGGCAGAATGGAGGTTGTTATGAACAAAAAAGGAATTATTTTGGTGCTATGCGTTGGATTTTTGTTGACGGGATGCGGAGAGGATGCTGTCCTAAAACAGGCGAAGGCAGAAAAGAAACCATTTGTTGACAGTGTGTATGAAGTAACGTGGGATGAGGAAAAGGAGCCGGTTCCTATTGTGACGAGAAAGGAGAGCGGTGAGTTCCTTAACCGGCTGCAGGATATGTTAATTGAAATGGATGTTTATGGGGATAACATTTTTGAACGTGATGAGAAGACGAAAGAATTACTTGTTCCGGATTGGAGGGATTGGAATTCTGTGCAGGAACGGGCTTTTTCTTTGAGTTCTGAAGATGCTTATTCTTCGGATGAAATGGATGAGGAAGATTCAAAGTTCGGAAATATATCCGGCTATTATATGTTTGATGATATCATTTATACAGGGAAAATAGAAGAGGTTCTAAATAAATTAGAACGTTTAGGCGCTGCGAACCTTGTTGCTCCTTTTCAGACATTTGCTGCTGAATATGAAGAGAAACGCAAACAAGAGACAGAGTATCTGAGCCTTGTCCGTCAGGGCGTTGAAATTATTATAATAGCGGGAGCTGATGAATACGGATTGCAGATTCAAATTCCCAAGGCACTGCTCCGTGTGCCGGGAAAATATGAGGAATTTTTCCGGACGAGAGTAAAAGACGGCTTTTATGTGGGAGCCATCAATGCCGGAGGCTACATGGACCGGTTGAATTTCATCAGCAGTTGGAATGAGTGTGACAACCCATACAACAAGTGTATTGATTTTTACTATAAGGATGGAAAGCCGCTTGAACTTGAGATAAAAATGGAAAAGAATCCAAACAGCAGAGTCGATACGGCCTCTACCCCACTTTTTACCCAAAATGAAAAAGAGACGATGACAAATCTTGTGGCAGAGATTTGTGGGGATGAGACATCGGCTGCGGCATTTGTTTCCGATTTTGTGGTAGGAAAGGAAAAAGAGGGAACGGTCGGAAAATGCCGTTGGACACTGGAGAAAAAGTATGGATATGAGTATCTGGTGTTAGAGGAAGAGTCGGAGTAGTAGATTTGACAAAAATAGATGAATGAGATTGGCCGGTTTATTAGGTTCATGAAAAAATCGCTATGCTGTAAAGAATTTTGGAAACGGCTGATGTAGTTAACTTTTTTAGCCTGTTTTAGCTTAAAGGTACACGATACTAATGTATATTAACAAGGAGTATAGCATTTAGAAAATAGGCTCATAATATTTTTGAACAATATAATTGCTGATGAGTTTGCTGAATAAATGAAGATATCGAAAAACACAAAATAAATTTGCCGAAAAACACAAAATAAATTTGCCGAAAAACACAAAATAGTCTTGCTGGTGATTACATATGGATGTATAATGTATCTATGCGAGGTGAACAATAATATGAAATATATTAGAAGAATTGTAGATGAAGAATTAAATAAGCGAAAAGAGGCGTTTAATGCAATTAATATTATCGGACCAAAGGGGTGCGGTAAAACTAGAACTGCTAAAGAACGCTGCAATACAATTATTGAATTTCAGGATGAAGAAAAGAGAGATGGATATTTAGCTGTTGCCGAAACATCGCCTAAACTTTTTTTAAAAAATAAAAAACCAATATTGTTTGATGAATGGCAAGATGCAACTAAAATATGGGGGACAATAAGAAAGGATTGTGATGACAATCCTGAAAACGTAGGAGAATATTATTTAACTGGCTCATCAAGTAAAAAAATCAATACACCACACACGGGTACAGGAAGAATTACTGAAGTAACTATGTTTCCGATGACATTATGGGAAACAGGTGAATCTAATGGGCTGATTTCATTATCAAGGATTGTTGAAGATGAAACATATAATTTTGATGGTAGTATGTCTGATCTTACATTAGAAGAATTGTTCTTTATAGTTTGCAGAGGTGGATGGCCAAGATGCTTGGCATTGAAAAGAAAATCAGCAAAACTAGAAATTGCAAAAGACTACTACAGGCAGATATATCAGACGGATATAAGTGCAATAGATAAAGTGAAAAGAAATCCGGAATGGGCAAGAACGTTGTTATGGTCATATGCACGAAATATGGCAACAAAAGCAAAAAAGACAAAGATATTTGCAGATGTGAAAGCAACACAAAATGTTACGGATGTTACATTGGATAATTATGTTGAAAAACTTGAGGAACTATTTGTAATAAAAGATATTGATGCATGGACTCCTCAAATAAGATCTAAGACAGCAATAAGAAGTGGAAAGAAGCATATATTTGTAGATCCTTCGATTGGAATAGCTGCATTAGGACTAGGACCAGAATATTTTATAAATGATTTAGATTTGTTTGGACATATTTTTGAAAATTTAGTACTACGTGATTTGCTCGTGTTTGCAGAGGCTCACAATGCAAGAATACTTCATTATACAGATGATACAGGACTGGAAGCAGATGCCATATATCAAATGGAAGATGGTAGATATGCTCTAATTGAAATAAAAACAGGAGCAAATAAAATCCCTGAAGCAGAGCAATCACTTCTAAAGTTTAGAGATTTAATAATAAAACATAATGAGGCTGCAACTAAAAACCCTGCACATCCTAAAGCTGTATATAGAGAACCATCGGCATTAATTGTAATTTGCGCAAATGCATCAATGGGATATACCACTGACAATGGAGTTAAAATAGTTCCGATTGGATGTTTAAGAGATTAAAGAATTTTGGAACATTGCCTGATGTAGTTAACTTTTTTCAGTCTGTTTTAAGGTTGCTGCTCTATAATAAGTGTAATCAACAGTTAATAAATTTTAGTATTGAATGGGAAAGGCTGAACTTATTTATGGAGGTAACTATGAAAAAGAAATTATGGTTGACAATTGTGCTTGGAGCTGCCGTGGGACTATCGGCTTGTGGCTCAGCGGGAAGTTCCGACGGAAAGAACGGTAGTGTAGTGTCTCAGGAGAAAAATTCAGAAAACCAAGAATTAGAAAGGGGATCGGTATCCGATTCTGCGGTTTCTTCGGGAGACTCCGCATTTGGTAAGACAGCGTCCGGACAGGCAGTTTCGGGGGAGACAATAAAAAATAGCACGGACGGTGGCCATGCGATTGAAGTTGATGGGAAAACAGAAAGTTACGAGGATGTCAAGGTTGTGAAGACCGGCAATTCGGAGGGAGATGATGCGGACTTTTATGGAGAGAACTCTGCAGTTTTTGCGACGAATGGTGCTGTGCTTAACTTGACCAATATTCAAGTTGATAGCGACGGCGCTCATGCGAATGCGGTATTTTCCTATGGAAAAAAGACCACAGTGAATATCTCGAATTCACAAATCAATACGAGTAATAATTGTTCCGGCGGACTGATGACGACAGGGGGTGGAACAATGAATGCGGATAATCTTGTCATTTATACCAAGGGGAATTCTTCTGCGGCAATTCGTTCAGACAGGGGCGGTGGAACGGTAAAGGTCACAAAGGGGAGTTATACGACAGACGGAACAGGCTCACCGGTTATCTATTCGACAGCGGATATTACTGTCAGCAATGCAACACTGACTTCTACGGCATCTCAAGGCGTTGTCGTGGAGGGGAAAAATTCAGTTCAACTAAAGGATGTGACTCTTACTGCGGATAACAATAAAAAGAACAGTGACAAGTCAAAGTATTATCAGGCGGTTATGATTTATCAGTCTATGTCGGGAGATGCGGCACAGGGGGCAGCCACTTTTGGAATGGAAGGTGGGACACTGATCAACAAAAACGGAGACATCTTTTTTGTCAATAATACAGTTGCTACGATTACGTTAAAAAATGCGCAAATAACGAACAAAGACTCAAAAGGGATTTTTCTCAGAGCGGCAGCGGCCGGCTGGGGAAGCGAGGGCTCCAATGGCGGGAACGTGACGGTAAAGGCGTCAAAGCAGACCATCAAGGGAGATATCGTGGTGGATGATGTATCGACACTGAATTTGTATCTCGCAGACAGCTCCAAGTTCAAGGGGGCTGTGAACTCCGATGGCAAGGCGGGAAGTGTGTATGTGGAGTTAAAGGGAAATTCTACATGGACGCTGACGGCAGATTCTTATATAACGAGTCTTACTTGTGCAAAAAAATCTATCAATTTAAACGGTCACACACTCTATGTCAATGGCAAAAAATATAAAGCCGGAACAAAATCCAGTGGCAAGGCGGTAGAGGCAAAGTCCGGCTCCAGTGGAAAGGCGGACAGTAAAACAGGAAGCAAAACAGACAGCAACTCATCTGACAAAAAAACTGGTGAAAGAAAGGCGGGCAACGGGCGTCCAAGTGGGAAACCAGGGAGCAGACCAGGGAGTCAGAGTGGTAATTCCGGTGACAAGTCCGGTAGTGGAAATCGAGGTAATAGAAATCATACGGATGGAAAAGGTCATCATAATGGAAAACCGAGCGGAACACCGCCGGCAAAACCAGAGGGAGAAAAAGATTATGGAAATGGTTCATGAAGATGAATAATTACACCCGAAGGAATGTAAAACATGGTATAAATTTTCATGGAACTTTTCTCAACTTTGTGCTATCATAGTATTTGTGAGTATTAATTGAAGTACAAAGGATTGAGAAACATGCAGACAAATGTATTAGATTATATAGAAAAGACAGCGGAATGTTTTCCGGACAAAATCGCTTTTGCGGATGAGGAGACGAGTTTATCGTTCTCTGAATTCCGCGGCCGGGCGATGAGACTTGGTACAGCACTGGCGCTAAGAGAAGTTTTTCGGGCGCCGGTCTTGGTGTACATGAAAAAGTCACCGGACTTTCTGGCTGCCTTTTTTGGCGTTGTGTACAGCGGATGTTTTTATGTGCCGATTGACGAGGAGATGCCGAGACGGCGCATTGAACTCATATTGAAAAATACAGACGCAAAACTTATGATCTGTGATGACAGCACCAGAGAGGCGGCAGAGACCTTTGATTTTGCCGGAGATATTCTTGACTACAGAGCCTGCTGTGAGACAGAGTATGACGAAGAACTGCTCCGGAGAATTCGTACGGCGAGTGTAGAGCTTGATCCGGTGTGCATCTTTTACACATCAGGCTCGACCGGAGTTCCCAAGGGAGTTGTTGTCTGTCACAGGGGAATTATTGATTACATCGAGCAGTTGTGTGAAGTGCTCGGATTTGATGAAGAGAGTGTGTTTGCGAATCAGACACCGTTGTACTGGGATGCGAGCATGAAAGAGATTTATGCCACTCTGAAATGTGGGGCGACTACGTGGCTTGTGCCGAAAGAGAAGTTTATGTTTCCGCTTCAGATTGTAGAATATCTGAATGAGCACAAGATCAATACAATCAACTGGGTGGTATCTGCTCTCTCTATGATATCTGCGTTTGGTGCGTTTGATACAGCAAAGCCGGAATATCTTCGAACCGTTACTTTTTGTGGTGAGGTATTTCCGGTTAAGCAGTTCAATATTTGGAAGTCGGCACTGCCGGAGGTGGAATTCTATAATCTATATGGTCCGACCGAGGCAACAGGAGTCAGTACCTATTATCATGCGGAACGGCTGTTTGAAGAAAATGAGGTGATTCCTATCGGGAAACCTTTTGCCAATACACAAATTCTTCTGCTGGACACAAATGGAAACAAAGTCCCGGATGGCGGGGAAGGAGAGATTTGCATCCGGGGAAGTGGTGTGACACTGGGATATTACAGAATGCCGGAAAAGACAGATGAGGTCTTTGTGCAGAATCCGTGCAACTCACAGTTTTATGACCGCATTTACCGCACAGGAGATTTGGCAAGGAGGGATTCGGAGGGAAATCTTGTATTTGCCGCCAGAAAAGACCACCAGATTAAGCATATGGGACACCGGATTGAACTTGGAGAGATTGAGGCGGATGTAAATAGTGTGGAAGGTGTGAAGAATTGCTGCTGCATTTACGCCAGAGAGAAAAACAAAATTGTACTGTTCTATGTCGGGGATATTTCCAAAGGGGAATTGACCAAAGAACTTAAAGAACGGCTTCCGCGGTACATGCTTCCAAACGCAATCCGACAGTTGGAGAGTATGCCGCTGACGCTGAACGGGAAAACTGACCGCGTGCAGTTACAAAAAATATATGAAGAAAAGAAACGACGGAGAAAATCCGAATAGTTTCTAAAAGAAGAGAGGAGAAAGAAGAGATGGATAGAGAAGAAGTAAGAGAGACAATACTGGATATTTTGCAGGAACTTCACGAGGATGTGGAGTTTGAGAAGGAAGAGGCTCTGGTAGATGACAAGGTTCTGGATTCATTTGATCTGGTAACTTTGGTAGCTGAGCTGGGAGAAGAGTTTGACGTAGAAATAACCGCAAAGGATTTTGTGACTGAGAATTTTAAT
>CAMVIN010000006.1 GCA_947167565.1 uncultured Clostridia bacterium | reverse complement strand
AGCATGGAAGAGAACCGGCTGATTTCATTGATGTGGAATTGGCCGGTTTTAACGTTTTTTCTTCATAAAACAGAGGAGTGACATAATCCTTAGTTTGGATTAAGAGATTGCCATAGCGATGAATGATTAAAGGTTGACAAGTGTTAACTGAAATGGTATAGTAATAGAAGATAACAAATGTCAACTCAATTCGGAGGTGTGATGATGAAAGACGTACATTTATCAAATGGGGAGTGGAAATTGATGAATCTTCTCTGGGAGAAGTCTCCCTTGACAATCGGTGAGATGGTTGAACTCTGTGAAGATGATACCGGTTGGAAAAAGAGCACAATTTTTATGATGTTGAAGAGAATGAAAGAAAAGGGTGCTGTTCGGGTAGATACTTCGGGGAAGAGGCAATTATATTATCCTTGTGTGCAGCGCGAGCAGAAGGCAATCAAAGAGACCAAGAGTTTTTTGGAGCGGGTGTACGACGGGAAAATCGGTATGATGGTTTCTTCTATGGCGGGACAGAAGGCACTGTCGAAAGAAGATATTGATGAACTGTATGATATTTTAAAAGAATTGCGTGATGAGTAGGGAAGGAGGGATAAGATGGGAGAGTTGATTTTGGCATGGGCAGTGAGTACCAATATCCTGTTGGCGTTTTTTCTTGTTTTTCGTTTCTTTGCGAAAAAATTTATGAGCAGACGGCTCATTTATGGATTATGGATAGTGGTATTTGTGAGGGCGGTGATTCCTTTTTCGCTGCCGATAGGCGGATGGAATGTGTCGCAGTTTGTTTCTGATACTACATCGGTAGAACATAGAGAAGAAAGACAAAATAAAAGCGAATTGGAAGAGAATATTGAGACACAAACAGATTTGACTACAGAAGTAGAATCAAATAAACAAATTGATATGGCGGCAAACAGGGAGGTAGTTGAAGAGGAGACAGAAGAGACCGGGACAACAGAAGAGCAGGTTAAGGTGGCAACCCGGAAGAAATCACAGAGTCTTGAGACCGAAGAGACCTCAATGCCGGAGGCTGCCAATAGCGCAGATGGGAGCAGAAAGATTAATTGGATAAAATATGCGGGCATAGTTTGGGCACTGGGAAGTATCGTTTTATTGATTCTGTTTGCTTTTTGTTATGTATATGTATCCCGCAAAGTAAAGAAGAACAGAAAATATTTATACAAAAATCAGATACCGGTATGGGAGACCGATGTGTTCCGCTCACCCTGTCTGTTTGGAATAGTGAGGCCGGCTATTTATCTTCCGGCGCGGCTGGTAGAAAATGAGAAGAAGTCTGAAGAGAACAAAGAGACAAAAAAGATTTCCCTTGCCTGCGTTATGGAACATGAGTTATGTCACTATCGAAGACATGACACATTCTGGAATGGGTGCAGAAATCTCTGTCGTATCCTCTGGTGGTGGAGTCCGCTGATGTGGCTGGCGGCAAGGTGCTCAGAGCAGGACGGGGAACTCGCCTGTGATGAGATGGTGGTGTCATCTTACGATGAAAATCAAACACTAAAATACGGAGAAACGCTGTTGGGAATTCTGGCGCTGACTTCCGGTAAAAGGGAACAGTGGAGCAGCATGACTGCCTCTATGTCCCAGAGCGCCAAAGAGATGAAAGAGCGTTTGCTCAATATGAAAAAAAGAAAGAAGTACAAGAGCGCTGTTCAGTTTGCGGGGATTTTTCTGGTGCTGCTGGGAAGCGTCTGCGCCTGCGCGAACGGAGCAACACCAGAGGGAGCAGGGCAGCAGGAAATATTCGAAGAAACCACAACTGAAACTGCGGTGGGAACTACGACAGATGCAATAGTTGTACCCTCCGAAGTGAGCAGTCAGACCGATTTGGGCCAAAAGAATTCGGTGGTATCGCCGGGGGCATTTGCCCTGTCGGACAGCATGGCAGATGAAATAGCTTACATTCAGAAAAAGGTGGGAGAAGATATAAGGGAGGAGATAGAAAACAATTTTGAGAAAAGCGGAAAAGCGTTTACTCTGAATCGTTCGCCGAGGAGAATTATGATTGTTTCAAATTATGAACCCTTTTATCTGAGTGAGACAAAAAAGAAAATAAAGTTGTATGTGTGGGCGCTTACCAGACAGTATGACTGGCAGCCGAATCTGAGTGAAAGAAATCTGGATGCGGCTTATACCGAATTAGACGATACAAAGGTCAAGGAAGAAGTATATGAGCCGGTGGTTGTGACACTTGATAAAGACCTTTCTGATTGGCCAAAAGTGAAAGTGATTGATACAACAGAGGAAGACAACAGCGTAAAGGCACTGCCGGAAGACGTGAAGAAGATTATTGATCAGCCGGAATGGGCGAGAGAAAAATTGTATGGAGAATGTCTTGATTTCGCGAATGAGAGATCAAAAGAAGAGCAGCAGTTTTACGTCTACTTATTAATCAATGATCCGGAGCAGTTTGTCAGCATGTTTGTAAAAATGATGAATTATGGCGGAGATGCGCTTAAGGTTATGGGAGGAGACAGGGAGGATACTACTGACTGGGAAAACTTATTTTGGTCAGGGCGCGAGGCACTGTCGAACAATAAAGGCTTTTCCGGTTTCGGAGGAAATTTTGATAATGAGAAAAAGAATTCATTCCGTATGATTATTTCTTATACGAAAAAGGACGGCAGATATAACCTCTATATTCCGGTAAAAAGAGTAAAGGAAAAGTCTACTTTTACGGCGAAGGGAAGAGAGGAACATTTTGAGATAGACCGTAGCAAAGAAATTACACTGATAAGACCGGATGGGAAAAAGTATGGTATGCGTTCTATCATTGGTTTTTATACTAAAGATTGGTAAGATCTACCCAACCATTTCCATATTCCGCACACTATATAGACAGAAAAGTTTCCGGAGGCTTTTAAAAATTATGGAAAAAACGATAGCGGACAAGAAAATATTTGAGTACAAAGACAAAATATTTGGTTTTGCCATGGAGAAAATGCGCAATATCAATCAGGCAGAAGAATTAGCTTCTGATATCATTTATGAGGTGTACCGCTCCTTCCTTCGTGCGGACAGCATAGACAACTGTGACGGGTATGTGTACCGCATTGCAAGGAATGTCTGGGCGCAGTACATTCATAAACTGGAGACCGGGAGAAGGTTCGAGAGCATTCAGGAGGGAATGCTCGCCTCGCCTGTCGAGGAGGAAGACGATGGTATGGCAGAGGTGCTGCGGCGCGAAATCGGTTATCTTTCAAAGAGGCAGAGAATTATCATTTATATGCACTACTATGAGAAATTATCGGTTGCTGAGATTGCCGACCGCCTGAATCTTTCACCGGGTACAGTCAAATGGCACTTGTCCGACGCCAGAACAAAATTGAAAGTGGGTATGGACATGGAAAGAAATGAACAGAATTTAGAAGTGAATCCGATTAAATTTGTATCGATGGGGCATGGCGGGCATGCCGGAGAGAGCGGAGATACGCATGATATGTTTGACACCAGACTGAAACAGAATATCGCATGGGCGTGTTATCATCAGCCGCGCACTTTGGAAGAGATTGCGAGAGAGGTCGGTGTGCCACAGGTATACGTGGCGGACAATCTGGAGAAATTAGTTGACTTTGCATATATTGACCGGCTGGATTCCTCAAAGAATCCGAAATATCAGACGAACATGGTGCTGACGGATTTGAGGCTGCCGGACGACGGAAGGGGACAGATGTTTGATGATGCGGCAAATATATTGTGTGAAAAATACATTCCGGAAATTTTTGAAGAATTTGAAAGAAATCCGGATCACTGGGGTATGACCTGTGACGGAGATGACATCAACTTCTTAAAATATCATGTCGCTATGATGGCGATTCTCTCGCTGGAATTTACAGATACGGGAGAAGAGTTTAAAAAAATCTCGGTTAAGCGCCCGGACGGAGGTGATTTTATCGCCTTTGCCTCTGTCGAGGATGACAAAAGCAAGAAATACAATAGAGAGGATAATCCATACTGGGTTTGCGGCTACATGGAGAGAAGTGAGTTCTGTGAGAAAGAAGAGGAGTGCCGGCAGCACCGGGAAGACGCCTTTGCCAGTATTTCACTGGATTGTCGTTTCGCTGACCGCAGCGGAGACTGGCGGAACAATCTTGAAAGCGACTGGGAAAGCCTTGCGAAATTTATCAACAAGGGGAAGGACAGTCTGCGCGCTGAGGAGTATAAATGTCTCTGTGACAAGGGATATCTGTATCAGGACAGAGTGCAGCCGGTGGTTGTCAGAACAACGTGCAAAGAGGGCGCGACACTGCATACATTTATGGAAGATTTTACTCACCACATGATAAAAGTTCCGGAGGAGATAGTCCGGCTGGCAGAGGACACTGACCAAAGGATGAGGAAACTCAATCAAAACGTGTATCCGAAACACATGTGGGAAGCGGTTCAGTTAATGAGCACAGATAATCTCGGAGTTCCGGACATGGTTCCGAGAGTGATTGAGAAACTTTTAGAAAAAGGATTACTCGAACCGATCACAGAGGTTCAGAAAAAAGCTGTTCTGTCGATATTATTTTTGCAGGAATAAATTGCAAGGAGCGGACAAAACATGTGGTTTTGGTATCGAGAGAATGAACAGGGTGAAGTATCACTCTTAAAAATATTTGGCAATCTTCCGGTTGTGACAGTACCGGAGAGCATTATGGGGCATCCGATTGTGGAGTTAGCCCCTTATTGCTTTTCAGAAAAGAATATATATACCGGAAAAGAAGATGGGGTAAAAATAGCAGCCGCAGAAAATTTGACATTTGAAGATGAGTCTGATACATTGGAAAAAGAATTAGAAAGTGGAATGATTCGTGAACTTTCCGGCGAATATATCACAGAAGTTACTTTGCCGGATTCTCTGAAAAAAATCGGTGATTTGTGTTTTTATCAGTGCCGGAATTTAGAGAGTATATCGATTGGCGGCCCGGAACTTACGATTGGCAGTGATGCCTTTATGAACTGCCGCAGACTCCACACCTTCACGCTTCGGACAGAGGCGAAGAACCGGACAGGACTTCGCCAGATACTTTTGCAGAGAAATGAGGCGACCGATGTATATTTTGAAGATGCGGCGGTGCATTTTCCGGAGTTTTCCGAACACTATGATTTGATTGGGCCGGCACATATTTTCGAACTGAACATTGAGGGGGAGGGGTTCCGGGCAAGGCAATGCTTTGAGAGCGGAGTATTTCAGTTTGAGAATTATGACAGAAACTTTGTTCAGGCGTGTGACCGCGAACCGGCATGTACTCTTTGTCGCATGGCGGCGTTGCGTCTGAGATTTCCGCTGAATTTGAGAGCTGAGGACAGAGAGCGGTATGAGATATACTTACTGTCTCACGTGGAGGAGTTTTGTGAGGAGTGTATCCGGCAGAAAGATCTGAGTCTCCTTGAGGCGCTCTCGAGTCAGGGATTGTTTGAGGAGAAACATTTTAATATCTGCATGGAAAAAATGCTGCAGGCAAAATGGATTCAGGGAACGCGAATGATTCTCCTGATCAAGAAGAGGTTGGCAGATGAAGTCAGAGATTGTTGAAAAATCACAGACATACTGGGAACAGCAGATGTCTGAAAAAATATTGCGGTATACAAGGGACGAACTCTACATGGAACTGCGATTCCTGAGTTCGGCGCTCTCCGCTTTTTCTTATCGTTCGGACGGCAGGCTGACGACGCTTGCCACGGATGGGGATATTTTATTTTATTCAACGGAGCAGACCCTCCGGTTGTTTGAAAAAAATCCGGCATATCTGAGTCGGGTTTATCTGCACAGTGTTCTGCACTGTCTATTTTCACATTTGTGGATGCGGGGCAGCCGCACGCCATATCTGTGGGGCATCGCCTGTGATATTGCGGTGGAATATACGATTGACCACATGGACAAAGAGTGTACGAGACGGATTATCGGACTTGTCAGAAGTCAGGTCTACGAGGAATTAAAGAGCGAGGGCAGGGCTGTCTCGGCAGCAGTTGTCTATCGGTATTTACAGGGGAAACCGACAGAGAAAATCCAGGCGTATTACCGGGAATTCTTTGCGGATGACCATGCATTCTGGCCAAAAGAAAAAGAATTAAATGAGAGACAGATTGCTCTTAAGAAAAAGTGGCAAAAGGTCGGGAAGCAGACACAGACAGAGCAGCGCAGACAGGGGCGTGAAGAGGGGGACGGCGAGGATCTTGTAACTTATCAGATGAAGGCGGCTAAGAGCAGGAGAAACTATCAGGATTTTCTGAAAAAATTTATGGTCTGCCGGGAAGAAATGCAGATAGACCCCGATGAGTTTGACTTGGGATTTTATATGTATGGACTTTCTATCTATCGGAATATGCCGCTCATTGAACCTCTTGAGAGCCGGGAAAACAAAAAGATTCAGGATTTTGTCATTGTCGTGGACACCAGTTATTCCACGAGTGGTTCCCTGATAGAAAATTTTTTAAAAGAGACATTTCATCTTTTGACAGAGGAAAATAATTTTTTCCGGACTTGTAAAGTCCATCTGATTCAGGCAGACGAAAAAGTACAGTCTGACACAGTGCTGACAGGAGAGGGCGATATCGAAAAACTCTTCGCCGATTTCGAGGTGAAGGGTGGCGGGAGTACGGACTTTCGTCCGGCATTTCAGTATGTGGACAGTCTGCTCGCTGAGGGGGCATTTGATAACCTCTGCGGACTTTTATATTTTACAGATGGGAAGGGAATCTATCCGAAAAAAAGACCGGAATACAAAACAGCGTTTTTGTTTTTGGAGGATTTTGAGGAAGAAAAAGTACCATCCTGGGCTATGCGCATGCAGGTGGAGCCGGATGAGATTATGGATGGAGGTAAAATTAAACCATGAATATTAAAGAGGCAAAACAGGAAATAAAAAATACAATATCCGTTTATTTGAAAAAGAACCAGTCAGGAGAATACAGGATTCCGGAAATCCGTCAGCGGCCGCTTCTTTTAATCGGTCCGCCGGGAGTCGGCAAGACTCAGATTATGGAGCAGATTGCAAGGGAGTGTGAAATTGGGCTCGTGGCCTATACAATCACTCACCACACAAGACAGAGTGCCGTGGGACTTCCATTTATCAAAGAGGAGATATTTGACGGGAAAAAATATTCGGTCACAGAGTATACGATGAGTGAAATAATTGCCAGCGTTTATCGGGAAATTGAGCGTGAGGGAAAGCGTGAGGGGATTCTTTTTATCGATGAAATCAACTGTGTATCAGAAACGCTGGCACCGACAATGCTGCAGTTTCTTCAGAAAAAAACATTTGGCAACCAGAAGGTTCCACAGGGCTGGATTATTGTGGCTGCCGGAAATCCGCCGGAATATAATAAATCGGTACGGGAATTTGATGTAGTGACTCTTGACCGCGTGCGCCAGATGGTGATTGAGGCGGATTATAAGGTGTGGAAAGAATACGCAAGAGACGTGGGAATTCACGGGGCAATCATGGGATATCTTGACCTTCATCCGAAAAATTTTTACCGCATTGAAAATGATGTGGACGGCATGCATTTTGTGACGGCGAGGGGCTGGGAGGATTTTAGCCACCTCCTGTACTTGTACCGTGAGTCGGGATTTGCCGTGACGGAGGAGGTCATCTATGAATATCTCCCTCACCGGGATGTTGCAGAGGATGTGGCGGCATATCTGGATCTCTATGGAAAATACGAGGAAGAATATCCGATGGATGGTATCCTTGCGGGACAGGTGCCGGCTGTAATTTATGAGAGACTTACACGTGCGGAATTCGATGAAAAAATTATGGTGGTAGAAATGGTTCTCACCGCACTGTTGCAGAGAATTCGTGAGTATTTGTCAGCAGAGGATGACAGGGCGCAGAAAAAAGAGCGCGCAAAGATTGCGATGGAACAGGCCTTTGTATTTATGGAAAGTGCATTTTCCGGTGGTGAAGAAATGGTTCTCTTTGTGACAGAGCTTACCATAACGGCGGACAGCGTTCGATTTCTGGCAGAGGAACCTTGTGAAAAATATTTTGAGTACAGCCAAGAACTTCTTGTGGGAACAAGGAGACAGGAAATCCTTTCTGAACTGCGTAAAAATTAAATTGCATGTGCTGCTGCGTTATGTTAGAATTAAATTTATGGATAAGTTTGGGAATGTAGCTGAGAGGGAGAAATAAAAGATGAAAGGTGCGACAAAATATATCTTGCTGGTAGGTTTACTTTTGGTATTATTTTCCTGCTCTACAATTTTACATTATATGATGACCGGGGTGGGAAGCGAGGAATCCAAAAATCAGAGTATTCTTCTGGCAACACGGATTCATGATGCAATAGAGGCAAAATTACAGGGGCCGATACAGGTCTCAAAGATGATGGCGAAAGATGAATTTTTATTTGAAAAAATCAAATCAGAAAAAACTATGCCAGCGGAGGAATTTGATTCTCAGATAAAATCCTATCTCAGCACGATTAAGCAGGGTGAGTCATATGCAACGGCTTTTCTTGTGTCTGATGCGACAAGGCGATATTATACCTATAGCGGTGCGAAAAAGGAAATTGACACGAAAGCAGACGAATTGGATGCCTGGTATTCTGAATTTGTAAAAAGTCAAAAAAAATATGCTCTGTTTGTTGAAAATGATTTGGTGAATAACGAGATTCTGACAGTATTTGTGGACAGTCGAATGGAAGATGACAAAGGAAATCTTCTCGGTGTCTGCGGTGTCGGAATTGCGATGTCAGAAATTCAGAATATGATGAGTGAGTGGGAGGAAGAGTACCACATAGAAGTGAATATAGTCAATGCACAGGGGCTTGACCAGAGCGATACCGGTTCTCTCAATATAGAGACCGCATATCTGATTGATCAGATGATGTCAGACAAATCCGATTTTGTTTATACGAATAAAGGCGATGGCTATGTCATTACGAAATATATGCAGTCTGCCGATTGGTATCTGACTGTTCAGGAGAGTGATGCTCAGGCAGAAAAAGAAATTGATCCGACGTACTTGTATCGGAATTTGTTTTTGTTTATTTGTGTGCTTTTTGCAGGAATTTTTATTTTACGTTATATTGAAAGAAGAACTCTTAGCTGGCAGAAGGAAAATAGACAGATTGATTCGCTTACCGGCTTGCCAAACCGGAATTATTTTAAGGAAGTATACGGAGAGCGTGGGGTATTCAATACGGCGCGATACAAATCATTAGCTGTATTTGATATCGACTTTTTTAAAGAAGCCAATGATATCGTTGATGGTGACGATGTGCTGCAATCAATTGTACAGTGTGCGCAGGAGATGCTCGGAAAGGAAGGACAGCTCTTTCGGTGGGGTGGCGATGAATTTACAGTCCTTATGAAGTGGTCTTTAGATGAGGGATATGAATTGTGTCGTGATTTTTGTAAAGAGGTCGAGAAGGGTGGTCGTGTTACTGTCTCTGTCGGTGTTACAGAAGTGAGATTATCCGATTCTATTAAGAAAAACTATTACAGGGCAGCGCAGGGCTGCTACTTAGTCAAAGAGATGGGTGGAAATGGAGTAAAGCGCAATTAGGAGGTATAACATTGCATTCAATCAGATCGAAATTTTTGTTTCTTATTTGTGGTTCTATTGTAGGAGTGTTTCTTTTACTTGCCGCACTCGGCACGTATTATGTGCAAACGGTAATTGAGGAAGATTCCACCGAGATGATTTCTCTTTTAATTCGACAAAAATCTTCGGATTTGAACGTCAAATTTCAGGGTGTAGAGGAGGCTGTGACGAATGCTAAAAATTATATTGCTGATAAAATAAATGTTCAGAAATTAAAAAATGACTCAATTTACAGGAATGATATGTTGAATGAAATTGCCCTGCTTTCGGTGGGAGAGGCAAAGGTTTCAGGGGATGTATGTTCGCTGTATTTTCGCTTAGAGCCGGAGACATATGGTGGAACTGCCGGATTTTTTATGAAAAATGACGGGGAGGGCAATTACGCAAAAATTAATCCTACCGACCTTACCAAATATGATAAGACGGATAGAGAACATGTTGGCTGGTATTATGAGCCGATACAAGATCAGGAAGCGTTGTGGATGGAACCATATTCCAATGAAAATATCAATGTTTACATGATATCCTATGTTGCTCCGGTTTTTGTTGATGAAAAACTGCTCGGCGTCGTGGGAATGGATATTGATATGTCAAAGATTCAAAGTGTTGTGGACTCTGTGCACTATGATAATGGTTTTGGGTTTATTGTAGGCGGCAAGGGGAACTTGATTTATCACAAAGATTATCCGAAGGGGCTGAAGGCGGCACTGTTTGATGCAGAGCTGGAGGAACTCACGGAATTGGTATATGATAAATGCGATGGGCAGTCGGATGAGATTAGTTTTTATAATTGGCGCGGAAAAAAACAGCGGCTTGTCTCTGAAAAATTAGAGAATGACATGTTATTTTCTATATCAGTTCCAGAAAAGGATATTATGAAACTGAGAACAAAAATGGGACAGCAAATGATTCTTGTTCTTGGAATTATTTTAGTATTGGTGTTATTGGTGGCATGGCGGGTTATGGTAAGAATCGTGCGTCCAATTCAAGAACTAACGGCTGGTTCTTCACGCATTGCCAGAGGGGAATTAAATGCACAGATTACTTACAAATCAGAAGATGAAATCGGCAAACTGGCAGATAGTATTCGCATGATTGCTACAGAACTTCAGGAATATATTTCTTATATCCGGACACAGGCATACACAGATGCGATGACCGGAGTCCGCAACAAAACAGCGTATCTTGATTTGATAAAACTACTGGATAAAAAAATACAGGAGGATATGGCAGAGTTTGCAGTGGCGGTATTTGATGTCAATGGGTTAAAGCGAATGAATGATGAATTCGGTCATGAGCAGGGAGATATGCTGATTACGGATGCAGCCGGTGCTATTAAGAGAGTGTTTGGTGAAGAGCAGGTTTATCGAATTGGTGGTGATGAATTTATTGTGGTGGCGGAGTCCATGACAGAGAAGGAAATGAAGGAGGCTTTGGATCACTATGATGAGATTGTAAAAACTTTTAATGAGAGAAATAAAAAGTATGATGAGCCTCTTTCTATGTCTAAAGGTGCCGGCTTTTATGTTCGCGGTAAGGATCGGGAGTATAATGAAGTATTTAAGCGCGCAGATGAGGCAATGTATCAGGATAAGGCAAGACATTATCAGGGCAGACATGACAGGAGAAGAAGGTAGATGGGAGGTTGTTTATGGCGTATAAAAGTATTTTATTTGCAGATTCAAAAATAAAACTTTTGCAGTCGATGCCGGAGTTTTTTCAGGATCTGCAATTGCATTATTTATTGGATGTAATTCAGCGGTCAGTGAGGGACTATGATCTTCGGCCTTACTTTTTTACCTTTCCGGTATCACAGGAGTTGATAGAATATCGACACGCAGTGTTTGAAGATTTGTCAGAGGATAAATTATTTGTTGCTGTGCGGGAGTTTTGTCTGCGTATGAAAGCATCAAGAGAGGCGTATACCCTCGGTATTCAATGTAATAATAAAATTCAGACAGCGAGTTATCATTTAAAGGCGGCGACGGTATACTGGGATGCCTTGGTGAATTTGGAAGAGGCACTATCGGAATGTAAACTACACGCAGAGGGATTTTGCTCCCTGCGTGATTTTGTGAGTGATTGTGTGAAGAAGTGGAGGGAACGAAAATTTGACACAGAGCTTGTTCGCGTCAATGAACTCTTTTCGCAAGTTTGCTTTCAATTGGTAATCAATGAGGATCGGATTACGATTACAGAGGAGCGCAGCGAAGAGAATTATTTGTTTGATTTGGCAAATTTACTGTCGATAGAAGATAAAAAAATATCGGATGTTTTGCCGGGAATTTTTACAAATCCGTTGGAGCCGTCCTATCTTGAAATGTCCCTGGTTGAGATTTTGCGAAAGAGCAAGCCGGAACTCATGAATGAACTGCTTGGTTTTTATGTGGATTATCCGGAATTCTATTCAGAAGAATTGCTGTGCTTTGAGAAGGAAGTGCAGTTTTATCTTGCGTTCCTTATTTTCAAGAATAAAACAGAAGAGATGGGATATCCGATGAAGTTTCCACAGGAGGTATCAGGAGAAAAATTTTCCGGAAGAGATCTTTATGACATTGCTCTTGTATGGAAAAATGCACATCGGGAGTATGAGGTGGTCTCGAATGATTTTTGTTACCCGGAACACGCCTCTTTTTTTGTTGTGACAGGACCTAATCAGGGCGGCAAGACGACATTTGCCCGTTCAATGGGACAGAGTGTATACTTTTCCCTGATGGGATTGTATGCAAATGCAGCTTCCCTCACACTTCCGGCATTTGAGGGGATTTCCACGCACTTTGAGGTAGAGGAGAGTATTCAGTCCAACTCCGGTAAATTAAAGGATGAAATCGACAGGCTCGCTCCGATGATGCACCGGGATAGGAAGAATCAGTTTGTGATTCTCAATGAATTATTTACGACGGCGACTACACATGATGCTCTGATCATGGGAAAAAAGGTGATGGCTTATTTTCTTGAGAAGGGCTGCTACGGAATTTATGTGACGCATATTCAGGAATTGGCAGAGGAGACGGATTCTATTGTCAGCCTGGTGGCACAGATTGAAGAGGGCGAAGAGAACAAGAGAACGTATCAGATGATGCCGATGCAGGCGCAGGGATATGGATATTCGGATTCCCTGGTGAAGAAATTTGAATTGGGATATGATGATTTGATGAGGAGGCTGCCATGACAGATTCATATTTATTGTATCGGGATTCTTCCACCGATGGAAAGAAGCCATACTATTCACGGCGGGATGTCATAAAAGATTTAAATCTTGATATTATTTTTCGCACGATGGCAAGGGAAGATATGCTCATACTTGAAAAAGTGAATAAGGTAATGATGATTCCTCTTCGGACAAGGGAGGAGATTATTTATCGTCAGGAAATTTTACAGGATTTCTATTCTCATCCGGATATGCTCGAGGAGATGTATGAGTGTGCCGTTCGCCAGTACACGGAACTTCAAAAATTTAAGCAGAAGAGAGAGATGAATCTGACGCGCTCCCACAGCAAGGCAGGGGAGATGATTGAGACGCTGGCATATCTGACGCAGGGACAGGAGGAGTTGATTGACCTCACAAAACTTCTGGTCCGCTATGAACAGAGAGTGTCATCAAGAGGACTGATCGGTCTTGTTCATCGTCTGAAAAAGGAGCCGATAGAGGAGATTGGCGATAAATTAAATGAATTGAAAAATTTTATTTCCGGCGGAGAAATCGGTTACTCTTTCAAACTGGGTGGCGGAATGAAAATAGATGAAATTCGTCTGAATTACTGCGCGAGGGAAAAAAGGCGCGGTCCGAAGCCGGTACAGGGAACGCTCAAAAACTTTATCAGTAATTTCAAGAAAAATACAATGTCCACCAGCAATAACGCCGCACTGAAGGACGACATTCATCATCTTACTGAATCCACGATGGCGCATATTATGAAAATGTTTCATTCGTATCTGGAACAGATGATGTTATTTTATGAGCATCTGGCAGAGGAGATGGCTTTTTACCGGGGAGCGGTCTGTTTTATGCAGAGGATGAAAGAGTTGTCCATTCCACTGTCCGTACCGGTTCCATGTTCTCCGGTTGATGATCGTGACGGGGACAGGATGGGGGGAGAGAATTCTGACACCGATGAGATTCATGTGAAAGGCCTGTATGAATTGTCCATGGCAATTTATATGCAGAGCAGACCGGTGCCAAACGATTTGACGCTGAAGGGAAATATTCTGACACTGATTACCGGGGCGAACCAGGGAGGAAAGTCTACCTTTCTGCGCAGTTATGGAATTGCGCAGGTGCTCATGCAGTGCGGTATGCCGGTTCCGGCAGAGTATTTTTCTGCGCCGGTCTATCATCAGATTTTTACTCACTTTACAAGGCGCGAGAGTGAAAAACTGGACAGCGGACGGCTGCAGGAAGAATTGAAGAGAATGAGTGATATGGTGAGCGCCGTTGTGCCAAACAGTTTATTTCTTTTAAATGAGTCATTTGCCAGCACAACGGAGAAGGAGGGCAGCCGGATTGCCGGTGCGATTTTGCAGGCATTCTACGAGAAAAGAGTGACTACCTTTATGGTGACGCACCTGTTCCAACTTGCCAATGAATTATACGAGAAAGGGCAGAAGGGGATTTCTTTTCTGACAGCGGAGCGGCAGGAGGACGGAACGAGAACATTTAAAATGATTGCCGGGAAGCCGAGCTATACCAGTTATGGGACAGATCTCTTTGCTGTGCTGGAGAGGGAGTTGTAGGGAGTATGTTCAGCTGCGCATATTATAGTTCACAAATAATGTTTTTTCTGATATAATAAAATCGGAATTTATGATTTTTACACAAGGAGGAGCAGTGAGATGATTACATTTTTAATAGGTTTAATAATTCTCATCGTGGGGGGAGCAGTCTATGGGAAAATCTGTGAGCGTGCGCTGAAACCTACAGATAAGGAAACACCTGCCGTATCTATGAAAGACGGTGTGGATTATGTGCCGATGAAGAAGTGGAAAAACAGTCTCATTGAACTGTTGAATATTGCAGGAACGGGACCGATTTTAGGGCCATTGCAGGGGATTTTATTTGGACCGATTGCTTTTCTGACGATTCCGATTGGTTGTGTTATTGGCGGTGCTTTTCACGACTACATGACGGGGATGATTTCGATTCGTAACAAGGGGGAACAGACACCGAGTCTGGTACGGCGGTTTCTCGGTCGGAATCTATACCTTTTTTACAATGTTATTGTATGTCTGTTAATGCTGCTTATCGGTGTGGTATTTATTTATACACCGGGGGATCTTTTTGTGACACATATCATAGAGCAGAAAAGTGAAATATCAAATCCGACTGTCTGGATTGTATATGGAGTGATTTTTGCGTATTATATTCTGGCAACTTTGTTTCCGATTGACAAGATTATCGGACGAATTTATCCGGTTTTTGGGGCGGTTCTTTTGTTGTCGGCGGTCGGAGTGTTCATCGGGATTTTTGTGAAGGGATATCCACTGGTTGAAGTGTGGAATGCGGCGGCAGCAGGCTATCCGTATCAGGGGCATTTTATTCCGCTGTTTTTTGTGACAGTGACCTGTGGAATACTCTCGGGATTTCATTCGACGCAGGCAACCCTTGTGTCGAGAACGGTGTCGGATGAGCGCGAGGGCAGAATGACATTTTACAACATGATGATTGCAGAGGGATTTATCGCTATGACATGGGCTGCTGCAGGAATGGGGGCATTAGGACTTGGTCTTACAGATGTGAATACAATTTCCACGGCGGCGACAACGGTAGTCGGCGTTGTCGCGAAGGACATGCTTGGTTCTGTCGGAGGGATTATCGCAATTATAGGAGTGATTGTACTTCCGGTTACATCCGGAGACACAGCACTCCGCGCTCTTCGGATTATGATTGGGGACGCTATACATCTGGATCAGACAAAGAAGAAAAATGCTCTTCTTTTGGCTATTTGTATTTTTATCGTAGTTGCGGTTGTGCTCGTTTGGGCAAAGGGGAGCCCGGCAGGCTTTGGTGTGCTCTGGCGGTATTTCTCCTGGGCAAATGAGATGACTGCGGTGTTTGTCTGTGCAATGATTGCGGTATACATGAAACAAAACAAGATGCCATATGTGATGGCAGTTATTCCGGGGACATTTTATATGTACATCGTATCCTGTTATATTTTGAGTGCACAGATAGGTTTTAGACTTCCGTGGCCGGTAAGTTATATTCTTGCGGGAATCCTCTCCATCGGTTATGCGGTGCTGCTTTTTCGGCAGGGAAAGAGAGGCTGAAAAAGATTGCGGAGGGATAGTAAAATGGATGAACGATTAAAAAGGCAACTGGATTTTGCGCTGGAAATTGACAAAGAAAAAAATGTTTTTCGCCAGACACACTTATCCGGTCATGGAAGAAATGAAAATGATGCGGAACATGCGTGGCATATGGCGATTATGGCATATCTTCTGCGAGAGTATTCCAACGAGGAGATTGATATCGGAAAGGTCATGCTGATGTGTCTCATTCACGATATTGTTGAGATTGAGGCGGGGGATACCTATGCCTACGATACAGAGGCAAAAGAGACGCAAAAAGAGCGGGAGGATGCGGCAAAAGAAAAAGTATTTTCACTGCTTCCCGATGACCAGAAAGAGGAAATGATTCGTCTGTTTGATGAATTCGAAGAGGCCCGGACGCCGGAATCCCAATACGCACATGCCATGGACAATCTGCAGCCACTTCTGCTTAACAACAGCAATGGCGGAGAGGACTGGAGGGCACATGGTGTTACTTCTGGTCAGGTCTATGAGAGGCAGAGCAAGACAAAATTCGGTTCTGAAAAGCTTTTTGAGGTTACGGACAGGATAATACAAGAGAACATCAAAAAGGGGAGTTTGATTGAGTGAGCGATGTTGACAAGGACCTCTGCTTTTAGTAAAATATTTTTATATACGGAATCGGAGTTTGATTTGGCGATGTGAGCCGGACATATCAAAAAGGAGGGGCATATGGGATTCTTAGATAATTTATTTAATAAGGGAAGCAAGGCGGTTGATAACGCGGTGAAGGACAGCGGTCTTGCCGGTGAGGCAAAGAAGTTGTTTTCTGATTTGGAGAATGAGGCGACAAGAGCTTTTAACCAGACGGTGAATGAAGTTCAGAAGGCGACTGGAAGCACATCTGATAACGGGGTGGATTCGGTACCTGCAGGCAGTTGTTCTGGAGGTGATTTCGAAGACAAGGTACAGGCGGCGATTGCGACGGATGGAACCTATGAGTTAGAAAAAGATCTATCCATCAGTCAGTTGGAAAATGAATTGGGAAGAGAGGTTTACACAAGGAAAAATGGCACGGCTTCTCCGGATAATATTTCGTTTGTAATTCGCAGTGAGGGTAATCCTGTATTGTATATCCGCTACTGGAAAGCTTATCAGAAATATAATCATGCAGCCAATCGTGAGATTAAGGGATTTTGTGATAATAACGGAATAAAAATGTTAGATTTTTTTGCATATCTTCCGAATGAGGACGGATATGTGGCAGACAGAATTCAGTCTGCACTGTAAAAGTTGTTTGTGAGCCGATTTGCGGGCACCGAACAGTTACTATTTTTGCAAAAAAGAAAGAGAAATGCACATCGTTGCGCCCGCGATGGGCGAAGCGTGTTCCGCAATGAGGCTTTGCGGGCAGTGGGAACACGTTCAGTCCGGTGAAATCAAGCACGCTTTGATTTCTTCAAAGTTGTTTCTCTTTCTTTTTCTAATTTTATAACAAATTTTGATGGGGCAGTTTTTTGATGGAGATATTAGAGGAACTATACCTGCCGGAGAGTTGGCAGGATTTTTTTTCTTATAAAAAAGAACAACAGAATTTGACGAGACAAGAGCAGAAAAGGATTCAGGAATATATCGAACAAAAACGGTATATTCCTATTTTGGATGCAATTTTTAAAGAGGAGTTTCTTGTCCCGATACCCTGTAAAAAAGAAATCAGCAAAGGGGGGACGGGGAAAAAGCGGACCATTTATTTCTATCCGGAGGACTTCAATATTTTTTTGAAAATGGTTACTTATAAGCTCTATCGCTATGATTTTTTATTTGAGAAAAACTGTTATGCATTTCGAAAGGATTACGGAGTCCGAAATGCCATTCAGACAATTCGGCAGACTAAAAAATTGTCGGAGAAATATTGTCTGAAGGTAGACATTCATGATTATTTTAATTCTATGGATGTGGATATTCTCTTAAATAAACTACAATTTTTGAATGAAAGAGATTTCTATTTATATAAACTCTTTGAACAGCTTTTAAGGGCAGACCGGGCAGTTGTCAGTTCAGGGAAAAGAGAGTGGGTGATTGAAGAAAAAAGAGGTGCGATGGCGGGAACTCCGAGTTCACCTTTTTTTGCAAACCTGTATCTGTCAGATGTGGATTCTTATTTTGCCAAGAGAGAGGTAGAATATTTTAGGTATTCAGATGATATTTTAATTTTGTGTGATGATTTAGGAAAATTAGAGGAATTACGTGAGCAGTTGTGTGAGAAACTGGAGAAAAGACATCTGGAGTTAAACCCGTCCAAATTTTATATGGGAAGGGTAAGTGATACCTGTGAATTTCTCGGATTTTCTTTTGATGGCAGAGGAACCATTGATTTGTCAGAAAATACAAAGAAAAAGATGAAAAAGAAGATCAAGAGAAAAGCGCATGCCCTAAGACGTTGGAGTGACAAAAAAAATCTTTCTTATGAGAAGGCGGCAAAAGGATTTATCAAGGCGATGAACAAAAAATTTTTTGATAGTGGAAGAGAGAAAGAATTTTCCTGGAGCAGATTTTATTTTCCGCTTTTGACAACGGTGGACGGCCTGCGGGAAATTGACTGCTATATGCAGGAGTACATCCGTTACTGTGTTACGGGAAGGCACTACAAAGGAAATTACCGAATCGATTATGACAGATTAAAGGAGTGGGGCTACCGGAATCTTGTCCATGAGTTCTATGCGGGAAAAAAGCGACAATAAAAAACCGGCATCTTCAGAAGATGCCGGTTTTGTGCAAAAGTTATAATTTAAACAGAGTGGAAAAGAGTCCTCTTGCGATACTGGCGCCGGCATTTCCTCCGAGGCGCTTGCCGAAAGAACCCATGCCGGACATGGCATTTTTTCCAACTTCGCGACCGATTGTTCCGGCAACGGTATTTCCGACGGATTTGACGGCACGTTTTGTTGCTTTCGAATTTGTCTCCGCTTTCTTGGCAACCGCTTTTTCTTCTTGTTCTTTTGCCTGTTTTTCAAGACCCATGCGCATCAAGAATTCATAGGCGGAATCCGGGTCCACAGCTTCTGCATATTTGCTGTAGAGAAGGCTTCCTTTTATCAAGGCGTCTCTTCGTGTACTGTCGATACTGCCGAGACGGGAACGAGGTGGGAGAATATGTACCTTTTCTGCCATCCCCGGTGCACCGTTTTCTTCCAAAAAGGAGACAACTGCCTCTCCGGTGCCCAGTGCCATAATGGTATCATAAGTGTTAAAGGAGGGATTTACCCGGAATGACTCTGCCGCCGCTTTGACTGCCTTCTGGTCAGTCGGTGTGTAGGCGTGGAGTGCGTGCTGAATCCGGTTGCCGAGTTGAGCCAGAACGCCGTCCGGAATATCCCTCGGATTCTGCGTACAGAAGTATACACCGACACCTTTCGAGCGAATCAGCTTGACAACCTGCTCCACTTTTTCCACGAGTGCTTTAGGAGCATCGTTGAAGAGGAGATGAGCTTCATCGAAGAAAAAGACCATCTTAGGTTTTTCCATATCGCCGACTTCTGGAAGTCGCTCAAACAGTTCCGACAAAAGCCAAAGAAGAAATGTGGAGTACATTTTTCCGTTGTTAATCAGACTCTCGCTGTCCAGAATATTGATTTGCCCCCGGCCGCTGCTGTCCACGGTAAACCAGTCCATGACGTTCAGTGCAGTCTCGCCGAAAAACGTCTCGCCACCTGCGATTTCCAGTGACACTACGGCGCGCACGATTGCTGCGATGGATGTTGGACTCATTTTTCCATAGTCTGCCTCAAAGTCTTTGTGATTTTCTGATATGTAATTGAGAATTGCTTTTAAGTCTTTGGTGTCATAGAGCAGAAGATTTTGATCATCTGCGATTTTAAAGGCAATTGCCAAAATATCTGACTGTAAATCGTTCAAATCCATCAGTCGCGCTAAAAGAAGCGGTCCCATTTCTGAAATTGTTGTGCGAAGCTGAATTCCTTTCTGACCGAAAATGTCCCATAAAGTCACCGGATAGGGAGAATAGGAAAATCCCAATTCATCAAGCCCCATACTCTGAATGCGCTCTCTCATAGAATCGCTGTCCTCTCCGGCGTCTGCCATGCTGGCGAGGTCTCCCTTGACGTCAGCCATAAATACCGGAACGCCCATGTCGGAAAAAGACTCCGCAAGGACACGGAGAGTTACAGTCTTTCCGGTTCCGGTTGCGCCGGCCACCAGTCCGTGACGGTTTGCCAGCCTGGGTGTTAAAAAAATGTTTTCATTGCTCTCGTTTTTTGCTGCTAAAATTTTGTTTTCTGCTAACATGCAATACCTCCGATACATTTTTGTCAAATCTTTTCGAAATGCTGATAGTCCTTTACGGTAATCCAGTCCCCGCCCCATTTAAATTCGTTCTTATGAAAAAGTTTGTAGCAGGTATCTTTGCGAGTAATCTTGTGTTTAAATGTTTTGTTCCTGTTCGCATATTTTTTTCCGTTGGACGGCTCAACCTTTCTCTTGCCATTTACTGTGCGGATATAAGGATTATACCGCGGATTGATGTCAATGGCAAGCCCGTAACTGTGCTTGGATAATTTTGTGGTGCCGCTCACTGTCCGGTAATTAAAGCAGGAGGTATTATTGTCCGACATAGAAGCTTCATCGTCACCGTTGTAGGCGTCGATTCGCTGAACTTTTTCTATCTGATATTTTTTCTTATATAATAGGTAAAAAATTTTCACACATTTAGATGCAATCTTTTTGTTGACAACCATCTCGCCGATGTGCGTCTTTTTATCATATCCGTAATATAGAATACGCAGGAGACGAAGACCACTGCGCTTTACAGGACATCCCTTGCTATAAGATTTGCCCTTCATGGATTTCCAGACATCATTCGGGATTTTTTTCTTATAAAACATCGTCTTTTTCTCTGCCCAAGTATACCCCTTGACGCTGACAATGGTGGTTGCCTGTTCGTTCCCGTAAAGGGTTAGGAGGTCTGTTTTTTGACGTTCTACAGTTGTCTCCGATTCATCGGGAGCAGGAGTTTCTGAAACTGAATAATCTGTCTCTTCGGCATAACTTCGCTGTGCAGTGCCGGCGGATAGCAGAAGAGACAGGGTAAGTACTAAAATAGAAATATAAGAACTGTTTTTTTTCATGACTGATATTCTCTCCATATAAGATCGCTAATATCTTCTTTTGATTTGTTAAGTGCAAATGCAAGCTCGGAGTAGAGATTGTTTTCAGCCAGTTCAAAATAACGCTCGTCCATGGCTGTTCCTTTTTTTCCGGCATCTTCACGTTTTTTGTTTCGTATGTAGGTCATTTTGATAATGCCGACCAGTGATTCGGGGTTTCCGCCTCGAATTGTTTCCTTATAACGCTGTTCACGTACATTCTCATTTTCAATTGTTAATTCATCAATTTCGTTAATTCGGTGAATGAGATTCCAAGCCTCTTCTTCTGTCATGGCTTTTCTTGTCTTGACAGCAGCCTTTTCTGTAGGCATGTAGACTTTATCTTTTTGGTCGTTGACGGGAATCAGTAAATAATAAAGTGTGCTTTTGTCAGCACCGGACATGTCCAAATGAACGATGTCCTCAACACGACACAGACCATGAACAGCTTTGATAATGTAATCCCCAATTTCGTACACGGTACACGCCTCCTTTTTCTTATGGGATAACTTCTTTTTTTCGATACAATAATAGTTTACCACAATTTTTTGTGGAATTTCAAAGAAAATTTTTATAAATTTCATCCTAAATACATGACATCAAATGGGCTAATTGAGAAATTCTATCATGAACAAGGCTTGAAAAATTGGAAAAAAATAGATAGAATAGTGAATTGTCAATGCTAACCGAAGTAAGTCTCGACTAATTAGGGTTAGATTATAAATATAAGGAGGTAAAACGATGAGATTGACAAAGAAAATTCTTTCGGGAATTCTTGTAGGAGCAGTTGCATTTGCTGCGACGTTTAATATATCGTCGGCAACGACAGCTCAAGCAGACACAAAGGATGTAAAATATGTAATGATGAATGTGCCGTATAATGATTTTTATGAGGCATATGAGTTGACAGACAAGGCGGTCTGGGAAGTGGATAAAGGCGTGGATGCTGTATCGACAGCGACGACATCCAAATTCGCAGGGACGACCGGGCTGGCAAATGGTACTTATAACGACGGAAAGTACATCAAGGGTGTATCAATTCCGGTTCAGGTAAGTGCAAAAGATTACGCAAAACTGACAGCGGGAAAAGTTGAAGAAAGTGCCCTTGGAACAGCGGCTGATTATTCGTTTGCTGATTTGACGGAGACTCCGGCAGCTTACAGTACATTGAGCGTGGGAACGAATAACAAAAAGACGTTTTCTAAGTTTGGTGAGTCAAAGGTTACTACCGGCTCTCTTTCAATAGGAGAGATGACAACCAGTGGAAGTTACGGAGATTTCCAGATTTCTCTTCTGGGTGTGACAACAACGAAGAAGGTTGAGGATAACAATTACAATACAGAAGGGAAAAAGTTAATCAAATCCGGTAACGGCGATTCTGATGTTGAGTACAATGCAATTTATGGGGCGGTAATTAAAACACAAGACAATAAGTCGTATGGTATGACTACTCTTGAAAATTTGTGGTTTGGTGCTAAAGTTGCCAACGTGGAAATTGCGTGGTCAATTAAAGAGGGCGCCGGCAAGACAAATCATGGCGGAGAGAAATTCTATCAGTTTGAGGGAATGAATGGTGCCACCATTACAGGTGTTGATTTGATTACAGACCTCGGAGTGATTTCCATCAATCAGTTTGGCGATAAGGAACCATATACGGATAATCTTAAACTTGCCAGCTATTATGCCGGTGACCTGTCAGCACTTGCATTAAAGGCAACAGCAGGTGAGAGTGCGATTGCTATCAGTGGAATTCCTGCCGAACTTAAAGATGTAAAGGTAAATGTTACGGCGGGCAGAACCAGCGTTGCCACGAATGCGGAAGTTGCAGATGGTAAAGTTGCTTTGACTCAGGCTGTGGCAGATGGCACGACCTATAGTGTTACAATTAACAGCAGCAATTATGGACCTATTGTCAGAACGGTTGCTACAGTAATCTCTGAGGCACAGAAGGCAGAGTTGAATTCGTTGGTTGAGGTGGCAAAGAAAACTACCGGATATGCTTCTAATGATGATTTGAAAGAACATGTAGGAGAGGCGGAGGAAATGGTAAGCCTCGGAACGGCTACTTCGGTTGAGGCCAACTCACTGATTGCAGAACTGCAGGAGAAAATCAAGAAAACGTATCCGACCGCACAGGCAACAGCAACTTTGAAAGGTTCTGAACTTGTAATTACGCTGACAGGAGCAGAATTATCCAATCTGACGAATCCTAAACTGACACTGAGTGCCGGAAGCGGCAGAAGTGTGACAAAACTTGTGGATGGCGTGGTATTGACATCATTGACACAGACCTTAGAGGTTGAACCTACGGTAGGAACTGAGTATACTCTTACTATTGTCAGCGACAATTATCAGGATATCACAACTAAGGTGACAGCAGAGGCAGCTTCCACTACAACAGGGGAAGAGAAAAAAGATACGGCACAAGAAACCGAAAAAAATACAGATAATAACACAAATACCAGCCAGACCAATACTGCTCAGACAAAAGCCGATAATAGCAGCACTACGAACAGTGATAAAACTAGTGCAGACAACACAACCAAGAAAACTGAGAAGGCTGAGCAGAAAATCACGGGTGTAAAGACCAAGATTAAGGCAAAGAAAAAAGCAAAGAAAAAACAGACCTTTAAACTTGGCGGAAAAGCAAAAGGAAAACTGACTTATAAGATTTTCGGCAAGACAAAAGCTAAGATTAAAGTTTCTAAGACAGGTAAATTGACAGTTCCGGCAAAGACCAAAAAGGGAACATATAAAATTAAGGTTAAAATCAAAGCAAAGGCGACAGCGAAATATGCGGCCAAAACTGTGACAAAGACAATTAAAGTTGTTGTCAAATAGTCTGTTAAACTCGGGAAATGAGTGAAAGTAAATAGCGGTACCGGAATGAGAAGGTGCCGCTATTTTTGGAGAAAAGCCACTTGTTTTTGTTCCATGTCAATGGTATGATTAAGCCTTGAAGAGTTTTGGGAAAGGACTTGAACACGAATATGAAAAAGAAAAGAATGACAGTGGTACGCATTGTCCTGACAATTTTATTTTTTACTGTGCAGGTATTCAGTCTCAGCAGTTGCGGGAGGGAAGAGAGTAATTTAAAAAATGCGAGTGGCAGTGCAGTTGGAGACAATGAACCGGCACAGAGAAGTATTTTCGCGATGGACACATACATGACCATAACAGCATATGGCGAGAAAAAAGAAGAAGCTGTTGATGTGGCGGTCGGAGAGATCCAGCGCCTCGAAAAGTTATTCAGTGCGCAGAACGAGGACAGCGAAGTGGCGATTGTCAATGAGAGCGGAAGTGAGATTTTGTCAGAAGAGACGGGAACACTGATTGAGAAATCTTTGTCGTTATATGATATGACAGGTGGGCTGTTTGATATTGCCATTTACCCGCTGATGCTTGAGTGGGGATTTGTAAATGAGAAGTATAAGGTGCCGGAAAAAGTTCAAATTGATAAGCTTTTAAAGAACATTGACGCTTCACAAATAGAGTACGATAAAGAGAATCGGCTTATTACACTGCCGGATGAAATGGAAATTGACCTTGGCGGAATTGCCAAGGGGTACACTTCAGCCCGTATTATGGAAATTTTCAAGGAATATGGAGTGACTTCGGGGCTTGTCTCTCTTGGTGGGAACGTGCAGCTTCTGGGGAGTCGGCAGGATGGTTCGGAATGGCGTGTCGGCATTCAGAATCCGGATACTGAATCACAGGATTTTCTTGGTATTCTACAGGTGTCAGATAAGGCGGTTATTACATCCGGAGGCTATGAGAGGTACTTTGAAAAGGATGGGGTGACATATCATCATATTCTTGATCCGCGAACCGGTTACCCGGCAGATCGTGGTCTTACCAGTGTGACGATTGTGAGCGATGACGGGACCTTGGCGGATGGACTGTCTACCTCTCTCTTTATTATGGGAAAAGAGGATGCCCTTGCATTCTGGCACAGGCATGAGGATGAGTTTGACGCTATTTTGCTTGATCAAGACGGTAAAGTGACAATTACAGAGGGACTGGAAGAGAAATTTACGTCAGATATTTTTTCAGTCACAGTAGAAAAAAGAGAGCAGAAGGATTGACTGACAAACGGAGGTATCTAATAACATGAATAAAATAAAGGAATTTATTTTTCTCGTTCCGGCTGTACTCGTCGTTGTGGCGGCGGTGGCGGGATTCCGGAGTACTGTCCCGGTTTTTTCACAGATTATTTTTCCAGGCGAAGAGGATAAAGAGGAGCCGGGTATTACGGCGACACGCAGCTCAGATAAGAAAAGAGAGGAATCTGGCGAAAAGAAGAAAAACAAAAAAGAAAAAGTGGCTGCTGTCAGTTTGAAAGCCGAGGCATGGAAAGATGGAACATATACCGGTTCGGGAGCGGGCTATGGCGGCCCGGTTGTGGTTGAAGTGCAGATTGTCGGGGGGAAAATAAAAAGTATACGAATTGTGTCTCACGACGGTGAGACACCCGAGTATTTTTCGAGAGCAAAGAAGATTATTGCCCGGATTCTCAAGCAGCAGACACCGGAAGTGGACTGTATTGCAGAAGCGACACTGTCCTCAAACGGGATTCGCCAGGCGGTGGCTGCCGCACTGAACAAAGCGGGAGGTAAGAAGGTTACTGCAACAACGACAACGGTGACAAAGACGAGTACCAAAAAAACAACTGAGTCGAAGAAAAAGGAAGTTGTATCTAAGGGAGTACCGGCGGACGGAACTTTTACCGGAAGTGCTCAGTGTGAAAATTTCGGATATACCGTGTCATTAGCTGCAAAATTCAGAGAGGGCAAAGTGGTAGCAGTCAATAAACTGAAAATTACCGGCAACGATGATCCGGATAATGAAGCGTACTGGAAAAAGGCGTGGAAACCAATGGTTAAGAAAATTTTGAAGACTCAGAAGAAAAATGGAGCCATGGCATCTTCCGTGGATACGGTGAGCGGAGCAACGTATTCTTCCCATGCGATTGTCAAGGCATATCTTGATGCCAGAGAAAAGGCCATTGCAAAAAATAATGGTAAAAAAGTGAAGGAGAAAAAAACAAATCCTTCTGATCAAGCAGATACAACTCCGGCAAATCTTGATGAGGGTGAGCAGAATACACAGATTCAGACGACAGGAACCCCGAAAGATGGAACATATTCGGTGAGCGCATCTTGTGAGCCGGATGCGAAGAAGGCGTTTACTTCCTACATAATGAGTGCTGATGTGACATTTAAAAATGGTGCTCTGGCAGCGATGGAGAATTTTAGTTCTACGGATGAAACGAATAAAAAGTATTATCAGAAGGCGGTAGAGGGCACAAAAAACTCTACTGGCGTAGTGAGTCAGCTTTTGGCGAACCAGTCAGTGAAAGAACTCCAGGCTGTGAGTGGGGCGACGTGCTCATCGAAAACAATTCGAAATCTTTATCTTCTTGCATGGAATCAGGCAACAGGTGAGACTACAACAGTAGTTTCTGACGATGAGGAGATGGTGACGCAGACTCCGGCACCATCTCCGTCGCAGACACCAATAGATTCTTCCGGGGAAGAGGATTCTGACAAGATAGATTATAGTGAAATCAAGGATGGTATCTATCCGGTTTGTGTTATGGTGTATCCGGATGAGGACGAGGACTTTTTTGAATATGAGTTGAGTGGAAATGTCGTCTTTGAACAGGGACAGCTGACGGATATAGCAGATCTGACGGTGGAGGATGCAACAAATCTCTGGTATTCGCAGAATGCATTAAATTATATTCTTCCGCAGCTAATTCAGAAACAGAAGGCTACAGGTGTAGATATATGCTCCGGCGCAACGTGTTCTTCAGAAGCCTTTTTGAACCTCTATCGAGAGGCTTTAAAAAAGGCGAAAGAATAGGAGGCGGCAATGAAAACTTTCGTGATTAAAGGATTGAATCTTTTGCTGATTGGCGGCGTACTTATGGGATACCAGAGTTACGCCAAAGACAGGCAAAAAGAGGTTGACGCTCACAGAGAAGAGGAGCGTGAGGCGAAAAAGGCGTGGGCGGAATTAGAGGCCAATAAGGTTACTTACATGGACGGAAAATTCCGTGGAACGGGAACCGGATATGGCGGTGATGTGGTGACTGAGGTGACGATTCAGGATGGAAAGATAACCGCGATAGAAGTGATTGAGGGAAAGAAAGAAACGCCGGAGTATCTTGAGGCGGCAAAGAAACTTATCCCGGATGTCGTGGATTTTCAGTCTGTTGATGTAGATGTTGTGACGAACGCAACTCTCTCTTCCAATGCAATTTTGGATGGGATTTGCGAGGCATTGGAGGAAAGTAAAAACAATGAAAAGTAATTCAGTACGAGCCAGGGCGAAGAAAATGATGATTTTGGATATTCTTCGACTGGCTGTTCAGGTGGTATGTTTTGTATTTATTCCGGCTCTTTTTTCTCAGGCATATGCCGGGGTAAAAGAACTGATTGGGAATTTTGGCGGTGGAACCGTGATTGACTTTTCTTCGATGTTTTTGATTCGCCTGGCAGTTCTGTGTGCAGTTACCATTGTGGCGGGCAGAGTGTTCTGTGGCTGGGCGTGTGCATTTGGTGCAATCGGCGACTGGATTTATCGTTTTTGTGCATGGATACAGAAAAAAACGAAGAAAAAGTGGGTGAAAATTCCGGATCGGGCAATTCCGGTTCTTCAAAAACTGAAATATATTGTACTGGCAGGAACGCTGCTGCTCTGTTTCTTTGGCAAATCCAGTCTGATTACAAAGTATAGTCCGTGGACGGTATTTTCTCTTTTGACAGCCAGAAATTTCAGGATAGGAGCCTATGGTGTCGGGATTGCTCTGTTTGTTCTGATATTGGTCGGAATGGCGCTGCAGGAACGATTTTTTTGTCAGTTTCTCTGCCCGATGGGAGCGATTTTTTCACTCCTTCCGGAGATTCCGTTTACTGCACTCAGAAGACAGCATACAAACTGTATTCCAAACTGTCAGGCGTGTAAGAAAAATTGTCCGGTCTCCGTTAAATTACAGGAGGATACGATGCGGGACGGCGAGTGCATCCGCTGTGGACGGTGCAGTTTTATCTGTCCCCGAAGTAATATCCGTCCGTGTCAGGTCATCGTCTCTGAACAGAGAAAACCGGAGGATAAAAAAGAAAAGATGGCGTCTTGAAAAGGCTCTGCGATTGTTACGGCAAAGATTAAGACCAATATAAATAAAACATTGAAAAGAAAAATAAAGGTCACGGTGAAAAAGGCGGCAAAAAAGACAGTAACAGCTACGCCGGCTGTTCCAACAAAAACACCGGGGAGTCAGTCAACATCGATATCTGAAACAGACGATAGCGAGATGAAGATTACAGCGTATAGTAAAGATCAAGCAAATAAATGGTAAATGCATCCGAGAGTGAGGCTGGTGTTCAGAATGAAGGCTTTTTGGACAGCACTCTGTTTTCCGGAGCAGTAGATCACCACTATTATAACCAGCCGGAGTGGTTTTTGGAGCATACCGATTATTATGATCCGGAAAACTACAGCAGGACTGTCTCCAACATGACAGACACGAAATATTGTGGCGCATTGAATGTTTTTGGCGGTGAGTATGCTTCGTGGTCCAATACATGGAAATCCGCACTGTCTGAGGCCGCCTATATGACCGGATTGGAAAGAAACGGTGACATTGTTAAGATGGCTGCGTATGCTCCTCTTTTTGGAAACCTTACCAGAATGCATTGGGCACCAAATTTAATCTGGTTTAATAACCATACGTCAACATGTTCTGTCAATTATTATGTACAAAAAGTATTTTCAAACAATGCAGGAACAACGCTTTTGAAATCTTCACTTGACGGGGCAAAAATAATATCGCATAATGAATTTAAAGGAAAAGTCGGAGTTGGTACATGGGAGACATCCGCTAAGTTTGACAATGTAAAAGTCACAGATAATGAAACCGGAAAAACATTGGCTGAGGATACGTTTACCACAGATGATTTTGATGAGAAATGGGAGAAAATATCAGATGGAGTATGGAGTGTTCAAGATGGTGGACTTATTCAGTCAAGTACGGTGACCGATACAAGTAAATACGGAAACACAGGAACGACGGTTTACTTTGGGAATACGAACTGGACGAATTATACGTTCACGGTAGATGCGACCAAAACTGGTGGTAGTGAAGGATTGTTCTCTTGTGACAAATGCGACTTACCAAATAAAGGTAGTTGTTACGGATAAAAATGTTAAGTGCTATCTGAATAACACGTTGTATGTCGATTATACAATCGAGGAGGGCACTAACGCAGAAGCTTATCAGGTTGTGAGCGAAGATGAAAACGGTGATATGATCATCAAATTGGTCAATGTTACCGGGGACTCAAAAATATTTGCAGTTGACATAAAGGGCTCAGGTGCGCTGGACAGCAGAGGTTCTGTTGATATAGCGGTGGGCCGGTCTATGGCAGATGATAATATTTTAGGGAGAGATGAGGTTGTTTCAATGAATACGAGTGAAATAACAGGAATTAGTAGCCAGTTTAATTTTACAACTCCCCCGTATAGTGTAATCGCTATTCGATTAAGTAAGAAATCCTGATGGCTCGGAATCGGGGGGCATATGATTTACGTAAAGGATATGGGATACCAATTTGTCAATGTCGGCGGCTTTGAGGCGGATCGTCCGGAGGGCACGGGAGACTATTTGTTTTTGTTCTTCCGATGCCCTACTGAGGTCTGCCTCAAAGGCCGTTATGAGTTGATACCGGAAAATACATATATTATTTATGAGAAGGGTGCGCCACAGGTATATCGCAAACTTGATGGACATTATATCAATGACTGGATTCATTTTGATATCGTGCCTTATCAGAATTTTTTTGAAAATCTGGATATTCCACTCAATACGCCGATTCGTTTGAAGGATACAAAGGAAATTGAAAAATTAACATCCGATATGCTTCTTGAATATTTTACAATAAGAGAAGATCGTGAAAAAATGCTTCATCATGAGGCGCAGACTCTCTTTCATCGTTTTGCGCAAATATATCATGAGAGCATCGGCGAGGACAAAATTCGAATCAAACATTTTCCTGCCTTCGACAAATTGCGGCGTCATATTTTAAATTTTGAATATCAGCCACAAAATGGGGTGGAACAGATTGCTGAGGATATGAAAATGAGCCGTTCCTATCTTCAACATTTGTATAAGAAATTTTTTGGTGTTTCGATTTCGAATGATTTGATTAATGCGAGGTTAGAACAGGCGCGAAAGCTTCTTGATACGACCCAATATTCAATCAGTGAAATTGCTGAAATTCTCCAATATGATAACATTGAGCATTTTTCCCGGCAGTTTAAGTCAAAATATGGGATGTCTCCAAGGACATATCGGGATAAGCAGAATATATCAAAAAAAGCACAAAATATCAAATTTTGAGCGTTATTTATCATTCCACTTTTTTCTCTCCTTTGATAAAGTATAACAAATGAATTTTTTATACATATCAAGGAGGTATTTTCATGGGAAAAATGCGAAAACAGGCAACGGTTTTTATGGTTTTAGTTATGGTCGTTTCTCTGTTGTCACCTGCCGAGGCAAGGGCGGAAAAAAAGAAAACGATAAAACTCAACAAAACTTCTCTTGCGGTTTATACCGGGAAAAGCAAGACAGTTAAGATTAAAAATTCCACAGGGAAAAAAATCAAAAAGGTGACATGGAAAGTTTTGAAGGGGAAAAATTTGATAAAGCTTACCAAAAAGACGAAAAAAAGCGTTAAAATCAAGGCGTTGAAGAAGACGGGAAAAGCAATTGTTCAGGCGAAAATAAAGACTGCTTCAAAGACTTACAAAAAGAAAGTTACCGTACGGGTAAAAATGAAAAAATCGGAAAGTTCGAAACAAACGGTTGCGACAGCCACGCCGGGCTCTGCCGGTACGACAGATGCAACGCACAGTTCTACTACGTCAACGGCGTCACCTACCGAAGAGCCGGATACAACAGTTGAACTTCTCCACTACAATATGACAACCGGGGAGGATGGCAAGACGCTTCTTGATCAGAGTGGCAATGGGAAGGATGCGGAACTTGTAGGTGTTGATTCGACGATTCAGGCGGACCACTCTCTTTTCCTTGAAAATGGCGGATACATCAATCTGCCGTCGGATGTCTTTGAAGGACAGGATACTTTGACGATATCCATCTGGGCAAAAGATTATAATGGAACTGCCAATACAAGTGTGATGTATGTCGGAACAACGGAGACGCTGCCGAGTTCTTATTGGCTTCTCAATCCGAGAAATCTTGAAGGGCGCATGAAATCAGTTATGACAAACTCTGTCAATGAGAGCACACCGTGGGTTACAGAAGTCGGCATCAGTGCATCGACGGCTGCTAACGGCATTAATGGACCTTTCACGGGAACAGAGTGGAATCACTATGTGACAGTGATTAAGCCGGACAGTATTACCGGATATTTTAATGGAGAAAAAGTGGGAACCTGTCCATTGGAGCGTAAATTCAGTGATTTTGGCAGTGATCTTGTTGCCTACATCGGAAAATCATCTTACAGCGATCCGACTTTTATTGGGTATGTTCGTGAGGTTCAAGTTTTCCGGGGAGCGAAACCGGATAGTGCTGTAACTAAATTATATAAGGAGACAAAAGAATCTGACATGGATGCAAAAAGTGCAAAATCTGATGTGTTTATTGCGGACCGCGCGGATCCGTATATTACAAAAGGTGAGGATGGCTACTACTACTTTACAGCATCTTACCCAATGAATGGATTTCACGATGCGAATGGATATGACCGTGTGATTCTGCGCCGTTCCAAGACATTGGCCGGACTGAAAAATGCGGAGGAAAAAACTATTTTCAAGGTGAGCAGTACAACGATATCTCATCGTTTTATCTGGGCTCCGGAGATGCATTATATTGGTGGGAAATGGTATATTTTATATGCCGGGAGCGGAAGTTCTTCGAATTGGTGGAACATTAATTGTAATGTTTTGATGTGCGAGGGCGATGACCCATACAATGATAATTGGGTGGAAAAAGGAAAGTTCCAGGCTGCTGAGGGCGATAGCACTTCATTTACCGATTTTTCTCTTGATATGACATACTTTGAGTGTAATGGGAAATCCTATGTAATCTGGGCACAGAAAGTCGGAACTTCTAATCTTTATATAGCAGAAGTGGATCCGAAAGAGCCGTGGAAAGCCGTTACGAAGGCGATGCTTCTCACGAAGCCGGAATATTACTGGGAATGTGTCTCTATTCCTGTCAATGAAGGACCTTCTGTGCTGATTCACGACGGGAAAGTAATTGTTGCGTACTCAGCCGCTGCTACAGGACCAGAGTATTGTGTTGGATACCTGTATGCAGATGAGAAGTCAGATTTGCTGGATATTAAGTCCTGGACGAAACAATCCACACCCGCATTGACTTCAGAGGATTTAGTTGATGAGTATGGACCGGGGCACAACTCGTTTACCGTTGATGAGAATGGAGATACAATTTTTGTATATCATTCCCGGCCGAAAGATTGTTTTGAGGGAAATTGCGGATACGGTTCAGAAGATCCTCTCTATGATCCTTGCCGAAGTGCTCATCTTCGGAGGGTAATCTGGGATGAAAACGGCTTGCCGATTTTAAATGCACAGCCTTATGAGTTGAATGGATAAATGTGAATTTTCTATGAACGGTTATTTTTTGTTTGACCAAATGGACAATATGCATTAAAATAAAAGCGTATGGTTTGCAAAAAGAAGAAGTAACCGAAAGGAGAAGATAAAATGGAAATTACAAAGCAGACAACAATGGGAGATATGTTGGATTTTGAGCCGGGCATTGCCTATGTTCTCATGCAGTCAGGGATGCACTGTGTTGGCTGTCCGTCTTCCATTGGGGAGTCGTTGGAGGAAGCCTGCATGGTTCACGGTCTGGATTCCGATGAAGTGTTGAATTCGATTCAGGAATTTCTTGCTTTGAAGAAACAGAAGGAAGCGGAGAGAGAAGTGCAGGAGGCGTAAAGGACTCTGATTTTTTAGAAGTGATGAAGAACAGCCATACATGGGTTTTGTAGGGCTGTTCTTTTTGTAAAGTAAACGGAGGTTTAGATGAGCGACAGAATAGATGAAAAATTGCAGCGGGTGCAGGATCAGGTCAATCGTGTGATTAAAGGAAAGCAGGATGTTGTAAAAAAGGTATTGGCAACAATGATTGGTGGCGGACATATTTTGATGGAGGATGTGCCGGGAGTCGGCAAGACAACACTGGCAACAACTTTTGCAAGGGTACTTTCACTGGATTATCGAAGAGTTCAGTTTACGCCGGATGTACTGCCGAGTGATATTCTTGGTTTTTCTATGTACAATGGCCAGACAAGAGAATTTGAGTACCATGAGGGCTCGGTTTTTTGCAATCTGTTTCTGGCAGATGAGTTGAACCGTACCTCACCGAAGACACAGTCGGCACTGTTGGAGGTTATGGAGGAGAGACAGGCGACTGTTGAGGGAGAGACACGAAAATTACCGGAGCCGTTTCTCGTTATTGCGACACAGAACCCGGTTGGCTCGTCCGGTACACAGATGCTTCCGGAGTCGCAGATGGACCGCTTTATGGCGTGCCTGACAATGGGATACCCGGCGCATGATGAAGCGGTGGCAATTCTTAAGGGAGAGGTCTGGAATCAGGTGGGTTCGCTCGAACCGGTTCTGACTTTAGAAGAACTTCGTCAGATACAGGAGAAGACAGAGAAGATTTTTGTTCATGAATCGTTGTATGATTATATGGTATCCCTTGTGGAGAAGACAAGAGACCATGAACTGTTTGCGGCGGGGGCAAGTCCGAGAGGGACGATTGCGCTTCTCAAGATGTCGCGCGCAATGGCTATGCTGGAGGGAAGAGATTTTGTCACGGCAGAGGATGTGCAGAGTGTAGTAAAAGATGTGCTGGGACACCGTGTGCGTCTCAGTTCCCGCGCCAGAGCAGAGGGAAAGTCAACAGAGGACTGTATGAGGGTGCTTATCGGTGAAGTGAAGAGCCCGAGACAGTAGGAATTGCATGTGCAAATGGAGGAAAAGTGTGAAAGAACCTACATATAAATTAGTATGGCGTCCGATGAGAGTGATTATGTATCTGCTTTTAGTGGCGATGGACATTTTTATGCTTCTCTATCTCGGCAATTACTTTTGGTGTATTCTGCTTGTGCTTCTTGTCATGATGGCAATTTTGTCTGTTGCCGGCATTCTAATGATGAGAACAACGCTTACATTAGAGCTCGGTGCAGGGTGGAGTCGCTCGGATGCCGGAGAGGTTGCACCTCTTGAAATCCGAATCGGAAATCCGAAGTGGTATCCGGTGCTTGACAGCCGGATTCAGTTTCGTATTGCAAATACTTTTTATGAAAATGAATCCAATGTTACAGTCTCCATGCCGATTCGAATGCACGGGACAAGTTTTCTGCGGGTTCCGTTGGAATTTGAGGATTTGGGACGGTTTCAGATTTCTGTTGACGGCTGTGTGTTTCAGGACATATTAGGACTTGTTACCTGTCGCTGGAACGTTGTCAGGGAGTGTGAATTTTTTATTCTCCCTGTCGCTCATGAGACCGAGCAGATTTCTACAGAGGAATATTTGGCAGGGGCTGCCGAGACTGAAGAAAGTAAGGAAAAAGGAAATGATTTTTCGGAGGTGAGCGATATCCGTGAATACATTCCGGGGGACAGAATCCGGGATATTCACTGGAAATTATCTGCCAAGCAGGATATGTTGATGGTAAAAGAGCGCGTGGCAGTGGCGGGAAGTGAGATGGTAATTCTCATTCACCTGTCTGAGGACAAAAGAGAGTCAGAACAGATTTTGAAAACCGTTTACAGTTTGGGAAAAAATATGATAGACAATCGTATGCCGGTATGTTTATTGTGCTGGAACGAGAATATGTTTCAGTTCGACGAGTACCGGTGTGGCACAATGGAGGAAGTGGGTGACGCGTTTTGCGATTTGTACCGGATACCGGTGAGCGGTCATCTGGGGGATAATCAAAACGCTTATATCAAGAATTGCTTCCCGTTCTTAAAGACGTACTTGTCTGTGTACAGGGAAGACGGTGATGTGCAGGTGGAGATGCGTGAAAATGTTTAAGAGAAAAGAAAAAAAGACAGATGACCTTTTTATATCAGAGGGAGTGAAATTGCGGCCGGATTCTTGGAAACAGGAAGAAAACCGTTTATTTACCCTGCTGATAAAAGGGTTATTAGTTTATCTTATCGTTATGGGGGGGATTGGTTGTTATCTGTCATCTCTGAGTGTTAATTACTCGTGGATTGCTGTTCATATAGCTGTTTTTCTGGGGGCAGTGTTCTGTTCCTGCCTCTATTACAGTAAGTTGTGGGAAAATCTTGGTTATTTTGTGTTGCTGTTTATTATGCTTGTTGTGGGACTGGCGTTTCGCAGTTATATTAGCAGTGGATTTTTTGCAGTTGCCAATGAACTGGGCGAGCAGGCTTCCGTTTATTTCAATAGTGCGGCGGTACGATTGTTTGCGGAGCAAGTCAGCAACCGATATTTGGCAGTTACGATATCGATGAGTTATATTGGCTGGGGGATGTGTGTCCTTCTGAATGTGTTTATTTCCAGAAGAATGCAGTATATTATTGCAGTGCCGCTTGTCTTTGTCGTATTGTTTTTCCCGTTGTATATTGATATGGAGCCGTCACCGTTTTATGTGGCCATGCTATTTTCCGGTCTGATTGGTGCTTATGCACTCCGGGGAAATGGTCATTATGGGCTGTCAACGAAGAATGATTGCTATACGTTTTCAATGAAAAAGAAGAAAATATCTTATATCTACGCGAGTAGAACAGTGATTTCTGCAGTGCTCGTGTTACTGGTAAGCAGTGTTTTTTTAGCTGAGGCGATTTCCGTAATTTATCCGAAAAAGATGTACGAGACAACCCGGACTAAAAGTCAGATGAAGGAAAATTCAGAAGATGTTGTACAGAACTTTATGATGCTGGGTATTATGGGATTGTTTAATTTTTATCCGAATACCGGTGGTCTGATGAGCGGAAGACTCGGTGGTGTCAGTTCCATTAGTCTGGATTATGAACCGGATTTAAAAGTGGAATATACGCCGTACAACAGTGAACGCCTTTATTTGAAGACCTACACGGGAGCTGATTATCAGCCGTATACGAATCGCTGGCAGCGTCAGACGGACAGTAAAGGAAATCCGGTGAGAGAGCAGGTTGATGTCACTGCGACAACAAGGAAAAATGATTTTGAGAAAGGAAACAAAGACTCGGCGAAAGCACGTATGAAAGTGACAAATGTGGCAGCAGCAATCGGTGTCTATCTTCCTTACTATTCGGAAGATATCCTGGGAGTAACATATCCGAATCGGACAGAGGAGTATACGTATTATCCGCCTGTGGGAAAGATTTCTCCAATTAAAGAAAATATCAATGAGAAGGAATGGCTGAATGTGCCGCAGGAGAATCTGGAAGTTATCGGTGAATTTTGTCGGGAAGCAGGACTTGATAAGAATCAGAGTTTGGAGGAAAAGGTTGAAAAATTAGCAGCGTATTACAGGGATAATATTCCGTATACCATGAGACCGGGGGCAACACCGTATTCCAAAGATTTTGTCAATTATTTTCTAAAAGAGAACAAGAGAGGATATTGTGCACACTATGCCAGTGCATCGACGTTGATTCTGCGATACCTCGGAGTGCCGGCACGGTATATTGAGGGATATGCGGTTGATCCGATTGACATTTCTGAAGAGGGTACTGTTTTGACTGATAAATCGTATCAGGATTATTATGAGGGTTACAATCCGTTGGGGGAGACGGAAGTGATTTCTGTTGATGTCAGTGATGCAAACGCACATGCATGGGTAGAGATATATGATTCTTCCCTGGGATGGGTGACAGTGGAACTTACGCCGCCGTCCCGCGAATCGGGAATTTCCGGTATGAGTATGTTGCAGCGATTGATGCAGTTGTTTCGCGATTCTTCAAATGGTGAGGCGGCAAACCAGAGCGATGTGGATATTAATAACAATCCGGTGATGAATGAGGCGACAGGAAGAATTTCTGTGCTTGCAGTCGGAGCAGTTATAGTCATTGCGGTTTTTGTTGTGTTCCTAATCTGGCTGATGAGAAGAATGCGAACTGCATATGCATATGCTCATGCAAGTAGAAATGATCAGATTATTATAGATTACGGAAAAATGATTCATAGACTGTCAAAGAAAACAGATATATCTTCTTGCTCCAATTATCGGGAGCAGGTGTCGTGGCTGGATGAAAACGGCTACTTGCAGTTGGATGAGAGTCAGAGAGAAGAGGTCATTGATATTTTGCAGCGGGCAGGATTTTCTGACAGAGAAGTTTCAGAGACTGAGCAGGAACAAATAAAAATGCTGTTAAATGGTATAAAGAGAAAAAAATAGGAAATACTACCGATATAATAAATGAATTATCAGGAAGGAGCGAGAAAAATGAGTGCTTATGTAGATCAGGATTTATGTATTAGCTGTGGCTTTTGTGTGGGAAATGCGCCGGAGGTGTTTCAATTTGACGACACCGGAAAAGCTGAGGCTATCGCAGAGACAACAGAAGAGAACAAAGATGTAGTGCATGAGTGTGCGGATGGGTGTCCGGTGGATGCCATCAAGGAAGAATAAAATGCTGATCGTAAGTGTTAATTATGATAAGGATGTAAGCAGTACTGATGTGTTATATAAGCATCATAGCTGTAGTATAGAAAAGCCGGTTGCATAACTATAATATTACACGGTTAGTTTATCGGTTGACCGTCGGGCTTGACGGGGCATTTTACCCTGTTAGGTTCGGTGGCTTTTTTTGTGGTAAGATTTATCTGTGTAATGACGGAAATCACTGAAAAAAAACGTCTTGTACTATGAAAGCTTTCAGAGAAACAAAAAACTTTGCAAAACGAAAAGAGAGGTTGCCATGGATAAGAATGAAAAACAGATTATTCAATGTTTTAAAAAAGATTCAGAAAAAGCAATCTGTCTGGCAATTGAGCAGTACGGGGGAGCGGTAAAGACAATCTGTTCCCACATCCTTCAAGGCGGTAACCGGAGTCTTGTGGAGGATGCGATGCAGGAGAGTTTTGTCCGACTGTGGGAGAGCATGACGACAGGCGGGAAAATCAAGAAAAATTTCAAGGGGTATTTATATCAGATTGCGAGAAACTGTGCGCTGGATATAAGACAGAGGGAGATTAAAAAGGGCTGTCTGTCCACGGACGCGATGGACTACGAGGGAATTGAGGAAATTCTCGGGCAGCAGAGTGTCAGTCTGGAGGATGAGTTTGCAAGACGATATAATTACGCAATGGTTCACGAGACAATTTCCGAGATGGAGGAGCCGAACCGGACGATTTTTCTTTTAAAATATTTTTACTATTACACTGTGCGTGAGATTGCCGGAGTTGTTCATCTGAGCGAAGATAACGTGGAGAGCAGGCTTCGCAGGCAGAAAAAGAAATTGCAGGAAAAGTTAATAGAGAGGGGCGTTTGCTATGAGTGATAAAAAAATTAATATTACTGAGAATGAGGTGAGCGGCACGTTGGAGCAGGAAAAATTATCCGAGATAGAAATTCACCGCTTGCAGAATAATGTGCTGGAGGAAATCAGAAAGTCTGAGCACTATAAGAAAAAGGCAAGAAAACATGGGACGGGATGGAAGGTTGCGGTGGCTGCCTGCCTTGTCGCTCTGATTGTTCCGTCAACTACTTACGCAGCAAAAAAGATTTACAGGTATCTGACGGTTTCGGTGAAGAACCCTGCTGAATACAAGGTTGAGATGAAATTAAAAGGGACAGCGTCGGAGGACTCAGGGAAACTTGCGTACATGGATTTGGATTACTCGGCTGTGACAGACCGGTACGAGGTAAAGGAGGCAGAAAAAGGAAAAGAAGGTCAGGGATATTATCTTTTCAATTATAAGACAAATGATTCAGAGAATCGTTTTCAGGAGGAGACGACCCACTTTGTGTCCTGTCAGGTTATCCGGGTAGATAATACAGAGAAACAAAAGGCGACCCTGTTATTCACCGATGTCAAGGAGAAATCTGAAGAAAAAGTCAATGGAAATACCGCATATTATATTCTGAATGGTGGAGTAGAGGGCAGCAGCAACGAAGAATATGGCGGGGGGGCGGAAATTTATGTCATCTGTGATGAAGAGGGCTATATTCTGAAGTTCAATGTTGGCGCAGCATATGATAAACATGAGGCACTTGCTCTGATTTCCGGTATTACACTCAAAGAGGCAAAAGACCAGAGTGAAGAAGGTTCTGTCTATGTGTCCCTGTCCGACTATCTGCGTGAAGACGCAATCAGTGAAGAGGATTTGAAATGGTTCCAGGATGGAGAACAGTGGGAGAAGAGTAAGACAAAGATTGATAAGAGCCAGATTGCTTCCGGCAGAAAGATTCAGAAAGATACCGGTCTTCAGGTTAAAGTTGAAGCGGTGACAGTCAGTGATAAAATGCCTCTTGATAAGGACAAATATTATGACGGCTGGGAGTTGAGACAGTGGAAGAACCGCTCTGTGTTCTCGGAGGAGGACGGAACTCTGAAAGACTACACGAGAGAGATTGTGCAGTACGGTGGCGGTGTGAATGAGCCGGGACGAAAAGTTGTGGGAAGTGAACAGGTGAAACAGAAATTTGTGGAGATTACGTTCCGTGTTAAAAATGCGACGGATGGAGAGTGGAGCGAATACTACAACCTGTTTAACAATATTGCTTATCTGAAAAAGAGCAAGTCCGGTGAAGATTATGTCACGAACGGCGGGCTGCCGGACAGCGATGTGTACCAGGAATATCTCAGACCGCGAGAAGTTGAGATCTGCCAGATGGGGAACAGTGAGAACGGCGGTGATTTGTTCTCCCTTCAGACGGCGGCATTTTGCAGGGAAAGAAAAATTGACGCACTCGAGTATATCGAACTGGAGCCGGGAGATGAAAAAGAGTTCCACATGGGATATTTTGTCGATGAGGATTTGCTTGACTGCGCGTATTTCGCAGTAGCCTCGAACGGATTTCAGGATGATGAGTACGATTTTATCAAACTGGTGGAGTAGAAGTTAAAGAATAAATCGCTAATAAAATCAGAATAAGCAAAGCACCCACTCTGTGACAAAGACAGCGGCACTGGCACAGACGGCAACGAGAAGAAGTCCCTTGTTCTTTAAGGAGAGAAGAATGGCCACAAGAAGTCCGACGGCAGCGGCTTCCACGCGGCTTGGTGCGTAAAAAATAGCAGGTATTGTCATTGCGGTCAGAACAGCGTAGGGAATGTAGGTGAGAAAAGACCGGATAAAGCGATTTTCAATTTTCTTCTGAATTGCCACGAAGGGAATCGAACGAATCAGATAGGTTGAGCCCGCCATGACAGCGAGGTAGAGAAAATAGTTTGTAAGCGGCATAGATAACATCTCCTTTGATTGAAATAGTGGGTATTAATCTTCCACGGGATACAGGGTGGCACCAATCGAGGCAGAGAGGACGGCGCAGATACTGATGGACAGACCGGCGGGAACCTCTTTTAACCCGGGTATATAGTGAAAGGCAAGGCTAAAAAGGATAGCGAGCGCGACAACCGGAACGAGCGGGCGCTTTCCATCCGGTCTTGCCTTTTTTAATTCCGGGACGACAATGGCGACAAACATCGCATAAATTGCGATGTTTAAGGCACTCATCAGTCGTGCCGGCAGTATGTTTCCGAGGAGTGCGCCACACAGGGTTCCCAATGTCCAGCCAAGATATGGCGCAATGGAAAGACCGGCAAAAAAAGCACGGGAGACTTTTCTCTGCGTGACGGCTACGGCAAAAATTTCATCTGTCATCATAAAACTGAGAAGCCACCGCCAGATGCCTCGGAATTTTTTGTCCACCTTCTGGGAGAGCGAGATGGACATAAAAGAATAGCGGACATTAATTGTTATCTGAGAAATCAGCATCTCCAGATAGTGTCCCGGTGAGAGCATGACGGTAATGCCGGCGAGTTGTCCGGCAGATGTCACACACAGCATGGAAATCAAAACAGCCTGCCACCAGAAGAGACCGTAGGAAACTGCCAGAATACCGAACGTGAAAGAAACTGACAGATAGCCCAGGCCGATGGGAACGCCAAGACGTAATCCCCGGGAAAAAGTTAGTTCTTCTTTATTCTTGTTCATTTGATTTTTTACCTCTTGTATTTTAGTTACGCTACATAATTATACATGATAACAGGGAGTTTGTAAAAATTTTTTGAAAAAAATTTAATTTTTGCAACTTTTTTCTTTTTTGATTCGTTATATATACAGAAAGCATGAAACAGACCGTGCTTAGAATGGAGGTTTTTATATGAGAAGGGACAAGAGGACAAACAGAATGAGAGGATGGCGTGTGGCTGCCGTGCTTGCGCTCATCGGTATGGTGGGAGGACTAATTCCGGCGGGCTGGTCGCAGGCGGGAACGCTGCCGGCATCGGGAACGTGCGGAGAAAACGCTACCTTTACAATCAGCGATGATATGACGATGACGATCAGCGGGACCGGAGAAGTCGGGGAGATTGACTTAAATGAAGATGAGTCAGATGGCTTTTTTGACACAAAAAACGCAGATAGAATAAAAAAGATTGTTGTCGGAGAGGGGATTACGGGACTCTCTGCAGGAGTGTTTTACCATTATTCTTATGTGACGGAGATTTCACTGCCGGAAACGCTCACATCGATTGGGCAGGAATGTTTTCGGTATTGCCGTCGGTTGAAACGAGTGGAGATTCCTGCGAAGGTGACAGAGGCAGAGTCGATTTTTTACGGGAACGATGATTTGCGGGAGGTAGTCAATCACTCGGCACTAACTATTGATGTCAACTGGAGAGATTCAGGACTTTCCTGGTATGTTGACAAAGAGAAGACAACGGTGGTACCGTCGGGAAAAACCGCAAAAGCGACTCCGAAAAAATATAAGATTTCTTATAAGCTAAAGGGCGGAAAGATGAAGGGGAAGAAAGTGAAAACCTATACCTATGGCATGACTCCGACAAAACTTCCGTCCGCGAAGAAGAAGGGATACATCTTTGCGGGATGGAGTGACGAGCAAGAGGGATTTGGCTGGTTTGGGAGAGAACTATCCGGTCAAAAAGGCAATCTTACCCTGTATGCTGTCTATGAAAAGGTGAAGATTAAGAGGACCAAAAAGAATAACATTAAGATTCAGTTGACGCCGGAAAGTAAAATTGGTTATAGTGCGAATTTCTATGTGCTGATTGCTGATAATAAGGCAATGAAAAATGCCTCGCAGTATATCTGTATGAATTGGAATAATTTCATTGCAAAACCAAAGAATGCGTCATTCAGGATGGGAAAGAAAGCGGATACCCTTACGCTGAAGAAAATGAAAAAGGGAAAGACCTATTATGTTCAGGTTGGCTATTACTTTGATGCAGATGGAATTTTTTCCACAATTTATAAACCTTTTATGACCCAAAAGATTAAAATAAAAAAATGAGGTGATGAAGATGAGAAAGACAAATCGGTTTTTTGCAGGTATTATGGCGGCTGCCCTTGTGACATCTATGATGTTTGGCGACAGTTGTAGAACAATCATGGCGGCAACGGATGAGACAACAATGGGTGAAACAACTGAGAGTGGGGTGGAAGAAGAGGAAGAAAATATTGACTGGAATGAAGTGGTATACTCGACCGAGGGTTCTTGTGGGGAAAATGCGACCTATAAGTATGATGCGAGTACCAAGACACTCACGATTACAGGAACAGGCATGGCAGAAATCAGAAAGGGAAGTGACCACACGAAATACAAATCTTTTTATGATATCGTTTCGCAGGGAATCAAAAAAGTCAAGGTTGGTGAAGGAATTACCGGTCTGGGAAAAATTCTGTTTCAAAGTTGCGAGGAACTGGAAGATATTTCGCTTCCCTCAACACTGAAATCTATCGGAGAAGAATGTTTTTTCTGTTGCAAAAAACTCATGTCCATTAAATTCCCGAAAAAACTGAAGTCTATCGGCACGATGGCATTTCAAGCGGTGTCGCTGAAAAAGGTAATCCTGCCGGACAGTGTGACACAGGTGGACAATGCGGCATTTCGGTATACAGATATTGAGTCAATTCGCTTTTCTAAAAATATGAAAAAGTTAAGTGACGAAGTGGTTTTCTATTGCGAAAATTTAAAAACTGTGACTTTGCCGGAGAAATTGGAGACGATAGGGAAAGAGGCATTTTCCTACTGCAAGTCTCTGAAAAAAATTAAACTGCCAAAAAAGTTAAAAACGGTAAAAGAAGAGGCGTTTAAAGAGTGCCGGTGTGTGAAAACTCTCACCATACCAAAAACAGTAAAAACTTTTGAAAAGAGTGCTCTGTATGCCAACCACAGTCTTAGAAAAGTGGTAAACCATTCCTCGATTAAAATAACTCTCAGTCATGCAAGCAAGGGACTGTCGTGGAGAGTTGGAAAGCGTAAGGTAAAGGCGGTAGGTGCCGGAAAGACGGCAAAGGCTGTACCGAAGAAATTAAAAATAACTTACAAACTGCACGGTGGTAAGATGAAAGGGAAGAAGACAACGACCTATCAGTTCGGAAAACAGAAGCTTATTCTGCCGACACCAAAGAAAAAGGGCTATGTCTTTACCGGCTGGAAGGATAAAGAGGGAAATCTGGAACAGCAGGAGGTAAGTGTTGATCCTTATTTTGCCAGGACACTCACTCTTCCGAGAATCAACTATACCTTACATGCCTGCTATGCGAAGGTATCCGCTAAAGCTTCCGGGGATGATTTGAAAGTACAGATATCTACGAGAAGAGAACTTCCGAGAGATCACTATTATCTCATCGAGTATGCGGATAATAAGGAAATGAAG